>NZ_JBSWWX010000005.1:0-509752 GCF_056160305.1 Planctobacterium sp. AWM4_229 | reverse complement strand
CGACCTACAAAAACATCATCGAGCCTGAAATTGTAGGTTCGCTTTGAGCTGCAGGGATGCAGTGAATGCCCTTTATGTCGGGAACATTTAAGCGACGAGTCGGACAACAGTGGTTGAATGAAAATCCGCTGTCGACATAAATGTCGACCTACAAAAACATCATCGAGCCTGAAATTGTAGGTTCGCTTTGAGCTGCAGGGATGCAGTGAATGCCCTTTATGTCGGGAACATTTAAACGGCGATGCGGACAACAGTGGTTGAATGAAAATCCGCTGTCGACATAAATGTCGACCTACAAAAACATCATCGAGCCTGAAATTGTAGGTTCGGCTTTAGCCGGACAAGGATGCTCGAATGACAAAAACAAAAAAGCCCGAATCTTTCGATTCGGGCTTTTCCGATATGGCGCGTGTGGAAGGATTCGAACCTCCGACCGCCTGGTTCGTAGCCAGGTACTCTATCCAGCTGAGCTACACACGCTTTAAACTTGTTCAGGCCAATGCCTTCATTGCTCAATTATAATGGGTGAGCGAAATACTTCAAATATCGGGATTCAATAACTGAATGGCGCGTGTGGAAGGATTCGAACCTCCGACCGCCTGGTTCGTAGCCAGGTACTCTATCCAGCTGAGCTACACACGCGCAGATATTTAATATTCAGCATTTCAATGTATCGATTTAACGACTCAATGAAATGGCGGAGAGGGAGGGATTCGAACCCTCGATACCAGTAATAGGTATGGTTCCTTAGCAGGGAACTGGTTTCAGCCACTCACCCACCTCTCCTAAACTTTGGATTTCAACTGTCCTTTCAGACCAGTGTCAGCCCCAAAATGTGGATGCGAAGTTTAATGATTAGTACCGCGAAGTCAAACAATTTTTTGAGGAATTGATTTAGATGCTGGCAATTTAATCAATGCAGTCATTTATTGACCAACTGGTTAATAAACAAACCGTGCGAATTCGAGGGCTATAAGCCCTGAAAATGCAAAAGGCTGGAAGACCAGCCCGCGATGAAGATTATTCTTCGCCCTTGTCAGCGCCCGACTCGTGAGCAGCCAACTGAGCGTTTTTCTCCGCCTGAATGCGCATGTAAATCTCTTCACGATGCACTGATACTTCTTTTGGTGCATTCACACCGATACGTACCTGATTTCCTTTCACTCCTAGTACAGTAACTGTCACTTCGTCACCGATCATCAGAGTTTCACCAACACGTCTGGTTAAAATTAGCATTCTCTTGCTCCCGTTTCCGTTATTCCAATGGAAAATCCGTTTAGCGTTTTCAAAATCACAGCCTCGTCCAGACCGTGATTTTTCCTACCATTCCTTATTTTTTTGTCACTAAAAATCGGTAGTTAATTTGGATTATAGACTATCTTCTAACCATGTCGAGATAGACTTTAGTCCAACAGCCAGATTTTCGGGTTGAGTTCCACCAGCCTGCGCCATATCAGGACGACCACCGCCTTTACCACCAACTTGCTGAGCCACGAAGTTAACCAACTCGCCCGCTTTCACTTGCGCCGTTAAGTCTTTAGTGACGCCTGCGATCAAATTAACTTTGGCATCGCCTTTAACGGCCAGGAAGATGATCCCTGAACCAATTTGGTTTTTCAGATCGTCCACCATGCCACGCAATGCTTTGGGTTCAACCCCCTCTAATTCAGAGACCAGTACTTTGGTACCTTTTATTTCAATTATTTTTGAAATAAGGTCATTACCTGCCTGACTGGCCAACTTTTGCTTCAACTGGTCAATTTCTTTTTCCAGTGATTTTTGCTGCTGGGTTAAGCCTTCTATACGGTCTGCAACCTGAGCAGGATCGGTTTTTAGTTTATCCGCCACTTTGGCGACGGTATCCAAGGCTGCCTGAGTATAGTCCAGAGCTGCTTGTCCGGTGATGGCCTCAATTCGGCGTACACCAGCGGCAATACCGCCTTCTGAGATAATTTTAAACAAGCCGATGTCGCCGGTGCGACTTACGTGGGTGCCACCACATAGCTCTACAGAGAAGTCCCCCATAGACACCACGCGGACTTTTTCGTCATACTTTTCACCGAATAGCGCCATTGCGCCTGAGGCTTTTGCTTCTTCCAAATCCATTAGCTTTGTGTCTAGTGGATTGTTAGCGCGAATTTGCTGGTTAACAATGGCTTCGATTTCTCGTAGCTCTTGTTTGCTCACCGCTTCTAAATGAGAAAAGTCGAAACGGAATTTATCTGGTTCCACCAATGAACCTTTCTGGTTCACGTGGCTTCCTAAAACCTGACGCAAGGCAGCGTGCACCAGGTGAGTGGCACTGTGATTGAGTTTGATGCGCTGGCGACGCTCACTGTCCACCTGAGTAGACACGCTATCCCCTAATTTAAGCCCTGCTTCTGCAATGCCTTTGTGAGCCACCGCTTTCCCCAGTTTAACTGTGTCTTGCACAACAAACTGGCCGTCTTGCAGTTGCAATACCCCCTGGTCGCCTACCTGACCACCCGATTCAGCGTAAAACGGGGTTTCATCCAGGATCACAATACCTTCGTCCCCTGCACTCAAAGATTCAACGGCACTGCCTTCTTTGAACAGCTCAACGATTTTGGCGTTGCCTTGCTCATGGTCGTAACCGGTAAAGTCGGAAACCTGATCCGACTTCAACATGGCGTTGTAATCGGCACCAAAGTTACTGGCCTGCTGCGAGCGTTTTTGCTGCTCAGCCATAGCTTGTTCAAAACCGGCTTCATCTATCTTTAAGGATTTTTCTCGCAATACGTCATTGGTGAGATCTAACGGGAAGCCATAGGTGTCGTATAACTTAAAGGCCAAATCGCCGGGCAAAGTATCCCCTTGCATTTGAGCGATGGCTTCGTTAAGGATATTCATACCGCGATCCAGGGTGCGAGAAAACTGCTCTTCTTCCACCTTGAGTACTTTTTCCACCACCGCTTGCTGTTCTTTCAGCTCCGGGTAAGCTTCGCCCATTTGTGCCACCAGTGACGCCACCAGCTTGTGGAAGAACACGTCTTTAGCACCCAGTTTATTACCGTGGCGCACAGCACGACGAATAATACGACGCAATACATAACCACGCCCTTCATTGGAAGGCATTACGCCATCGCAGATCAAGAAACCACAAGAGCGGATATGGTCAGCGATAACCCGCAAAGACTTGTCTTCCAAATCGCTGGTGCCAACAATTTTGGCAGCATCAACAATCAGATTCTGGAAGATATCAATCTCATAGTTGCTGTGCACATTTTGCAAAATGGCAGAGATACGCTCCAGCCCCATACCGGTATCGATAGAAGGCTTAGGTAATGGCTCCATGGTGCCATCGGCCTGGCGATTGAACTGCATGAATACCAGATTCCAGATCTCGATAAAGCGGTCGCCGTCTTCTTCTGGTGAGCCCGGAGGTCCTCCCCAGATGTGCTCGCCGTGGTCGTAAAAAATTTCAGAACAAGGGCCACAAGGTCCGGTATCACCCATGGACCAGAAGTTATCGGAGGTGGAAATGCGAATGATTTTTTCAGCCGGAATACCGATTTCTTTGTTCCAGATATCAAAAGCTTCGTCGTCTTCCGAGTAAACCGTTACCAGTAACTTTTCTTTGGGCAAACCCAGCTCTTCGGTTAGAAAGGTCCAGGCGAAACGAATGGCATCGGTCTTAAAATAATCACCGAAACTAAAATTACCCAGCATCTCAAAGAAAGTATGGTGTCTGGCGGTGTAACCGACGTTCTCCAGGTCGTTGTGCTTGCCACCGGCACGCACACAGCGCTGAGAGCTAACCGCGCGACTATAACTGCGCTGATCAGAGCCTAAAAAGACATCTTTAAACTGGTTCATACCCGCGTTTGTGAACAATAGTGTCGGATCGTCGTGAGGCACCAAAGAAGAACTGGAAACCAGTTGGTGATTGTGACGTTGGAAATATTCAAAAAAAGCGTTTCTGATCTCAGCCGTGGTTTTGCTCATCGGGCATCCTGTATTAAGTTCGCAAAGTGTATTCGAAATAGGGCGCAAGATAGCATGATTTTAATATTGAATCACCGCCACAAGTGCGGATTTTTAGCTATCCGGGCTGGAATTATTCATCCTCGCTCAAGGCATACTGGATTTGCTCTTCGCTAAAACCCCGTTGCCAGAGGTAGCGCTTTTGCTTTTGACGGGCCTGCCAGTCTTCGCTAGTCCCATTGCGAAACTTGCGCAGCAAGGCGTCTTTGCACAGCTCAAACCAATCGATATCCGCCTCCTGCATGGCTTTGTGACTGTCGCTACTGGCCACCTGGTGTTGGCGCAATTCATCTGTGATACGTCCGGGACCATAAAATTTTGCTACTCTGGAGCGAATGAACATCTGGGCAAAACGCAGGTCAGACTGATACCCTTGAGCTTGAAGGTCAGCAAGCGCAGTTTCACACAACTGAGTTGCAAAACCTTTTTGCAGGAGTTTGCGTAACAACTCCTGCTGGCTGTGCTCTCGACGCGCCAATAAACGGATGGCCGCTTCTCGGATCTGGCTTAACTGTTTGTCGGGAGAATCATCTATTAACAAGCAAAGTAACCTGTTCATGTCATTAAAATTGCAATTTTGTCCTGAAATAGCGCAAATTAACAGGGCGCAGTGGAACAAACTCACCTCTGTCCACTACCCTTTTCTGCGCCATGAGTTTCTGTCGGCGCTGGAATCTTCAGGCTCAGTGGCCGCAGAAACAGGATGGCAACCCTATCACCTTTGGGTAACCGAACAAGAATCTCCCGTTGCCTGTATGCCGTTATATATTAAAACCCACAGCTACGGCGAGTACGTATTCGACTGGGCCTGGGCAGATGCCTACCAGCGCTATCAGTTAAATTACTATCCCAAATTAGTGGCAGCTATTCCCTTTACCCCGGTAACCGGCCCTCGCCTTATCTTTGACTCCCGTGAGGTAAGCGCAGCCCTGACCGAGAACATTATTTGTGCAGTACAACAGGAGTCTCAAAAACTGGGCCTGTCGTCGCTGCACATTTTGTTTCCCGAGGAACGCCACACGCAAGACGACCAATGGTGCCAGCGACAAAGCGTGCAATTTCAATGGCACAATCAGGGCTATCAAGAGTTTGATGATTTTCTGAGCCGCTTTGCCTCGCGCAAACGCAAAAACCTGAATAAAGAGCGCCGCAAAGTACGGGAACAAGGCATAGAGGTTAAGCGTTTTTTTGGTACAACGTTGCAAGCGCAGCACCTGGACTTCTTTTATCAGTGCTACCAGCAAACCTATTTAAAACGCAGTGGTCACGGCGGTTACCTGAACAAAGCCTTTTTTGACAGCTTGTTCACCGATATGGCCGACAACATCATGATTGTGCAAGCCCGGCGCGATGGCGAGGCGATTGCTGCAGCCCTGTATTTTTATGATCAAAACGGTTTGTATGGCCGCTATTGGGGGGCGCTGCAAGAATTCGACTGTTTGCACTTTGAATGTTGTTACTACCAGGGCATTGAGTTTGCCATTGAACAACAATTGCCGTTGTTTAACCCCGGCACTCAGGGAGAGCACAAAATTCAGCGGGGCTTCGAGCCCATTTATTGTCAATCGGAACATTGGCTGGCCAACCCCGATTTTAATCGCGCCATACAAGATTTCGTACGACGGGAACAATTGCAGATTGCACACTACAAAAAAGAAGCGGCGAGTCTACTGCCTTTCAAACAAACACAGTGCAATAAAGCGCAAGCCTGAATGCTCTTTTAAAAAGGGCTACCCATCAAACCAGGTTTCTCGTCTCCAAAGCCCGTCTTAATGAAACTGACCAAGCCATTTTTACAAGCACAAAAATGGCTTAAAACACACAATTGGGTTTGTTTCTGTTTTGTTTCTTTGCGTGAAAATTAACATACCCGCAAATGAACTTAAGATCACTCAATGCAATTCTTCAGCAAAAAAAAACCTAATTATGGAGCATTATTCGCCACATTAAGTGCAATATAGGTAATATTTTAGACCAAAGTCGTATTGTGCATCCTGATTACAAATTGCACTATTTTGTGGGAGCCGATTCACATAAGCAAAACCTTGTGCTAAAGTTCAGGAATCGGTAAATAAACAACTCAACAAATGTCTTAATTGTAGTAAATGTCATGCGCGTAAAAAGTAACAATCCAAAACATCTGGCAAAATCAAAATTGCTACGTCAAATGCGTAAGGACGCGGGACTCACCCAGCAGGAGATGGCGGAGCGACTTTTTATCTCTCGGGAAACGGTAGTGGCTATTGAAAATTGCCACCAGAATACCATTGAAACCATTGAATCTGATCTTCAGGAGAAGTGGTGGGAAATCTGTCGCCCCAGAGCGACCCCCAACACCTATCAAGCCTTTAAAGACTTCGTGCTTAAATCCTTTAGGCTTTAATGCTATTAGCATTCGCTGAAAAAACCCTGTCAGGGCTGGTATTTTCCGCCCTGGTAGTGGGTATTGCTTCCTATTTTGGTCAACCCTTTATATTTGACCCCATTGTCCTGATCGCGATTATCGCGATTGCTTTCTTCTTCAGACGCAATATAGACATACTTACAATCTGTGGCGTATTGATTTTTATCAAAGTTCTTGAAGAACTTATGTGGCGTTTCATAGAAAACACCATTTGGTTCAAAATTCCGTCCTATCTGATATTGGTAATATGTTGTTTAACACTCGGAAGAGGAGCACTTCGAGTTTATGCCTTATCTTTTATCGGTATTGCTATTGCAAGTGAATTGTGGTGGTACGTAACAGATTATAAAGCCCCTTACATTCTGTGGCATTGCTACATGGTCACGGTCTGTGTATTTGTAATTAGATACATTAAAATGCGAACCTTTTGGTTAATAGAAATAAACCCTAAATGGGAAACAAGGCCCATTTTCTTGGACAACCAAGTAATGTTGGTGCAAAGGCTATATTTGGCTTTATACTCACTTGTCACGTTCGAGTACTATATTAGGCACATTCTTGGTTTCAAAGAATTAGTCACTGTTTACAAACTTTATCCTTTCATAGGCTCATGTTTGGCTATTTACACGCTGTACATGATCATCTTACAAAGTGCTATGCACCTTAAAAATATAGAGCTCGACGCTTAATCTGATTCAAAATTGCTCAATCAGCAATAAATCTTCATAATCGCCTTGTGGATCATCTACCACACCTATTGATGTGGGACCTGTCCCACAATTTATTAATTCATTAATATTATGAGGATTTAACGATGAAAAAACTTATCTTAACTGCAATTATTTCTGTATCTCTTTTCTCAGTTAACGCAATGGCCAATGGTACAAAAGGTGGCGACCCTAGGACAATGAGTACTCTTGCGAGCTTTAATGGAACTAAAGGTGGCGATCCTAAGAATGATATTTTCATTATTAGTAGCAACGGTACGAAAGGTGGGGATCCTTTATCTTCTGACAATGGAACCAAGGGTGGTGATCCTGAAACTTCAGACAATGGAACTAAAGGCGGCGATCCTGAGCGTCAAGTTATCACTATGGATTCAGGCTACCCAACACTGTCGGCCTTACTTAGCAAATACTTCTCGTTTTAAGTTTATGATTAGTGCACAGCGAATAAGGCCAGTACGAGCCTGGCACTTATTCCCCGTAGCGAGACAACTCAACTAAATGGCCATTTTATGCAAGAAAAAAATGGGCAAGGACGCCCCCATTTTGGGGCAAAATCAATGTAACACTTAAACGACACTTGAGATAAAACACACAAAAAAGCAGATAATAAAAACAATAACCGCTGCTGTACCTGTCACTTAAGCTTTTCCCACAAAGCCAACACCGCTTTGTCTGGCAAATAGAAGCCCACCTTCGCACCGAGGGTGGCTGTGTTTCCCCTCGCCCGCTGTAGGTTCGACTTGAGCTGCCTTGTAGGTTCGGCTTTAGCTACTATGTAGGTTCGGCTTTAGCCGGACAACAGTGGTTGATTTAAACGCCGTTGTCGACATAAATGTCGACCTACAAAAAAGACATTCACGCCATCCATGGCGCTCAAGCAGGACCTACACTACAGGCATGCAGTGAATGCCGTTTATGTCGGGAACATTTAAACGGCCAGCCGGACAACAGTGGTTGATTTAAACGCCGTTGTCGACATAAACGTCGACCTACAAAAATAGACATTCACGCCATCCATGGTGCTCAATGTCGACCTACAATGGTAAATGCCGTTTATGTCGGGAACATTTAAACGGCGAGCCGGACAACAGTGGTTGATTTAAACGCCGTTGTCGACATAAATGTCGACCTACAAATAAATAGATATTCACGCCATCCATGGTGCTCAAGTCCGCCCCAAAAAAAAAGCAAAGGACCAATGCTATTGGCCCCTCGCTTTTTACTGACTGGAAATTATATTCTAGTACTCTTTGATGCTGATACTGCCGCCAGAGGTATGTAATTTCAGACGCGGACCACCGCCGTTAACCTCACCGCGAATAGATTTTTTCGATACCCGACCATCTACGCTAAAGTCGCTTCTTACCCGGCCACCACTGGTGGAAGCATGTAAGTCCACCTGCATGTCTTCAATCATGCGCACTGTGATGGAGCCACCACTGGTATCAAGCGTAGCGTCGTCCGTTAACTGTTTGGCAAAGGTCGCTGAAATGCTACCGCCTGAAGTATGAGCGTTTAAATCACCGTTAACCGAACCTGTGGTAATAGAGCCACCACTGGTATGCAACTCGACATTGCCATCAATGTCGCCAATCTCAATGCTGCCACCGGACGTATTGGCATCCACCTGCCCTTTTAGATCGGCAATATCAATAGAGCCACCAGAGGTACGCAAGTCCAGGTCATATTCTTTGGGCACGGTAATAATGAACTTAGCGCGAATATTGCGCCCCCAATAATTATCGCCGCGGTCAAAAGTACCGACTACCGATACATCACCGCCAGAAACACTGTGGCTGACTTTAAACTCATCAGCATTTTTACCATCCACTTCTACTTCAATTTCAACCGTGTCACTGTTGTGAGTGCGAATATCTAAGGAGCCGACATCGGTTTTTAACTCTAGCTTTCCGCCCTTGCTCACCTCGTAAGTGTGCTCAACATCCGCAGCAATACTCAAACCTGCAAATAACATTGCACCACATAACGCCAATGCGCCTTTACCCATTCCAGTTACCTTGTTCATCATGGCTGATTTCCCCTTGTTAAATAGCTCATTTGTGATTGTATTAACTTTGTCGCAGGGTAAATCGAAAAAGTTTAAATGGGGATAAAAATTTTTTGAATAAGCGGTTTGTTATTTGCTCGTAACAACCAGGGTAGAAAAAAGATACTGTTTTGCACAGCATTTTTACAACGCATAAAGCCCGGATAAAGCATTGTTTAGTTGAGCAAACGAGTGCGCTAAAACCGGAGTATTTACCGTATTAACAACGACACGTTCAAAGAAATAGATCGCATCGTTTACAACGCGGCGAACTTCCCCGGTAAACCAAAACGGGCCAGATTGGCGTTTTTGTAGTCCTGATCGGTTGTGACCTCTTGCTCGGTAAAATCAGGTGGTAGAAACTCCTGGCTGGCTTCTTCAGAGTTAAACTCCACTTCCAGGGTCATCAGTGGTTCCAGCTCGCCGTAATACAAATCCAGAGATAAAACGTGGCTGAGGAATTTAATATCGTAGCGGCGCTTTTCCACTCGCATGCCCATGGTTAGTGGCCACAAGGTATCAAACTGCTCCTGGCTCAGCGCTATTTGTGTTTCCAGGCGCTTTAAGCCTTTGCCTTGTTTGATGGTCATGGTGTATTTGCCGCCTTTGTCGCGAATGCGGATTTCTTTCTCGCTTTCCAAAGACAAATAGCCCTGTCGAATTTCTTTTGGGGTGCGCGGCTCCAGCAGGCCCTCGGGTATTTCACGGACAATAAACTTTCGTTCTATTTCCCATTCTGAATGCATACTCATAGTACTTACTCCAAGGAAGCCTTAACTTCGTTCCAAAGATTGCGATAGCTGATAAAAGCCGGTCGGTTTTTTGCGAACTCCCCCACAGGGGCGCGATGTTCTCCCATTTTTTCAATATCTGCGGAAAACGGGATACGGCTTTTCAACAGCCGCTTATACTGCTTTTTCAAACGCCCTGCGGCATCACTGTGCATGTGCTTTTGACGCTGCATCATTGATAAAAAAGGTACCAGTCGTTTGGCGGGTAAATTGTTGTCGTTAAAAAAGCTTTCTACCTGAGCCAAGGTTCTCTCCGAAAGTGTCGTGGGGATGACAGGCACTAATATGACATCTGCTGCCCGAAACACATTCTCAGACAACATACTGATAGTGGGCGGACAATCGAGGATCACCAGGTCGTATTCTTTTTTAAAGCCTTTGAGGATCTTAGCCAGACGTTGCTGGGCTTTTGACATGTTACTTAAGTTCACGTCAAAATGGCGAAACGAAAGATGGGCCGGCAAAACGTCCAGGTTGTTATAGTCTGAGCCTTTGATATGCGACAAAAGGTTTTTATAGGTTTCGAAAAAGCGTAAGTTCCAGTCTTTCTTTTTCGCTTTTACCCGAAAATAAAAAGACGACGCCCCTT
Organism: Planctobacterium sp. AWM4_229; assembly: GCF_056160305.1. Classification (NCBI taxonomy): domain Bacteria; kingdom Pseudomonadati; phylum Pseudomonadota; class Gammaproteobacteria; order Alteromonadales; family Alteromonadaceae; genus Planctobacterium; species Planctobacterium sp. AWM4_229. The sequence continues at coordinate 499,188 of NZ_JBSWWX010000005.1, read as the reverse complement.
GCGGATCCATATCCACCAGCAACGTTCTCAACCCTGCCTGACTGGCAAACCAGGCCATGTTAACTGCGGTCGCGGTTTTACCAACGCCGCCTTTCATGCTGTAACAGGCTAATACTTTCATGCGCTTATCTCCTTTTTATTGTTTGATTTGGAGGTGGCAAATAAGGACTGCACCAAATCCGATGTACCAGGCTGGGCAAACTCTGCAAATTTCTTTTCTACCTGTTGCCGCTGCTCCGTTTGTTTTTGTGCTAAAACAAGAATTAATGCCCCCACCGACATGTGTAACTGCTTGTTGGGGCGTGCGGAATGTAAATAGTCATGCAGAGCTTCTTGCTGCACCGAATAATCGTTGAACGCGCCCAAGGTATTTTGCATTTTCTTTAACTTTTTCATGAGTTTGGACAACTCGGCTGAAGGGTAAAGCGGTGCAAAAAAGTCCAGCAAATAACGAAACGTCTTACATTCCAGTCGAAGGTCGTGCACCTGTTCGTCTGGCGTTTCGGGATGAATAATGTCACCTAGTTTCAGAATTTTGCGGTACTTCTTAAGCACGCTCTTATTCACCAGAGCTAACACTGGCTGTTGCGCTTGTGGTGTTGGATTGCTTTCCAGCATGTGGGCAAACCAGGCCTGGCAATTTGCGATTTCTTTACTGTAGGCGCTACTGGACAACCAGGCTTTGAGCTCTTTATAAGTCTTACTGTGTTGCTTGCGGAAGTCATCGAACATGACTGGCAAACCGGCACGCAGCTCCTCGGGTAACATTTGCTCGTAGTCCGCCTGCTGCAATAGGTAAACGTCCAGGTCGCGTGCCGTATTGGTAGGCCGCATAATATCCGCCAGTTGTTGTTTTATTACCTGATGTGCCTCTGCCGGGAAGATGGCTTTCATTAAACTCACCAGAGAACGGGTCTTACGCAATGACACCCGATAATCATGCAGAAACTCAGTGTCTTCCGATTTAGTTAGCACCCCATTTTCATGATTGCGGGCAGTATCAATCATGTTGTTGCACATATTACATACCACCTCTCCCACCGGAGCTTGAGGTGCGATGTTGATTGCAGGTGATGTCGGTATTTGGGGGAGTTGCTCTTTAAAGCACTGCACCAGACAAGCAGTAAAGTACTTGTCGGTTGCTGAAAAGCCAATTTTGGCCAGGGCTTTACGCAAAAGTTTGTGGGCTTTGGCGTAGCCGCGCACTGGTGTTATGCTGACATAAATACCCTTCTCGGTTTGGATAAAAACAGCGCGTACCACACATTTGTGCTCATCATCTCGCAGTTCAAGTTGCTGAATATCGGTTTTAATACGCAGCTGAGTTTCTAGTTTTCTCAGCCCGATCAAACCACTCATCGCAGTTCGCCAGTGGTCCTGCTCAAATTCAGCGGCGAACCCCGGAACAGGCTTATTCGACTGTTTCAAAATTTGGTTGTGAGAAGTGAGCAGTGTTTGCCCGGCAATGCGCACCAGACAGTGCTTAGCCTGGCGAAGGTGTTGATCAAAGTCGTCGTAGAACAACATTAATGAAGGTGATGGTGCAGTCCAATCTTGGCTTAGTTTGGCAACTTTGAGTGACGCAGGTAAATCCACCTCAAGCTCCGTTGGCCAAAACAAACAATCTGTATCGGAATTAAAGTTTAATTTTGATATCACCGTGCAAATACCCCTCCACTAGCTTTTCCAGGATTTTTTGAACTGACGTATCTTGCTCAATAGCTTTTATTTTTAATGCTTTTAAGGTTTTACTGCCCAGACGAAGCGATGTGTTCTTTTTGCCGTCATCGGTTTTATCCTGAGTGACTTTTACTTTCGCCATAAAACTTCCAATTGATAAATTGACAGATCTTGCAATGAGGTGCTTAGTTAACTCGCTGCTGTTGGATGATTTTTGCTCACATTAAACCTATCATGAAATAATGACGTCATTATGTCAATACGTCATCTTTTAACATTCTCATATCGCCCCAAAATAGGTGAAATGACTGGCCGATAGCTGTGATAAACTTGCGTAATTAGGCCAAACCATAATAACTATTCAGGAGATCCGCGTGTCAGAATGGGTGAAACAGGCGATCAACAAAATCGAATCCGATTATCAGCGCTCCGCTGATACCCACTTGATTAAGTATCCATTGCCAAACATCGATGGCATCCAGCTGTATTTAAAAGATGAATCTACGCACCCTACCGGCAGTTTAAAACACCGCCTGGCGCGGTCATTATTTTTGTATGGATTGTGCAATGGCAACATTCGGGAAGGCACCACCATAGTGGAATCTTCGTCTGGCAGCACCGCAGTATCCGAAGCCTATTTCGCACAAATTCTGGGACTGCCTTTTATCGCCGTGGTACCGCAAGGCACATCCGAAGAAAAAGTGGCTCAGATTGAGTTTTATGGTGGACGTTGCCACTTTGTACCGCCTGCGGAAATTTATTCCGCCGCTGCCAAGCTCGCGGAGCAAAATGATGGTCATTACATGGACCAGTTCACTTACGCAGAACGTGCCACAGACTGGCGAGGCAATAACAATATTGCCGAAAGTATCTTTATGCAGATGCAGCGCGAGCCTAATCCTATCCCCGCCTGGGTGGTTGTTAGTGCCGGTACTGGTGGGACATCCGCCACCATTGGGCGCTATATTCGCTTTCAGGGCTACAACACCAAGATGTTAGTGGCCGATCCCAGTAACTCGGTGTTTTACGATTATTTTAAAACCGGAGATGCCTCGCTCACCGCCTACAAGGCCACCAACATTGAAGGTATTGGGCGCCCCAGAGTGGAGCCATCCTTTATCCGTACCGTAGTGGACGACATGAGCAAGGTCAATGACGTCGCTTCCATCGCCACCATGCGCTACGTCAACAAGGTATTAAACAAGGAAGTCGGTGGTTCCACCGGTACCAATCTGTATGCGGCCTTTGCCCTGATTGCTAAAATGCGCGCTGCTGGTGAAACAGGTAGTGTAGTGAGCATGATCTGCGACTCTGGCAGCCGCTACAAAAACACTTATTACAACTCCAACTGGTTAGTGCAAAAAGGCTTGCTTACCGATATAGAAAGCTTTGAGCAACAGCTAGCGGAATTCCACCAAAGCGGACAGTGGAGAGAATTACCATGCTGAGCTATCAACACCACTATCACGTAGGTAACCACGCCGATGTACTGAAACACTGGGTGCTGTTCGAATGCCTGACTTACCTGCAAAAAAAGGACAAACCCTTTGATTACATCGATACGCATTCCGGAGCAGGTATTTATGATCTCAAGGATAGCAAGACCCAAAAATTAAAAGAGTTCGAAACCGGTATCACGCGCTTGCTTGCAAAGCCACTTCTGGCCCTCGCAGACTTTACCCATCTCATGGAGCAATTCGTTGATAATGGTCAATATCCGGGTTCACCTGCCATTGTGGATGCGTTGTTGCGCCGAGGTGACAAAAGCTGGTTGTTTGAACTGCACCCGCAAACCTTTACTGAACTGGAGCAACACTGTGCCCGCAAACGGCAGTGCTTTGTGCGCCAGGAAGATGGCTTTAAAGGGTTAACCGCGCTGTTACCCGTCGCCAGTAAACGGGCCTTAGTGCTGATTGACCCTTCTTATGAACTTAAAGAAGATTATCGCAATGTGGTAATTGCAGCCGAAAAAGCCATTCAGCGCATGCCGCAAACCACAGTATTGATCTGGTATCCGGTGGTACAACGACACTATGTTGATACCCTTGTTACTGGCATACAGGATTCGTCGCTGCGCAATGTAGTGCAAATTGAATTGCGCATTGCCGCAGACTCAGATGCAAAAGGCATGACTGGCTCAGGCATGATTGTCATCAATCCGCCTTGGACATTGGCCAAACAAGCTGAAACCCTATTGCCGGAATTAACTGAAGTACTATCCCCGGGTGAAGGCGACTATGACGTAATTATCTTGGTGGAGGAATAATTCTACCTGAAACTCATTTTCACTTTGGGTGATGCTGATTAAATATTGCACTTTTTCAGCATTGCTCACACAATAACAACAACCTTCATTTCACAAGGATTATGCAGTGTTAGGTAAGTTATTCGCATTCCTCAACCCGGCCCCCAAAAAAGCAGGCCCCCAATATCTGAACCTGTCTGACGATACCGCAGGCCAAGCCGCCACGCCAACAAAAAAGAAAACCACTAAAGCGCAATTAAGTGCCATCGAAATCCTGGAGCGCAAATACGGTGAAATGACCCAAGCGGAGATTTCCGAGACCAGTGAATTCATGGATAAAAAGGATTTTCGCTTTTACGACTATTTGTTGGGTGCATCTGCAAGTACCCGAGAAGTAAATGCCCTGGAAAAGAAAATCCTTGTTGATACCAATAAAATGTTAAGTCGACCAGAGGTGATGGTGCAGCATTTGCCACAATTGCCGCAATCCATTACCCAGCTAAAATCGATGTTGGACAACCAGGATTTTAAACTGGAAGAATTTTCTGAAATTGTAAAGCGCGAACCCGCCCTCGCCAGCCACATGGTCAAGGTGGCAAACAGCCCTATGTACAATCATTCGGGTAAAGAAATCGCCAACCTGGGCCATGCGTTTATGTTGATTGGCGCAGAGGGTGTGAAAGAACACATACTGATGCGTTTTTTCAAACAGCTGCTCAACATTCGCCCCATTTATTTTAAAATGTTTGGCGCTAAAATTTGGGATCACAGTCTGAGTACCGCCATGTTGGCCAAAAAAATCGCTGCGGCTAAAGGACTCAATCAAGAGACAGCCTATCTCAATGGCTTGGTGCACGATATTGGCAAAATCATGATTTTCCAACTCATGGTGAATGCCTTTCGCTCAGCTAATCCTGATGAATCCCCCAATTCCCTGGTGTTTAAAAAACTGCTCAACGACAAGTCCATGCAGATTAGTGTTATGGTGGTGAAAGAGTGGCAAATGCCTGAAGCGATAATTAATAGTGTCACTGATCTGGCATTAAGCCTGAAACGCCCGGTAAAAACCAAAATGGGGCGCGTATTGTACGAAGCCAATCTGGTGAGTGAATTGGTCATGATGCACGAAACCCAGCCTTTGTCGCCAGAGCAGTACCTGGAAATCGCCAAAACCGCTCACTTGAGTGATGCGGCCACCGAGACCCTGTTTAAAAGCGTGGTGGCAGAAGGAAATTAAGTAACAACAGGTAATAATGACCTGTTCAGACTTTGAATTGACGAGCCACTTCGTCTAATGAACCCGAGATATGGGACAATGAAGTAGCCGCATCCTTGGTTTCTTTGCTGCTTTCAGTGACCTGTGTACTCGCTTCCTGGATCGCATCGATGCTATTGCGCATCGCACTTGCATTGCTTTTTACTTCTTGTCCCAAGGAGGCCAGCGCACTGTTTTCATCACTTAATTGAACCACGGTTTGTTGTATCTCATCCAGGGATGACACGGTGTTTTCTGCCAACTCCACCGCCTCAGTAGCCTTGATTTTGTTGGAATCCATAGAGGTTACGGTGGAAGTGATGGAGGAGACAATGGTTTCCAGTATTTTATTGATTTCATGGGTGGAGTCGTGGGTTCTACTGGCAAGTGTTCGTACTTCATCCGCCACCACAGCAAAGCCCCGGCCAGACTCTCCAGCTCTGGCAGCTTCGATGGCTGCATTGAGTGCCAGTAAATTAGTTTGTTCCGCGATTTCAGCGATGGTTTTCACTACTGAACTCACTTGATCGCCAGCATTTTTCAAGCTCAGCAGCATTTCGGCTGATTTTTCTATATCTTGCGCCAAAGCACTGATACTGGTGGAAGTATTGCTTACGCTATTAGCACCGGCATTCACCTGCTCAGCTCCCTTAAGCGCCACATCAGAAGCGGCCTCTGAGCGTCTTGCCGATTCATCAATGCAGGTTTCCAGGCTGCTGATTTTATCTAACAATTCTCGGATGTGTCGGGTGAACAATTGCACCTGTTGTTCCGATACTTCAGCGGAGTGATTTAACTGCTCCACGGAGCCCAGGAGCACGCCTGCCGAGGTCTGAATTTCTTTGTTACCCAAACGAAACGCCACCAGCAATTCGTTAACGCTGTTAGCCGCATCAGCCACTTCATCATCGCTGGTCATAGAAACGTCTGTCGATAAATCGTGTTCTGCCACAATGCGATCCAGCTGAGTGGACAGTGACTTCACAGGTTTGGCTATTTTCTTTTGCGCCATAGTAAAAGAGCCCAGGGTTATGGCCATAATCACCACCACTGAGACAATGATCAAAGTGCGCATAAAGGCAATTTCTGCACTTATACCTTCAGAGGCAAGTTCGGCGTTTTGTTCCGCCTTGCTCTTAACCTGCTCAAGTATGCGTTGTAAATCTTGCATGTTGCTTTGAATGTCACCAAGTGCATCACGCGCGGCATCCCAGTCGGTATTCGATGCGCCCATGATATTTTGCAATCGGGTAACATCAGTCCATATTTTTTGTTTTTCCGCTTGCAACTGATTTAAGTTGGCAAGCCCTGCTCGGCTGATCTCTTTGAGCTTGTCATCAAGAGTTACTTTGAGTTCATCAATTTGACTATTAAAGGTGTTGAGCTCGATGGTCAAGCCGTATAAACCAAAGGAGGCCACTTGCACTTTATTCAATGCGCCGGATGCCGCCTCTGCCGCACTTAAGGTTGGCAAGGTCTGCTGAACAAAGGTTTCCTTTTGGGCAAAGATAATGGAGGATTCACGGTACATGATAAACGCAGTGATCAGTACTACCACTGCAATCCCAATGTAACCTAACATGACCTTTTTACTGATAGAGTTAAATAAATTCATATGCACTTCCGTATATGTCCTGCCATTTTTGGTTTTCCAACTATCTGAAGCTATTCAAGACACAATGAGATAGCAGTTTATCTTATCGCTTAGCTTAAAACTTTCTTGAGCCTTTGTTGCTAGACCCGAGTTTTGGCTTATTCATTGCGTCCTTGTTCTAACAAGGGCATGTCGTTATCAATGATCCGCTCGATAACTGCCATCATGGCATCTTTGTTAAAGGGCTTACTCAGATGATATGTCATACCGGCGTCCCAAGAGGCTTGTTTGTCGGATTCGTAAGCATTGGCCGTCAGGGCAACAATAGGGATAGCCATGCCCATTTCAAAACGGATGATTTTACTGGCGGTTAAGCCATCCATTTCTGGCATATTGATGTCCATAAAAACCATGTCGTATTTGTGATTTTCTACCTGGATAACCGCTTTTTTGCCGTTCTCGACATGGGTGACTGAATGCCCCTCAGATTCCAAAATATGGGCCGCGATCTGAGCGTTGATTTCATTGTCCTCCGCCAATAATATTTTAAGCGCCTGCTTACTTTGCTGCTCTTTGCCACATAATCTGCCCATGGTGGATACAAACATCTGTTCGTTAATAGGCTTGTTGAAAACGGCGGCAAACTCACAGGAAATCTGATCTTTATAACGTCTCAGGTCAGATGCGGCTGAGACCAAAACCACAGGAGGACATTGCTCATGATTGGCTTTAAGTTTATGCACCAGCTGGATGCCATCCAACCCCGGCATGTGCAAATCCACCAAAATAACATTGTATTCCGACAGCTTGTGTTCCTGCTCTAAAAACGCCTCTGCTGAGTCAAAGCAATCACATACGATACTGCTCTGCTGTAACAATAACGACAGGTAGCAGCGACTGCTTTCAAGGTCGTCAATCACCGCAACTTTAGAGCTATTGGCAATCGGTTTTTGCCGCTTTAAGCTGTGTTGGTGTGTGGATTTACTGAGTGGTAAACTCACGGTAAATGTCGTGCCCTGCCCCGGCTCACTTTCTAATTCGATAGTGCCTTCCATTAGCGTAATTAGCTCTTTGCTGATAGCCAGTCCCAGTCCAGTGCCGCCAAACATGCGCGTGGTGGAGCTATCAGCCTGCACGAACTTATCAAATACCTTATCCTGCTGGCTTTTGGTCATACCAATGCCCGTATCGGTTACCACCAGCTCCAGCAGATAGCGTCCTTTAATCACGGATACTTTAGCAGTGACGGTAATTTTACCGCTTTCAGTGAACTTGATGGCGTTGCTGATAAGATTGTTGAGAATTTGCGTAACCCTAACCCCGTCACCGCACACCCAGTCTGGCATAGCCGAAAGTGGAGCGTACTCAAAATCCAGGCCCTTTTTCCCACAGTGAATAACGGCCGGAGCCAGGCAGGTATCCAGCACCCGTGGCAACTCAAAATCATTGCTTTCCAGCTCGATTTTATTGGCTTCAATTTTTGAAATATCGAGAATATCGTTGATCAGGTGCAATAACTGATCACCAGAGGCTCGTGCTTTTGATAGAAAATCCAGACGTTTATTTTTGTCTTCTTCACTACTGGCAAGCTCTATCATGCCAAAGATACCGTTGATCGGAGTGCGTAACTCGTGACTCATGGTGGCCAAAAATTGCGACTTCGCCTTACTGGCCTGTTCTGCCATGAGTTGCAGGCGCTCGGCCTTTTGCTTTTCTTGTTCAATTTCTTGTACCGCACGGATCACTCTTTTTTCCATGGGTTTAAAGATATAAAATAGCTCCAGGGCCAGAATGAACAAGGTAAGCAACCACAACAGTAATTCAATGCGTGTTATCAGGAGCAGCTTTTCATTGGATTCCAGTTCAAATTGACTCACCACGCCATTGAGACGCGCCAACAATAACTCCGTCTTTTCCGATTGAAAAACTTGCGCATTATAGCTTTGCCCATTGGCTGCTTTGCGGGCCTGAATGATGTAGTCCAGAACCGTTTCATGCAGCGAAAACTCCGGCTCTTGTGCAAAATACAGCGCATACAGTTCAGAACTAAAATCCTTACCGGGCTTGGGTTCGTCTTCCTGTCCTAACAAAAACCAGTGATTTTGTTCAAAGCGATCAACGGCCGCCAACAGCTTGGCTTTGGAATCATTTCGCATCTTCTCACTGGCATTTTCATAGACAAATGCTTGATTGATATGCAAGGCAATTTTTTGCGAAAGCATCCGCTGCATACCCGCAATGTTGATGATCTCGGCATCGCCTTTTTGATTCGCCAACAATAACTGAATACCCGCCGCAGAAAGGGTCACCAACAAGGCTATCGCCGACAGCGCTAACAAGTAGCGTTTGCGAATACCCTGTTGTATTTTTTGGTTAAACTGCATCTTCCATATCCCTGTTCGCGGCACATGCGTTTCGCTAATGGCTGCCAGTATTGTGTCAATAATTATCGGGCGGTAACTTTAAATCTATGTGAAAAGCTGAAAAGTGCCAAATCTGTTTACGTGTTTTAACCGCTTCGGATCTGCCTGTTGATTAGCTTTGTCTTGACGAATAGTTAATAATACCTCTGGGGTAAATATCTTTCGGTACTTTCGGAAATACACTTCCTACTTTTCGTCAATTTAACTTATCGCTATTCAGGAATATTCATGATTCGACTTTTTACTGCATTCTTCACCAGCCTGGTACTATCCGCTTGTGTTATTCACGTAGGTCCTGGCAGTTATCGCAACCCCAATGTTGGCGAGGATACGGTGTTTGGTGATATTCAGGTACCCAGTGGTCAAACCGTGGGGAGTTTATCCAGTGTTAACGGCAGTATCAGCGTCAGTTTTGGTGCCAAAGCAGGCCATGTCAGCACAGTTAATGGCAGTATTGAGCTAGATGAAAAAGTAGAAGTAGGCAGCATTACCTCGGTGAACGGTAGTATCAATGGCGGCAAAAATTTGCGTGTTCTGGGGGAAATAGAAACCGTAAACGGCACAATTTCTTTGGCTCGAGACAGCAGCGTTCTGGGAGAGATAAACTCCACCAATGGTGATATCAAGCTTACCGGGGTAAAATTACAAAGTAACCTTGTAACCATGAACGGTAATGTTTCAGTAAAAGCCGGTAGTGTGATTGCCGGTAACATCGTGGTCAAAAGCAATAAAGGTTCAGAGAATAACAATAATAAGCCGCCGGTTATCACTTTGGCACAGGAGGTTAACTTGATGGGCGCCATTCTGCTGGAAAAACCAGCCACCCTCGAATTAGCCAATCCCGAACATCAGGCCAAAGTACAACGTTTGTACTTAAAATAATCGAGCTTTTATCAATATGCGTGGGGTTGGATTACAAAACAAAATTTTTGTGCTGGTGACCGGGTTATTCAGCTTGGTACTGGTGGTAACCTTGTTTAGTATTTACAACGCAGCAAGAAATCAGGCAGAACAACAACTGCAACGTCAGTTTGATGTGGGTGAACGGGTCTTCAGTGAAAAATTACAACTGATACAAGAGCACCTGGATAGCAGCCTGAATACCATTGCCAAAGACTGGGCACTGCGCAAGGCCATAGGGGAAAAGCAAGATACTCGCTCTCTGGAAGCTATCATTGAAAACCATGCCCAAAGAGTGGATGCCAGTCTCATCTGGTTGTTTAAGCCAGATCTGACTTTGGTTGCGCAAACGGGAACGGTCACTGGTCTGGGCTTTCAGCGCGAACAAGCTCAGTTTTTGCGTCAACAACAGGGACTGCGATTAATGTCCTTTGGCGACACCCATTACATGATGGCGATGGCTCCAGTTCGGGCGCCAAAACTAACAGGCTGGTTGGTCACAGGCAAACAGATAGATTCGCAGTTACTGCAGGATTTGCGCACACTGACGTCGCTGCAAATGACCTTGGTCGCCATCGAGGATGATGAGCTTTCCGGATTACTTTCCGCCAGTGATCACGAAGCGCAACTAACAGAGAATCTGATGTTATCCCACATCAGGGCCCAAAAATCTGTATCTGAAAGCTTACTTATTCAAACTATCGGTACGGTTAAGCTGGCCAGTCACCCTATCCCTTTAGGGCAAGCATTAAATCGCCACTATTATTTGCTGCTGCACGATGACGCCGATGCGCTGTTAAAGCCACTAAATGCTTTTTTTGTGGATGTTATTCCTTGGTTTGTTATCGGTATCTTATTGGCGGTATTAGGTTCACTGGCTATTGCCCGAGGTATTACCAGACCCGTGGCCACCCTGTTGGCTTTAGTGAAGAAAGTAGCAGGCGGTCAATATCACCAAAAAATATCTATTTCAGATAGTGGTGAATTGGGCGAACTGGCTAAAGAGTTTTCTCACATGCAAGTGGCCGTGATGGACCGAGAAAAAAAGATTACTGCCCAGGCACAAGAGCTGGCTCGTGCCAGTCAAGCTAAGTATGAAGCCGCTATTGCACGCCAGGAACAGCAAGTGGCAGAAGCGGCCAATCAGGCCAAAAGTCAATTTTTAGCCAATATGAGTCATGAGATTCGCACTCCTTTGAATTCCATCATCGGTTACTCTGAAATGCTTAACGATGAGCAATTGCAGCCGCAACAAAAAAACAGTGCGGCGCGCACAATCAATGTCTGTGGGCAACACCTGTTGAGCATCATTAACAATGTTTTGGATGTGTCTAAAATTGAAGCCAATAAGGTTGAACTGGAATGGTTGAGCATTGACCTTGTAGCTTTTACCGAAGAAATTAAAACCATCGTAATGCAAGCCGCCAGTGCCAAAAACATTGAGGTTCAACTGCTCTATGAATTGCCGTTACCCAAAGTATTTGTAGCCGATCCCACGCGACTGAAGCAAAGCCTTGTGAACCTCAGCAACAACGCCATCAAGTTCACTGAACAAGGCAGCGTAACCCTTAAAACAAGCTGGTTAAAAGACCAACAACAAATAAGGTTTGATGTCATAGATACCGGCATTGGTATGACCGAGGAGCAGCAAAGCCGTTTGTTTTCCGCTTTTTCTCAAGCAGATCAAAGCACCACCCGACAACATGGTGGTACCGGGCTGGGTTTATACATTAGTAAAGAGTTTACTGAACTAATGGGCGGAGAAATCCAGGTGAACAGCTCTCCGGGCAAAGGCAGTACCTTTAGTATTACTCTGCCCTGTCGTGACACCGAAAAAGCCGAGCTTATAGAGCAGGAATCAGAGTTAATGGCACTGCAAGGCAGTGATAGCGTGAATCAGATTCAAGTACCGCAATTGCAAGGCGAGATATTATGTGCCGATGACAATGCCGACAATCTCCGCCTGGCTGAGTATCTAATCGGTAAGACTGGAGCGAATCTCAGTACCGCAGTGAATGGCGAAGAGGCATTCAATAGCGCAATGGTGGAAGACTTTGATTTGATCCTGATGGATATGCAAATGCCTGTGATGTCTGGCGTTGAGGCCACTGAAATTCTGAAAAGTGCTGGCTGTGTGGCGCCCATCGTGATGCTAACCGCCAACGTAGATGCACAAAGCAAACAACAGATAGACGAATGTGGCGCCGATGATTACTTCCCAAAACCCATTGATACAAACAAGTTTTATCAAATGCTGTCACGCTACCTCAAACCTGGTGATAGCGCCGCAGAAGCCATAAACCAAATTGATGAAACCGAGTTACAACAGCTGCGCATGCAATTTATTGCCAGCCTGGCGGACTATAAAGCCCAATTGCGTGCGGCACTGGCTCAATCAGACAATTCAACACTAGCTTCCTTGTGTCATCAAATTAAGGGCAATGCCCCTATTTATGGTTTACAAAAACTTGCCGACTTAGCCAAACAAGCAGAAACTACGCTATTGCAATCCGAGGATGCTCACACAACTGAGCAACTTGTTGCGCAGCTCATAAAGGAAATAGAGGTAATAGATGGATAAATACAAGTCACTATCTGTGTTAATTGTGGATGATGTTGCCAATATGCGCAGCTTTCTCACCAGCTCCCTGCGATCTATTGAGGTGCAAAACGTGCGCGACGCATCAAGCGCTAAAGCAGGCATGCAGATGTACGAAGAAAAGCGTCCTGATATCTTATTTTTGGATTTGGATATGCCGGGTATCAGTGGCATGACGGCATTGCGTTCGTTGAAACAAAAAGATCCTTCGGCCTTTGTGGTGATAGTCAGTGGTGAGAGCCAGGTGGACAACGTTAAAGAGGCCCTGAAGTTAGGTGCAAAAGGCTTTGTTGTTAAACCTTATTCCATGCAAAAAATCATGGGGATGTTAGATAAAGCGCTGGACGCAAAACAGAAAAGAATGAAACGATAAGAAACACTTTACTGTGGTGTTAGCCGTAGCATCGGAGTAGCATAAGCACAATCATTGTGGCAATGTTCCAACTGATATTCTCACGACAGCTGCAATCAATATTTGGACACAGAAAAAGGCATTTTTTTTATCTTATGAAGTACCCTCACTTTTTCCTGGCATCATTGTTTTTCGTCGCTCCAATGACAACTTATGCCTCCCCAGACTTAACCAAGCAGTACCCGGAAGTCACTGAAACGGTATTCGCTAAATGCAAAGCTGATTTTGCTCAAAAAGCACTGGCAACCGGGGTTACCAAGCAAACGGTGGATAGCGCTCTCGCTGCAGCGCAATTGCAGCCCAATGTGATTAAATACGACCGTAACCAACCGGAATTTGTGCGAACCTTCCCAGACTATTTGAGTAAGCGAGTGAATGACTGGCGTATCAACAAAGGTCGGGAGATGCTCAAACAACACAATGCACTACTGCAAAAACTAGCAGCCCAATACGGTATTCCCGCCCATTACCTGGTGGCTTTTTGGGGGCTGGAAACCAACTTTGGCCAGTACAAAGGCAAAATGCCCATCATAGGTTCACTGGCAACCTTAGCCTGCGACGAGAGACGCGCCGAATTTTTTACTAAAGAATTGCTTAAAGCCCTGCAACTGATAGACAAAGAAAGTATCGATCATCAACAAATGGTGGGCTCCTGGGCTGGTGCAATGGGCCATACTCAATTTATGCCCAGTGCCTACCTGCAGTACGCGTTAGATGGTGACAACGATGGTAAAGCCGACTTGTGGAATAGTGTGCCCGACGCCCTGACATCGGCGGCTAACTTTCTCAATAACCTGGGTTGGCAACCGGGCTTTCGTTGGGGACGTGAGGTTCAACTACCAGCAGAATTTGATTACACCTTAATCGGTCGTAGCACCAAAAAAACGCTGACTCAGTGGCAAGAGATGGGCATAGCAAAGGCCGATGGCAGTGCCTTAGGCAGTGCCGACATCATGGCCTCGTTGCTGTTACCCGCCGGTCATGAGGGACCTGCGTTCATTGTTTACGATAACTTTGCAGTCATCATGCGTTGGAACTTTTCAGAATTTTACGCCATTGCGGTAGGTCACCTGGCGGATCGCCTTATCGGCGCTGGTGACCTTGTTCAGCCTCTACCTGAGCTCCCCGTATACTCCATCAAGGATATGCAAGTTTTGCAAACCAACCTCAATAGTCTGGGTTTCGATGTTGGCAAGCCCGATGGCATCTTGGGTCCTGCCACCCGAAGCGGTATTCAGAGCTTCCAACATGCTCACAACTTAGTAGCAGATGGTTTCCCCTCTCCAGGTGTTGTTGAAAAAGTTCAGCAAATGGCTGGGGCACAAGTTCTGAACTAGGCTGCGATCTCGACCAAAGTATTAAGGATTGTCACTGGATATCAGCGCCGGATGCCATTAAGCTGGTATCAGTAGTTTTAATGGTTGCCAATATCGCGTGTACAAACTTTTCTGCTGGGTACTACTTTGTTGCTGTCAGGCGAGCCTGGCAGCACAACAGAACATTGAACTGGCGTTTGGCCAGACAGGCTATGATTTCACCCCATTAATCGAACAATTCCAGCGTGAGACAGGGATTAAAATCACCACGGCCCCGCAGGAAAATTATGATTTAAAGGCTGAACTGATAAAGCGTAGTGGGAAAAAACGCTTACCCGATGCCTTTATCGCACCAGCTGATTACACAACCATACAATCCATCAACCTGATCACCCTAAACGAAGATTGGCTGATACCTGAAATTTCCGCAGAATCTTTGCAAACCGTTAGCCAAAACGGTGATATCGTGGCGGTACCCATAATCGCAGGCAACCACCTGGTGATGTATTACAACCGCGGCGCAGTGGAAGCTCCCGCCAGGACCATGTCGGAATTATTGCAGCAACGTCAAACATTGCCCGACAATATGCGCTTAATTAGCTGGTCATTTAATGGCATGTATTTTCTCATTCCCTTTTTAAGTAGTTTTGACGCATTACCTATTCAAGATGGTCAACTGCGTATGGGGACACCCATGATGGCCAAAGCGATTAAATACTATTGGCAGTTGCCAGAAAGCGGCCTGGCGCAGCCCACTTGTAGCCATGACTGTTATCCCCAGCAATTTAAAGAAGGCAAATTTGCTTACGTGATTGATGGAGTGTGGAATTTTCAGCAATACCAGCAAGCCTTGGGAAATGACCTGGGCATCGCTCTACTACCTGCGATCAATGGTCAAGCCATGCGCCCCTATTTTAGTGCTCATGTATTGGCAATCATCGCCAAACAATATTCCAACGCGCAATTACAAGCGCTGCAACAATTTGCCAGATTCTTACAATCAGTAGACGCGCAGAAATTTATGTGGGATTCCGCCAGAGCTATTCCCTCTAACAATGAGGCTTTAAAGCGAATCGTTGCCACTGCTGACGATAATACCCGGATGTTGATTAGGCAACTGCAGAATGCCAATCCAATTCCCAATTCGCCGCATATGTCGGTGGTTTGGGAAGCGATGTCGAAAGGATTTAACCGCTATGGTGCGCAAATAATGAGTGCAGAGGAATCTGCGCAACTCATGCAGCACCTGGCAGAACGAACCATAGCACATCAGCGATGAATCAAACGCAGCTGCCATCCTATCACCACACCTTGTTGCGCTATGTCGCAGTCTTTATCTGTATCCCGGTGCTGGTTTTGTTTAGCTTTATTTACATTAATCTGTTTAATGAGAACCTGGAGAACGCGCAAACCAAAATAGCGCAACACGGTGGCGCAATAACCTCAGAGATCCGCGCTAAACTCTCAGAATTGCGCAATCAGCTATACAAAGTGGCTGGTAATCGCGCGGTATCAGAAGTCCCCGTCAACATTCTCTATTCACAAAACGCACAATATACGCTAGAGCAATTAGTAGAAAACAACTCACTAGTGAGTGCAGCATTTATTCAGGATGATGAAGGCTTTATCATCGAAGGTTGGCCTATTACTTCGTTGGGCATGCGCTCTGGAGCACTGAAAACCAATACCAGGTCAGCGATGCTAAGTTCCAGACAACGAGCAGAAGCGCAGCTTTTTTGGCTGCTTCCCGAACAATATTCTACCGGCCCCAGCAAAAAGAATAGCGACTCAAAAGCAGAACGGAATGCGCATTTGCTGATTTATGCGATGCCACTGTTTGCTGAAACAGACTCAATTATTACACCTTACATAGCCACAGGAACGCTTAATGTGGTGCTTGATTTAGCGCAACTCAGTCGGCATCAATCACATACGGTCGAGACGGATAAACACAACCTGGAGTTAGTTGCCAACGGCTTTGTTTTATTCGAACAGGCAGCCTTGGCCATTAAAGATACTATGGCACAAACCTTTGATACCCAATTGCTGGTACAGCATAATACCGGGCAGATCCCATTGGAAATGACCCTGCAGTACGACCGCGAAAAGCTAACGGCTGATTTCTGGTGGCAAACTTCCGTTCAGGTTGCACCTTTGCTGCTATTTATTCCAATCATGGTGTGGGGCCTGTATCGTTTTACCCGAAACTTTAATCAACCCGTTAACCAGATGGTTGAGATGTGCCGGCAGCTGGTGTCAGGCAATTATAACGTCGCTCCGCAATCAGCCAATTACAGAGAGTTTGACCTGCTGTTTCGTCGTCTGGACAACATGGCGCAGACCATATCAGAACAAATTAAATCATTAGAGTCTGCCAGAAGTCGTGCAGAGCAGTCTGAACGCGTAAAAACCCAGTTTCTCGCCAACATGAGCCATGAAATAAGAACCCCGATGAATGGCGTATTGGGCATGTTGCAGCTCATGGAAGCGGGACAGCTTTCTGATGAACAAAAAGAGCGCCTGAATATTGCCAAAACTTCAGCGCAAAATTTACTTCAAATTATCAATGACATTTTAGATATTTCAAAAATTGAAGCCAACAAGATCACCATTGAACAAATCCCATGCAATGTCGCTCAATTAGTTCAAGTTCAAACCGATAGCATGCAAGCCCAAGCTGAAAAGCAGAACAATGTATTAAGAGCTTTGATTAAGCCGCCTTTTCACTGCGACTGGCTGACAGATCCCACACGGCTCGGCCAAATATTAACGAACTTGCTATCCAATGCGCTGAAGTTTACCCGAGATGGCAAAGTGATGATTATTCTGGCGCAACCAGACGATAATTGCTTTGAAATCACGGTGAAGGACACAGGCATAGGCATCAGTCAGGAAAAACTCGGCACCTTATTTCAACCCTTCCAACAAGCAGATAGCTCCACCACCCGCGAGTACGGTGGAACCGGGCTAGGTCTGAGTATTAGTAAAAACTTGTGTGAGTTAATGGGCGGTGAGCTAAAGGTAACTAGCGAACCCGGTAAAGGCTCAACATTTACTGCCACCATTGTTGCTGAACCTATTTTAGATAACGGTGAACAGCAAGATACCAATGTCAGTGAAGTTCACAATACGGCTATTACAAATGACAACCCGCTTAACGCTGCAAAAAAGGTAGCCGTGATTGCTGAAGACAACGAGATCAATCAGGAAGTATTAAAGGCGATGCTGCAAAGCTTTGATTTGGAATTACATCTCGCCAGTAACGGCCGGGATGCCGTCGCGCTTGTGGAGTTTTTAAACCCAGATATTGTATTGATGGATGTCCACATGCCCCACATGGATGGTGTAACCGCAACGAAAACCATCCGCGAACGTGGACATACCATGCCGATTATCATGCAAACCGCTAACGTTATGACTGAAGATGTGAAAGATTATCTTGCAATGGGGGCAAACGATGTCGTAGCTAAGCCGATTGTGCAGAAAGAACTCGCAGATACATTAAATAAGTGGCTGTAAACCGTGTCCTGAAAACCATTCTTTATCAGGGTGTGATTAGCTTCTCACTTTGAGCCTCAGCGGTGCTAAGCACGCGTATATGGACCACCTCTTCTTCCTGGCTACCAACATCAAATTCTATTTGATTGTTAAACCTGATACTCACTGGTGCGGCCAGCGGCATATCCTCGCTATTCAGGCCAAATTTGACTCTTTCGATTTCCAGATCTGATGAACGCAACACATACTGCATTTGATTGCCAGGACGACGTACCGCAACATCTGCTTTGCCATCGCCATCATAGTCTGCCACGATGGGGATATCATATTGATTGAGTCCAAAACGAACTTGCACTATTTTTCCATCGGTGGAGCGCAATATATACCACTTAAACTCCGACGGACGCCTTACCGCCAAATCAGTTATGCCATCGCCATCATAATCAGCAGGCACCGCGATATCTTCATCTTGTAATCCGAACTGATAACGCAATATGTCTCCAGAAAGACTGCTCAAGATATACCAGAATTTATTGGCATTTCTTCTCACTGCAATATCTGCTTTGCCATCGCCATCGTAGTCTGCCGGGATTGGTATGTCTTCAGCCTGTAAGCCAAAATTGTAACGCACCACCTTATGATCTGATGATTGTCGGATAAACCACTCTTGCGAAGACGGTCTGCGTACAGCGAAATCGGTGACACCATCGCCATCAAAATCCGCCGGTACAGGAATATCCTGTTCCTGCAATCCAAAATTAACCCGCATTAATTCTGCACCTGATGAAGGACGCACATACCAGATTTTATTAGACGCACGTCGCACCGCCACATCAGCGATACCATCACCATCAAAATCGCCGCTGACAGACACATCATCGGGATCGCGCCCTAGCTCAATACGCTGTATTTCGCCATCAGATGAGTTTTTAATATACTGCAGCGCATTGCTGCTGCGTCGCACACCAATATCGGCCTTGCCGTCACCATCGTAATCATAAGCCACAAAGTTGCGAGCTGGGGTGCAACCGGAAGAGATTGTGCTATCCAAAGGCGCACAATCAAATTCGTTTAAGACACCATCGTTATCATTGTCAGGATCCTGATTGTTACCAATTGTATCGTTGTCGGAATCCTCGTATTCAGCAGCATCATAAGGAAAGGCATCTTGTTCGTCAGGCACGCCATCAGCATCAATATCGCCAGCATTTGAGGCATCGAAAGGCAACGCATCGGCAATATCGTCAATACCGTCGTTATCATCATCGGTATCAAGCAAATTACTCAGTCCGTCTGCGTCAAAGTCCTGCAGATCACTGTCCAGCTCAACACAGTCGCCGTGCAGAAACAGTTGCTCAATTTGCCAACTCTCCAGCACCGCTTCATCCTGACAGCTTAAATTGGTCACAAAAAACTGTAAAAACACCAGTTGCTCGCTTAAATGAGCGATATCTGTTACATCCTCGATTTCTGAGTAGCGAAAATCCAATGCAACCACCTCTCGCAGATTGTTAAATCCTGCCAGGGAAGGATCCTCAGTATTGTTGACGGAAATAAACTGTAATCTTGGGAAGTTTTGCAGCCCCTGCAAATTTTCTACATCAGCCCCAGGACAATTTATCTGTTCAATCTCTTCATTGCTGGTCCACCCAAGACTTTCTTCTTCGTCTTCCTCGAGGCATTCCTGAATCGCGTCGTCCAGCATCTCCACCGCATCATTAGCTGGCAGGGTAACCGCTTCGTTGTGAATTAACGACACGCGTCTGGCAACATTATTCAAGGCACTGACGGCATCCGCCCCCGACTCTCCATCTCCGGTTTCGCCACAGGCATAAGTTTCCAGACAAATCAGTTCTGGTGAGGAAAAATAGGGTACCGCAACCGCGTCGCCAAATGCTTGAGGATAAGCCATCACCGTGCTAAATCCGTCATCAACGCCATAACCACGCCCCCAAGTATATACAGTGCCCTCGCCATCTTGCTCGACAGCGTGATCCAGGCCCAGGTTGTGACCGATTTCATGGCCTAAAGTATCCGAGCTACAAAGTTGGGTATTACCGCTGTCAAAGCGAGTATTGGCAGCAACGACATTAACGGCAAAACGATAGTTAAATACCTGTTGAGGATCGCCATTCAACCAACTTTTGCCACACAAACCAGAGGGTAATTCATGGACCAAAACACTGACGATATCCGCGCCAGAGTCCAGGCGCGCTTCCCAAACCTCTTCCAATAGCGCTTCATCAATCTCGCCATAAGTGCTGTCGTCCGCAGTGCTTTTTGCTAGATTATCCAGGATTTCATCGGCGCTGTATTGCTCAAGAGGCACAGCAATTTGGTCGGCAACTTGCAGCTCAATGTTGATACCACTGGCACTGTAGATTTCATTGTTGATGGTCACGAGTTGCTGAATATATTCATCAACGGAAATTTGATTATCTTCCAGTTCATCACTGGTAACGAACAGCACCTTTAATACAGCAGGACTTGCAGTGTCTTCGCTGTTCTGCGGCTTTACAGCAACAGGATTTTTGCGCGGTATAAACAAGGGCAAGTCAGACGCTTGCGAGCTGTGTTTGGTGTCTGAAATATCCGCTGCCCAGCGCATTTCTTTTTGTAAGGTGTTGTTGTGCAATCGCCACAGGCCATTTGGCGTAGGCAACCATGCAGAAATCCCTGATGCAGAGACAAATAGTTTGCCATCGGGTAAGGTTTGCGCCGTGTCTTGAGTCAGTGTCCAGGTACTGCCGGAAACGGATGCTTCTTTATGGGAAATCCGCACCCTATGCTCACCTTGTGGCGTAACAATTTGGACCTGTTGACCTTCGGTAATGTTGGCCAACACCTCAACATTCAATGCCACACTGGCGGCTAAGGGAGCCGTTTTCTTCTGCACGTCAGATTCAGACGGATTGGAAAGGCGAGATTGATTATCCTGCCCCGGGTGCGGCTTAAGCGCAATAATTCGCCACAGGCTATAGGGTTCACCTTGCAGTGCCCATGCACTACTACTGCAAACTGCGCAAATCCAGATTGTGACGAATACGTATTTAACGGACATTACCTATTTTTTCATGGGCTTTTAAATGGAACGCTTAGCTTAGAGGATTTATTCCCGCTGATTTGCAGCTACTAAGCGGACAAGCGGCTATTATAGCCTTATCGGCTGGAATTTTGGCCAAAAATTATGTTCTGTTAGTTATCTCTGACAATACAGGTAGTTGGTCCTGACCTGATTTCCCGGTTTTGCGCTGGCTAGCCCCCGCCATATTTACAGTCACCGGGAATAAAACATCGCGTTGATTCACTTTTCCTCATAAGGTCTCAGTTAACGTCACATTTATAACAACCTTCTTAACCAAAAAAAATAACCCTACTACCTATAATGTTTTTATTAGAAAACATATAGGTGTGGAACAAGGTGAAACTGCAATCAAAATTGGCCATAGTACTTGCGGAGCTGTTACTCATAGGCGATGTGTGCGCAACAAACTACGACTATGACGGTGATGGCATAGCCGATGTGGCAGTGCGCAGAGCGGCGACTTCGTACTGGTATGTAAAAAACACCGGTGATGACAATTTTAACTCCGATGCACAAGACGGTATCCAACGGGTGCAATTTGGCCTGCAAAGCACTGACATTCCGGTTCCGGCTGATTATGATGGAGATGGCATTACTGATTTTGCGGTACGCCGTCCCTCAAACTACACCTGGTATGTGGTAAATTCTTCCGGTGACAATACCAACTCCTCAAAAGGAGATGGCATACAACGACAGGTTTTCGGTAAAAGTGAAGAGGATATCCCTGTTCCTGCAGACTATACCGGTGATGGCATTGCAGACTTTGCTGTTTGGCGAGAATCCAATAACACCTTGTATGTGCTTAATTCCGACGATAGCAATTACAACTCCACCCGCGAAGATGGTGTGCAGCGCATTAGTTTGGGCCAGGCAGGTGACGTTCCGGTGGTGGGTGACTTTGATGGTGATGGTATTGCAGACCCTGCCGTCTGGCGCCCTTCAACACTGACATGGTACATCATTAAGAGTACCGATGGTGTAACCGATACCATTGTCTATGGCGAAGATGAGAACGATATACCAGTCCCTGCCGATTATGACGGTGACGGAATAACCGACATTGCTTACCGCCATCCGGCTGATTACACCTGGCACATTCTGCGTTCCAATGACGGCGGTGAAGCCACACGAACCTTTGGCAGAAATGAGAATGATATCCCGGTACCCGCGGATTACGATGGTGATGGCCGCGCCGATGTGGCGGTGCGACGCGCTTCTAATCAATACTTTTACATTCGCAATAGTAGCGACAACGACATTCAACGCATTAACTTTGGTAGACAAGAAGATGATATCCCGGTTAATGCGCCGATTAATGAAGTCATTAAAAAACTAGAAGAGGTGTTGGGTACCGATTCTAGTGACGATGACTCCGATGACGATAGTGGTGATAATGGCGATTCTGGCAACAGCAATAACGCGCCAACAGCCAACGCTGGAGACGATCAAACCGTATTAGTTGGCAGCACGGTATTGTTAGACGGCTCTGCCAGTTCCGATGCCGACAATGATACCTTGAGCTACTCCTGGAGTTTCACATTACGCCCGGTCGATAGCAGTGCATCACTGGATAATGATGCAATCGCTGAACCTTCATTTATTGCCGATGTAAGCGGTGTTTACACCTTGTCACTGGTGGTTAATGATGGCACCACCGACAGTAACACAGATACAGTCACCATTACGGTTCAAGAAGCACAGAGCAATGCACCAGTGGCTGACGCAGGCGACGACCAAACCGGCACAGTTGGCGATACCATAACACTAGACGGTAGTGACAGTTATGATGCCGATGGTGATTCTCTTTCCTACGCCTGGTCATTCGATTCTCGTCCTTCTGGCAGTAGCGCGCAGCTGAGCAGCACCAGCAATGTATCGCCGAGTTTTGAAGCCGATGTTGCAGGAAACTACGTGCTCTCTCTTGTGGTCAATGATGGCTCGCAAGACAGTGACGCAGATTCGGTTACCATCACTGTCGCCGAAGCCAGTAGTAACGTCATTGATATGAGTTTGTTTTCCAATGTCGAAAGTGAACTGGTGGACTGTACACTTGAAGATCAAACTCGCACCACCTGCTATCAAATCACCGTAAGTTCTGCCGACAGTAATTTTGATACCGAAGGCCCTTATTGCCCTGAAACCACCGATGATGTGGGTGGACTAGGTGTCTACGACGGTGATACCGAACCCGGCTTTCAGCAAATGAATGGCACCCTGTTCACCAATATGGAAGCTGACGGCTACGATATCGTGCGTAACAATGGACGAATTCGCATACAGACCAGCATTGGTGCCGGTAAAAACAGCGCTTTCTCCTATTGCCTGGCGATGGAAGAAGCGGACGACTTAACCATGACTTACACCATCCCGGCAGAGCCCGTGTTACTGGACAGCGGCACTAATGAGATATCGTCAATTGAGTGGGTGGGTATTTCACTGGCTGGCGCCCCCATTGTGGGTGAGCCACCTTCCGTTGTGGAAAACCGCGGTAACATTCCATCACTCAGTCCTTGTGGTGGCCATCCTGACCCTTCAGGCTACTACCACTGGCACATGGTGCCACAATCGGTGAATACCGTACTGGAAGCCTATGACATTAACGAAAATACCTGCGTGAATGTGTCACAAGACAACAGTGCACTGCACGGATTCGCCAAAGATGGCTTCCCCATTTATGCCTCACATGACGAAGACGGTGAGTTGCCGGGCGATCTTGATGAATGTAATGGTCACACTAGTACCACGGCAGAATACCCATCTGGTGTTTACCACTACCACGCCTCCCCTGAAACGGCACCTAACATCCCAACTTGTTTGAAAGGCGTTGCCGCCTCTAACAGTTATCAGGTGGAATAAGATAGTGAAGCAAGGAAGCATAAAAACTGCGCTGAACTCCCGTTGGAGTTCACTGGCGGTATTGGGATTATTGTTATTGTTCTGCACGAATGCGACAGCACATAATGCCAATCTTTCTACCTTTCGCTTCGTTCAAGGTGAACAAGGTTGGACGCTGGAGGCCCACGTTGCCAGGCACACGCTTGATTATGGTTTTGCGCAAGCGCATCCTGACAATAGAGCGGCTTCAGCACACTCGCTAAAGCAATGGTTTATTGCTCAGTTACAAAATTCAATAACCATCAGCGATTCGTTAGCTAACCTGGTTCATTTGCAATTGGAAGAGGTTTCAATGGGTGGTCATCAATGTGTGGCTCTTTTTAAGCTCAGTGGCTTAATCCCCTCCCCTGAAGAGTTACATGTGCGTATTGACAGTTTTTCAGATAACCCTGATCACACCAATATTGTGCGAGTGTTTCACCAGTCCGAAAAATTTGATGGCAAGCTCAGAAAAATGAAAAAGGCGCTGAGTCAGCGCAACAGCTACCAGCACGTATTCGTGCTGGCGGAGAATTAACTCATCTTGCGTATTACACTATCTGGTGCGATACGCATAATGCGCTGTAGTATTGCCCAAGGCCATGAAGGCACATAACTGTTCGCTTTTTCTTGATTGATGGCTTTAACCATAGCCCGGCAACCCGTTTCGGTATCCACGATAAAGGGCACCTTCTCCACCTTTTCGTTGATTTCACTGCGAATAAAACCTGGATGTACGCAACTCACTTTGATGGGAGTATTGAGCAAATCCAGCCGGATTCCTTCAGACAAGGAGGTAATAGCGGCTTTAGTCGCGGCATAAACCGTCATGGCACGACGGAAGCCGCGCACCGCACTGATAGAAGATATGGTCACCAGATGGCCACTGTTTTGCTCTCTGAATATTTCTACCGCCGCTTCACATTGCGCGATTGCTGCCACAAAGTTGGTTTCTGCCGTTTGTTTGTTGGCGTAGAAATAACCCGTACCAATGGATGCGCCTTTGCCCATTCCAGCATTCACGATAACGCGATCCAGACTGCCCATGTCAGCTTTGAATGCTTTAAATGTCTCAAATACGGCATCGTGATCGTTCACATCTAACGGACGCAAAAATACCTGAATATCCGGATTAATTTTCAGGAGTTCCATTTTTAACTCTTCCATGCGCTCCACTCGGCGAGCACACAGCGCCAGATTGCAACCCTGTTTGGCAAATTCAACGGCCATGCCTTTGCCCAAGCCGGAACTTGCGCCAGTGATCAGGATGTTTTTTCTATTGTTCATGGATGGTATCTCTTATTATTTGTAGGTGATCATGTGGCGCAGCGCAGACGTCTCAAAATGACTGTGCTCGTTTAGTGTCGACAGGATAACCCGATTCGGGGTTTTTACCACCTTGCTAATGCCGCAATTGGCCAACGTCCAGTTCAGGTTGAGCATCTGTGCATCAGGTAAGTTCAGCAGGTGCTGTGCGATAGCCGAAATGGGCCCACCAGAGGTAAACACCACCAGTTGTTGACTATTTTCGCACTGTGCCAACGCCGATTGCAGTGCATTTTTAACCCGGATTTTAAACTGTGACCAGGTTTCCGGGTAGTCATCGTTGTGCAGCTCGCTTTGCCAGCGAGCAATAGCTTTTGCAAACAAGCTGGCAAATTCTTTTTTGGGATCCTCAGACTGCGCCAGGAATTGGCGAGTACCACTGGCTGTGGCCAGTTGTGGCTCTAGTGCCGCAAGCACCGCCTGATGATCGTATTCGTTCCAGTCTGAGGATTCGATGCATTCTATTTGGGCGAAGTTACCCGCAGCCAACCCCTGATCCCGGGTTTGCTTGTGCCTGAGCATAGTACCACTTAGCACAGAATCGGGTTTTCCGATTCGCCCAAACAAAGCTTTTCCCATTACACCCGCCTGCTGCTCACCCAAGGAAGATAAGGCATCGTAATCTTCTTTGCCGAAACTGGCCTGGCCGTGTCTTATCAGGTAAATGCTGGCCATTAGCGTTTTTGCCTTTTAATGGCTTTTTTACAGCGCCACAATAGATAATGTACGAATATCCAGAATTGTTTATAGGCCGGATTGCGGGTTTGTTTGTGGTGATAGCGATAATAGATTTGCTGCACTATGCCCGCCAGGCGAAACAAACCATACACCTCGTAAAAGATGAAATCGTCGATTTCGATTTCCATTTTCTGGCAGTAATAGCTCACCACTTCATCGCGACTTAGCATGCCAGCTAAATGGGTGGGTTGACGGCGAGTTTGCTGCGCCAGAAAGTCATCATCTTCCTGCACCCAATATGCCAGTGTATTGCCTAAATCCATCAGAGGGTCGCCCAAGGTAGCTAACTCCCAGTCAAGCACGCCCAGAATGTTGGTTGGGTCGTTTTCGTCTAATACTACGTTGTCAAAACGAAAGTCATTGTGGGTGATACAGATGTGCTCTTTTTCCGGCATGTTGTCCTTAAGCCACTGCATGACAAATTTTCCCGAAGGCACATTCCAGGTTTTTGCCTTTTTATAGCGATGGCTCCAACCTTCGATCTGTCGTTGCGTATATCCTGCCCCTTTACCTAAATGCTCCAGGTCCGCGGCTTTGTAGTCCACCTTGTGTAATTCAATCATGCAGTCCAGTACGTTCTTGCACAGGGTTTGCGTGGTGGCTGCGTCGAGATTCAGGCCTCGAGGCAAATTCTTACGAGGGATAATTCCGGTGAGTTTTTCCATGACGTAAAAATCAGTGCCAATGACTTCTTCGTCTTCGCAGTAACCCAACATCTCGGGAACATAGTGATAAACTGGCTTTAACGCTTTTTGCAGGCGATATTCACGCCCCATATCATGAGCACCTTTAGCCTTGGTGCCCGCCGGAGCACGGCGCAAAATAAGTTCGCGGTTGTCATAGCTCAAACAATAGGTCCAGTTGGATGCACCACCGGAATATTGAGTGATACCCGGCGTGCCTTGCAGCCCATCGATGTGGGCTTTAAGCCAGGCATCCACTCTAGCTACATCGAGTTCTTCACCCGGTCGTACTTCATTGGCTTTATCCAACAAAGACGCCGCCGTTGACGCTGTGTTACTTGTCATTTTTTTTGCCCTGCAGTACGTCGGAATTTTTGCGTGCCTTTGGCCATCATTTTCAGGTAATAGCCTGGAAACAGACGCTTCAATAAATTAGCCTTGCGCCCTTCTGGATGAGTCAAAATCATAAACTGTTGTTTTTGTACCGCCTTGAAAGCCGCGTCTGCCACATCATCGGCGCTGATATTAGAGCGGTCCAACAATTTAGTCACTACGGCTTTCATGGCTGGATTACCGCTGCGCACCGACTCATCTAAATTGGTTTTGAAAAAGCCGGGGCAAAGTACACTGACACCAATGTTATCGTCTGCCAGTTCCAGGCGCATGGTTTCCGAAAAACTCACCATGGCAGCTTTGCTGGCGGCGTAGGAGCCTAGCAAAGGTACAGTGGTAATACCTGCCTGAGAGGCTACATTCAAAATGTAGCCCTGACTTTCCTGTAACAAGGGCACAAAGCTTTGCAGCATTCGTACCGCTCCAAATACGTTGATGTCCATCACCCACTGCCATTGCTCTATGCTTTCCTCGTGCAATGCACCTGCGGTCGCAACACCGGCATTATTGACTACCAGATCCAGCCCACCAAACTGCGTAACGATGGCCTGTTTGGCACTGTCAATATCAGATTCTGAGGTGATATCGCAATGCTGATAAAAGGCTTTAACCCCAATAGTTTGTAATTCAGCGACCACGGCTTCACCACGCTCCTGATGAATATCGGCAACACAAATATTGGCTCCTGCGTTGGCCCAGCGCAGTGCAATGGCCCTACCCAAACCGGATGCGGCCCCGGTGACTAAAACACGTTTTTGCATGTTAACCCCTACTTATACTTTGCCAACTCCAGACGAGACACCATGCCCATGTGGACTTCATCGGGGCCGTCAGCCAGGCGTAAACTGCGCGCCATTACCGAGAAACCGTACAATGGTGTATCACCAGAAACCCCCATCCCGCCGTGCATTTGGATGGCCATATCCACAACCGTTTGCAACATATTGGGCACCACCACTTTAATGGCAGAGATTTCGGTCATGGCTTTTTTAACACCCAGATTATCAATTTTCCAGGCAGCGTTAAGGGTTAATAATCGCGCTTGTTCTATCAGCATCCTGGCCTGAGCCACACGCTCCAGATTACCACCCAATTTGATTAACGGTTTGCCAAAAGCTTCGCGACTGGCACCGCGTTTTATCATCAGCTCCAGCGAGCGCTCTGCAGCTCCAATAGCGCGCATACAATGATGAATACGCCCCGGCCCCAATCGTCCTTGCGCAATGGCAAAACCTTTACCTAAGCCCATGATGATATTGGCTTTAGGCACTCGCACATCCGTAAAAGACATCTCGCCATGACCATAAGGAGCGTCGTAATCCCCACAAGCCGTTAACATACGTTCTATTTTTACTCCCGGCGCATCCAGGGGCACTAAAACCATGCTGTGTTGGCTGTGCTTTTCAGCACTCGCATCTGTCAGTCCCATCACGATAGCGATTTTTGCATCCGGATGACCAAGTCCTGTGGTCCACCATTTTCGACCGTTGATCACCACTTCATCGCCGTCTTGGGTAATACTGGCTTGCATATTTGTGGCGTCGGAAGAAGCCACATCCGGCTCCGTCATACCGAATACCGAGCGGATTTCGGCAGCTAATAAAGGCGTTAACCATTGGGCTTTTTGGGCCGCACTGCCAAAGTGATAGAGCACTTCCATATTGCCGGTATCAGGTGCATTGCAGTTAAAAATCTCTGCACCGAATAAACACTTGCCCATCTCTTCTGCCAGCGGAGCATAATCAACACAGCTCAAACCTTGTCCCAGTTCAGCATCAGGCAAAAACAGATTCCACAGACCTTGTTCTTTGGCTTTTTGTTTGAGTGCCTTAATCTCACCGGGCACCTGCCAGCGTGTCCAATCGCCGTGGCCATTGATTTCATGGTTTTCACGCATAATTTGCGCTTCCACTGGAAAGACATGCTCCTGCATAAAAGCACGCACACGTTCTAAATATTGCTGACAAAGTTCACTGTGTTCAAAGTTCATGATGATTACCCGATTAAGCATTTGATAAGGCCAGTGTATACAGCTCAAAAAATTGAATGAAGTGAATATTTTTAAGCTCTCACTATGAATATTATTCACAACACTTATACTCAATTTGAACTAAATCACTTTGGATTTGTATGTCAGACAAACGCATTCATAAGCTAGACCTTAATCTTCTGCGCATCTTTGAAGCCATGTATTTCGAGCGCAATATGACCCGCACAGCAGAAACCTTATATCTGACGCCTTCTGCGGTAAGCCATGCCATGAAACGCTTGCGTGAAGCTTTGCAGGACCCCTTATTTGAGCGCCAGGGCAGTAAAATGGAGCCTACTTCGGCCTGCCTGAGAATCGCCCCGCAAATTCTGGAAAACCTGAATAGCCTGAGAAAATCATTACAACAGTTCAGCGCTTTTGACCCTTACAAGGCGGAGCAACAGTTTACTTTGGCAGTGCACGATGCGCTTGAGCCATTGTACGTTCCTGCCTTGTTTCAGTTATTGGCTGAAACCTCAGAGGGGTTGGGTTTGTCTTGTATCAAGCTTGAGCGACAGCAACTGCAGCGTCAACTGGGCAGTGGCCAGGCAGATTTGGCAATAGATGTGGCCATGCCACTGCAACGCCCTATTAACCACTGTCGACTGGCGTCAGACCGATTTGTGATTTTGATGAAAAAAAGCAGTCAGTTTAATGGGCAGCTTACACGCCAAGACTACACCACTGCGCGGCACCTGACTGTTTCGAATCGCCCTACCGGACGGGTAATTGAAGATATTACCCTACAACAACAAAGTATTAACCGTAAAATTGCTATCCGCTGCCAGAGCTATCACACTGCGAAGGCGATTTTGAAAGACCAGGATTTTTTATTAACGGTACCGGAACTCATCGGGCGCTCGTTACTGGACGAAGAACTGCAGATTCAGGCCATGCCCTTTGATGTGCCGAACATCGACATACATCTTTACTGGCACGAAAACGCGGCAAACGACAGCGCTATTAACTGGTTAAAAGATAAAATAATCGGATTGAGTAGTAGTTGATATTTAATTTAAAGCCGACAACTTTAATTACCTCCCAAAAGCGATTGGAGAATGACTGCTTTGATGGCTCACTGAGTAACCAATTATGACCAAGAAAAATGGACCTTCAGGCAGCATTACAATGTATATGTTTCTTAATACCAAAATGACAGGCCGTAAGTAATGACTTCCTTTGCTCTGAAAATGAACGAAAGAATACTACTGCATACTTGTAAATACTCTAATTCACCAGTCCCACAATTGATTGCATATTAATGTAAATATAAATCACAAAAAGTAATATCAGTGAAACATTTACAGCACAAAATGGTTAAAATTAAACACCAATAGTGTAATGTAATCATGTGTAGGACAAAATATTTAAAGTTGATGAGTTTGGTTTTACTGTGGACTTTGAGTGGGACAACGTTAGCATCAAATGCTATTGATGATATTTTACAGTCCGGACTAGTCGATGACGCTTTAAAAGAATATCTACTTAGAAATACTCTCAAGAAGGACGAAACTATCGATGTGTTAGTTGGCATCGAGATAGATAATGACGAACCAAGCTTCACAGATACAACTGAAGAATACGAATTATAAAATCATGTAGTCAAATACAAGGTAAAGCGCAACAACAAATACCTTAGCGAAAATGAAATAAACGACTACCTGGTCAGCAAAAACCAATCAAGAAAGCTTGTTCGGGAAAAAAGATTAAAACGACTGCAATCCACTGCCGATAGATTCAACCAAAAAATGAACTGGTTGCACGATGAAACCATCAACCAACAAATAAGCGAAGGTAAAAGAACCCTTCAACTCTCTCTAACAACCAAAGAAATAAGTAAAATCTTACAAAAAGCAGATAGTTATCTGCTGGGTATAGAATTGTATGCTCAAAACCGGGACACCATAGCCAGTGCTATGACTTCGACGGACACTATAAATGCCTACGACACCAATGCTTATCCGAATGCACTTGGTCAAAATGTCGGAGTGTATATGACCGAGTCAGGTTGTGCAGAAGAAGGTTTTAACAACAACTTTTTGCAAGGGTATTCTCGGCTCTCCGGAAATCGCACTGATCATGCAGAGAACGTTGCTTCTATATTCCGGCATGTTTCACAACATAGCTATTTGTATTGCAGGGGCAGCGCTGTTCTGCCATTTCACTCAGATCTGGATGGCGTGGGCGGAAACCCTCACATATATGTGGCCACCAGATCCAATGGTGTATCGGGAAGCTTCTCATACTCACTACTAGACAGAGACTGGGACAATTTGGTATTTGAAGACAATGTAATAACTTTTCTTTCTGCAGGTAATGAAGGTTTGGGGACAGATGAAGTTTTATCACCTGCAAAAGCGTACAACGTAATTACGGTCGGAAACTACGATGACAGCAACGATATTATCGCCGCCAACTCAAGTGCTGGAAATTCCATATTAGGAAATCAAAAAACCGAAGTGGCCACTCCAGGAGTCAGTATTTCTGCTGGAGGACACACTCTCTCTGGCACTTCAATGGCGGCACCACATGTAGCAGGTATGACCGCAAACTTGCTTTCTTATATCAATAAGCTTTCGAGTATTAAGCCAGCAATGTATAAATCCTGGATTTTATCTGGTGCGACGAAAATTATTGGAGGGGGCTACAATGCAACGGGTGTAGGGGGGATTGATTTTGTCGATACAATCAACGATGTTGACTTAGGAACAGCAAGCTATCCTTCATCACACTTTCCTCGAAACGGTACTTTCAGTTTGCCTCAAACTATTAAAAATACCACTCCCAAAAATAACAGAAGGGCGGTAAGAGTCTCAGTAGTAGTTTCATGGCTCAATGATGGCGACCATGCCTATGCAAATAGAAACAATGGCAACGCACTTGGAAAAGATTTTGATGTTTTTATTTACAAAGGAACAAGTGTGGAACATAACAGTCAAGATAGGCTCAATTCATTCGAATCGATTCAATTCACTATTCCTGCCACTTCAAGCAACAGCTATCGCGTAGAATTAAGAGCTATTTCTGATAGTGATGTGAATACAACAGTTGATATCGGCTACGCAATCAACTACGAAACATTGTAAGGAATGAGTGCGGTATGAAAATCATGAAGACTGGCTCACTATATTTTGGTTTATTTTTACTTTCTGCTTGTAGCAGTGACATTGAACTCAATGAGCCGCTACCTCCTACAGGAGATAATTCTCAAACGGAGGCTGTCGTTTTCAATAATATTCACTGTCCGGAGGTGGCCTCTCAATCAGGAATTGAAGAGACTAGCGAGACAATAATACAAGACCAAAATAACTTTTTACACTACCTTGAAATTTCTGATTTGGACAATGAAGAAGACACACCTGAGATCAATTTTGAAATTGAAACTGTGATCGCATTAAATATGGGGAGCCAGCCTACATACGGATACCAAATTGATGTATCAGAAGTATTTAGTTCAAGTGATAATACCATCGTATCAGTGAGAACGGTCTCACCATCTGAGGGTTGTGCCGTAGATACTGCCATTACCTACCCCTATTGCATTATCAGCATTCCCAAAACCGAGAACAACATCGTATTTGAATACAGTGAAATAGCTGAATGTAATTAGCCTTATGAAAACTATGTTGTCGCGAGAGCTGCTGCAAGACATTTTATATTAAATATTAAGCAAACCTATGGTTTTTACATCAAAGAAATATTAAGCAATATGTTCTGGTCCCAAGGTTCAAAAGGAGGCTTAAATCCACTCAAGGGCACTATGAAGAGCTAGCAAAAGGGCACAACCTGAGTTGTGCCCCCCCAATTCAATGATTGATTAATGCGACTTAGCTGAAATACGCCGCTAAGTCATCACTGCCACCAATATGCTTCCCATCGATAAACACTTGGGGTACTGTTTCGCGGCCTGAAATGGCTTTCAAAGAAGTCAAAGAGGCGTTCTGACCTAGCACGATTTCTTCATAACTAAAGCCTTTTTCAGTTAATAACGCTTTTGCCTTTGCACAATAAGGGCAGCCAGGTTTAGTGATGATGGACACCGGCAAAGATACCGCCGCTTCCGGATTAATGTGCTTCAGCATAGTATCAGCATCCGACACTTCAAACGGGTCGCCTGGCACATTTGGCTCAATAAACATCTTTTCTACAACACCGTCTTTTACCAGCATCGAGTAACGCCAGCTGCGCTTGCCAAACCCTAAGTCAGCTTTGTCCACCAGCATTCCCATGCCGTCGGTAAACTCACCGTTGCCATCGGGGATCAGGGTAACATTGTCGGATTCCTGATCCTTGGCCCAGGCATTCATAACAAACGTATCATTTACCGACAAACAAACGATCTCATCAACACCATTGGCTTTAAACGTCTCAGCCAACTCGTTGTAACGCGGTAAGTGAGTAGATGAACAAGTGGGCGTAAAGGCTCCCGGCAGTGAAAATACCACGACGGTTTTGCCACTGAAAATATCATCACTGCTGCGCTCAACCCATTCGTCATTTTGACGCATTTTAAAAGTAACTTGTGGTACCTTTTGACCTTCTCTATTCTCTAACATGAAGTGCTCCTTTGATTTGTAAGATATACAACGCACTGGTTTGCGTCTCAACTGGATACAATAATAGTCACCTGGTGATTTAATTCCAGTGATTAGAATCTATCCACCTAATCGTTTTTAACTATTCAACACAAGGATATGGATATGACTGCACTGGTAATTGGTTGTGATGAGTTTCTGGGAGCAGAGTTAACTCAACAACTGCTGTTCGCCGGGGAGACCGTTACTGGCCTGTCTTTGTTTCCGTGGGAGCAAAGTGAAAAACGCACAGCTCGTCTGCAAACCATTGAGCAAAACAGCAATGCCAGACACTTTATCTACGGTGGTAACTTAGGGAGTTTGAGTGATGATATCGAAACCCGGCTTGCCAGAGTACAGAAGGTTTACTTCTTACCGGAATTTAATGCCGAGATTGAGCACCAGGAATTTATCTTACACCTGACACTTAAGGTATTGAATCTGTGTGACATGATCCGCCCGGCTCACTTAGTATTTGGCTCTCACTATTGTATTTACCGTCCTTCAAGTGAACCAATCTGTGCCGACCATACAGCAACGGATCATCCGGAAAACATTTCAGCGGCCATTGTAAAAGCGATTGAGTCGTTATTGCATGGCTTTTGTGCGCAAAAGCAGTTGCCCACCACTGTGATGCGCATATTTGAATTATATGGTGCTGAGGCATCAGAGTTGAATCTGGTACAACAACTCAAAAACAAAATTGAGGCTGGAGAGTCCTGTAATCTGAAAGAGCTACAAAACCATTGGCTGGATTATGTATTTGTCAAAGATGCTGCCAAAATCTTAAACAGAGCCATGGAGCACAACGCTCGCCCAACTAAAAGCTGGCAACCCCAGCCAGGGTCACTGAGTTCCAGCTCTTCCCCCTGGCACATTTACGATCTGGGTACGGGTCAAGCTACCTCGATGAAGACGCTAACAACCATGATCGCACAAACCTTGGGGCACCCTGCGCAAACCATCAACCATTACAACTACCTAAATAGCGGCTGGGTTGCTGACACTGCACCACTAAAAATGCACATGGGGTTGCAGGCTCGCACCCCACTTGCAAACGGATTAAAGGAACTTTAACGCTCTTTGATGCGATTGATAATTTGGGTGGTAGACACGCCATCTTCAAAATTGAGGACTTTGACTTCACCGCCATTGGCAATAACCTGTTTGCCACCCGCAATATCCTCAGGACGATAATCGCCCCCCTTGACCAAAACATCAGGTAATAATTCACTGATCAAGCGCTCTGGCGTCGCTTCGGTAAACTCCACCACCCAGTCTGTTGACGCCAATGCCGCCAGCACCGACATGCGGCGTTCGACGTTATTCACGGGGCGTCCTTCTCCTTTTAACTGTTTTACCGAAGCGTCACTATTGACTGCAACAATTAATCGGTCACCCAAGGCTGCAGCATTTTCCAGATAAGACACATGGCCGGCGTGCAATATGTCAAAGCAACCATTGGTCATCACCAGCCGCTCACCTCGGCTTTTTGCTTCTTGCACAACTATCTTTAACTGAGCTTGTGACATTACACCCGTACCAACGGCCTGGTCTTTGCGCACGGCTTGCCTTAATTCTTCTACATTGACCGTGGACGTGCCTAATTTAGCCACCACCACTCCGGCCGCTGCGTTCGCCAATATACAGGCATCTCTGGCAGTGCAGCCTGCCCCTAATGCTGCTGCCAACGTCGCTACCACCGTATCTCCAGCACCAGTAACATCATACACTTCATGGGCTTTAGCTGGCAGATGGAACTCGGTTTTGCCTCGCTCGATGAGTGTCATCCCCTGCTCAGAGCGGGTCACCAATAAGGCTTGCAACTGTAAATCCTCAATGAGTTTTTGGCCGCGTTCGATGATCTCTTGTTCCGACTGACACTCACCCACGATAGCTTGAAACTCTGACATATTGGGTGTTAATAATGTGGCGCCGCGATACTTGCCAAAATCACTACCTTTGGGATCAACGATAACGGGTTTATTGGCTTTTCTGGCTGCCTGAATTAACTGCTGTGGATCACTCAAACAACCTTTTGCATAATCGGACAACACCACTGCGCTGCATGCCTGCAAGCGTTGCTCAAAAGCGGCTTGCAATGCCGATTTGTCCACCTCGTGAAAACTCTTTTCAAAATCCAATCGAATTAATTGTTGATTGCGACTAAGCACCCGCAACTTGGTAATGGTATCTTTACCGTCGATGGCCTGAAAAGAACAATCTACCCCTACTGAATGCAGCGCAGTTTTTAGTGTTTCATGGGCCTCATCATTACCGCATAAACCTAACAAAGCCGTGTTCGCTCCCAATGCTGCCATATTCAATGCGACGTTCGCCGCACCACCGGGACGCTCTTCAATACCGTCAATTCTGACAACGGGCACCGGGGCTTCTGGCGAGATTCGACTGGTTGGCCCCACCCAATAACGGTCTAACATCAGGTCGCCAAGAATTAAAATGGATGAGTGACTAAAATCTGGAATTTGCATCAATGAACTTACAATTAACTGGAAAACGTCTGTAGTTTAGTGGATTAGCGCACCAATACCAATGCTTGCCTTTCAGGAAGCGTTGCGTTGCTCGTCAGATATGCTGTTTCGCAATTGAATTTTTTGCGGGCGAGCCAGATCATCCAGCATAACTTTGTTACCTCGATAAGTGTGTTTAAGTGTTTTTTGCACCCACAGAGGTAAATCAGCGCTGAGTTGATAACAATGAAACAACTGCTTCTGACGGAACACCACCAGCTGATTCTTACTCAGTAGCGCCATGTGGCGACGTATTTGGTTGTCGGTGCTATTCAGTACACGGGCAATTTCCG
This sequence comes from Planctobacterium sp. AWM4_229, assembly GCF_056160305.1. NCBI lineage: Bacteria > Pseudomonadati > Pseudomonadota > Gammaproteobacteria > Alteromonadales > Alteromonadaceae > Planctobacterium > Planctobacterium sp. AWM4_229. The sequence continues at coordinate 462,740 of NZ_JBSWWX010000005.1, read as the reverse complement.
TAGTGCACAATTCCCCTTCTTGCCAAAGTAACAACACTACCCGCAACCGAATTGGGTCGGCCAAACATCGGAATAACTGTTCAGTTTTCATGACCCTGAAAAACTTAATCACACTTGGATAAGAATTTTGACCCCAAAATATTAATACTGCGTGACAATTTAAAGACAATTTATGACAGGTATCGCGTTAAACTTTAATTGATCAACCCCAATAATATCAGTGCGATCCCCACACTTAGTGACAACTCAATGCTAGCAACACCAATATTGTGTTGTTGATCTATCTCTTGCACCAAATTCACATTAGACAAAATAAACAATCGCGCAACGGTGACCAGGGCGGTCAATATCAGCGTTATAGTTAAGCCGACAATTAGCCAGCCTGTTAAGTTACTGACGTAGCCAGAAGGGTTATACTCCAGCAGGCTACTGGCGACCGTCACAGCTAAAGCCGTTCCCAATAAATGCCCGGAATGCTGAATGGCGAGCGCCAACTGCCCTTTGGTTAGGGACGCTTGCAGTGAACCACTGCGGTTATTTTCTCTAAAGCGTCGCTCGTAGATTCGGGTCATGGCCAGCAAAATAGTTTGTGACACCAAAAAACCGGAAAAAATCGCGATAAAAGCATCGGCGTCAAAGCCACTTACCCAGATTAATACACTTTTGATGATAATTGCGGTGGCTATGGAGCTAGAGGCATCCACCAGCGCGATTGAGGTGTTGCGATCTTTAATGTGAAAATCTTTATCCAGACGGTTTAGCACTATTTTATCGTGAGCATAGCGACCTATTTTGATCAACAAAATCCCCACGGTTCCAAACACTAACATGGTGACAATGGAACTCTCAATATTGCCCTTGCTGGAAGTTTCTACCGCACCGGACAATACAATCGCCAATGCCATCATGCGTCCGGCAACACTGATCCCATAGGCGTAATTATCATGATTGGCTCGACCTCTGTTATCCGTACCGCCCTTCAATAACCGTCCGGAAATCCAGCGCAACATGGTTAGTAGCAAAATGGCGATGACCATATCGGCCACAAGAAACATCCACAAGTCTGGGGATACCGGGATAAGATTAACCAATGCAGACATAAATAATCGGTTACTTTCGCAATTTTAACTAAAGTTATAGTACATTAAGCTACATTAAATCAAAGCTTTATCTATCTTTGCTATGAGTAATCCGATCACTAGCCTGCTACCGGGCCAACTCCATAAAACAGGCGAGGCTCATGTTGAAATGCTCATTGAGCAACATGGTGAACAAGTCTGGCAAAGCTTGTCAGAATCTTGCCAAAAGAAACTCCAATGTGTATTCGCCCTGAGCGACTTTGTTGCCAGGCACCTCATTCATCACCCCCAATGGATTCAGGCCTGCCTCGATGCGGATTTGTCGCTGGATTTCTACAATGAACTGGAAGAGCAGTTACAAGATGTGACAGACGAAGCCACATTGCATAAAAGACTGCGCCATTTTCGCCACAAAGCGATGGTGAGTATCGCCATTGCCGATGTATTGAATTTGCAGTCGATTGAAAGCTCACTTAACCAGGTTTCCCGCCTGGCAGATGCGTTGATCATGCAAGCTTATCAATGGCTATATCGCCATTTTTGCACCAAGTACGCCACGCCTATGCGCAATGGTAAAGCACTACCAATGTTGATTTTAGGCATGGGTAAACTGGGTGGCAAAGAACTCAACTTTTCATCTGATATTGATTTGATATTTGCCTACCCGGAAAATGGCGAACTGCACTATCGCAATAAAAGTATGGAGTTCCAGCAATTTTTTACCAAGCTGGCACAAAAGCTTATCGCTGCATTACATCAAACCAGCGTTGATGGGCAGGTTTTTCGGGTAGACATGCGCCTGAGACCTTTCGGTGAAAGTGGACCACTGGTAGCCAGCTTCGGTGCACTGGAAACCTATTACGAACAACAAGGGCGGGAGTGGGAACGCTATGCCATGGTAAAAGGCAGAGTGTTAAATCCCAAATGCGAATTCAGCGAAGAGTTGCAAACCATATTGCGGCCATTTGTTTATCGTCGCTATATTGACTTTAGTGTGCTGGAGTCTTTGCGCAAAATGAAACAACTGATCCGCCAGGAAGTGCGTCGGCGCAATCTCACCACCAATATCAAACTGGGCAGTGGCGGCATTCGAGAAATTGAATTTATCGTGCAAAGCATTCAGCTAACTCGCGGTGGCAGGGAGCCAGCACTGCAGGAAAGACATTTGCTGTCCCTGCTAAACACCTTCCTGGTGCAGCAAACCTTGCCACAGCAAGATGTTGAGATACTGCAATCTGCCTATCTATTTTTGCGCAAACTAGAGCATTGCCTGCAACAGTTTGACGATCAACAGACCCAGGAACTACCAGATGATGAATTGAGCCGGGCCAGGTTAGCCTGGATTATGGGTTGTGAGAATTGGCTAACCTTGGTCACTAAAATTAATCACATTATGGCAAGTGTGGCTGAACAGTTCGATGCACAAATAGGCGACAGTCCAGAAGATGAAGAAGAACAACAAACACCGTTAAACGATTTGTGGCACCTGGATCTGGCACAGGATGAAGCACTGCGACTTCTGTCTGAATTAGGCGACATTGCCGAAACCGAAAAACTCTACCAACAAATTCTCTTTTACAAACAAGAATTCTTAAAAAAACCCATCGGCGCGCGCGGCAGGGAATCACTGGATTTGTTGATGCCCAGATTGTTGAACGCTTGTCTGAAACACTGTAGCCACTCAGACACTGACAATGCCAACCTCATTGACCGGGTATTGCAAATAATCAGCGCCATCCTGAAACGAACCGCCTACCTGGAACTGTTGTTAGAAAACGAAGGCGCTATGATGCAACTCATTCGCCTCAGCAGTAAAAGTGAATGGGTGGCAGAGCAACTGCATCGCTTTCCCTTATTGCTGGATGAATTGTTAAATCCTCAAGCGTTGTACAACCCCACCCCATTAGCTCAATATCCAGATCTGTTGCGTCAGTCGCTGCTGCGCATTCCAGAGGAAGACCTGGAGCAGCAAATGGAAGCCCTGCGCCAATTCAAGTTGAGTCACCAATTGCGCATCGCCGCTGCTGATTTGCAAGACACCTTACCGGTAATGAAGGTCAGTGATCATCTGACTTGTCTTGCCGAAACTATCATCGCCGAGGTATTGAATTCCGCATGGCATCAAATGACCGAGAAATATGGTTACCCCGAATGTGCCAATGATGATCACAGACGCTTTCTGGTGGTGGGTTACGGCAAGTTGGGCGGTATTGAATTGGGCTATAGTTCAGACTTGGATCTGGTTTTTCTGCACGATTGTAATAGTACTCAAGACACCAGTGGTCCCAAACAAATCGATTCTCGCCAATTTTATGCCAAGTTAGCGCAGCGCATTATGCACCTGTTTAACACTAAAACGGCATCAGGCGAACTATATGAAGTGGACATGCGTTTGCGTCCATCTGGTAATTCAGGCTTGTTGGTTTCCAATATTGAAAGTTTCCTGCAATACCAGTTAGAAGAAGCCTGGACGTGGGAACATCAAGCACTGGTGCGCAGCCGGGCAATAGCCGGAGACGAAGCATTAAAGTCGCGTTTCAATGCCATCAGACACCAAATATTGCGCCTGCCAAGAGAAGAGTCTGAATTGCTGAAAGACGTAGCACAAATGCGCCATAAAATGCGGGAACACCTGGATAAAAGCTCCGCTCAAATGGTAGATATTAAACAAGGTCAGGGCACCATTGCCGATATCGAGTTTTTGACTCAATATTGGACCTTATTACACGCCTGTCGCTTCAAGCAGATAGCGGTTTGGTCCGACAACGTGCGCATTATCGAGGCATTGAACAGTTGTGAAGTTATTGACAAAAGCTGGTGTCAGAAGCTCACAGACGCTTATCTTGCGCTGCGCAACCTTGCCCACCAAAAAGCGCTTGAAGGCCGGGAAAATTTGCTCAGCGCAGATCAGTTAAAAGAACACAGAGTCAATGTTATCAACATCTGGAACCGGGTGTTTAAAGACGCATAGGAAAGACGGGGGTTAGCGCGGTATTAACTAGGCCGCGCTATTGTACAATTGTCTTGTAAAAATGGCGTGTTTTCATCGGTAATGACGAGAGAGCGTTGTTTAGGGCAAACGTAAGCCAATACCTGACCACTAAAGTTGCTGTCCACCGCTTTGGCTATCTGATATAGCGAGCCCACCAGAGTATCTTCCATTTGAAACTGGTTTTTCACAATAAAATCCTGATCAAGCTCCCAGATCACCTGCATCCCTTCACTTTGAGCATAGTTAGTAATGGCTTCGCGAAGCGTAGAGCCCGCCGAAAAAGTACGGTATCGGTGTTCACCTACCCAACGACCTTCCACGGGCGCACTCTGCTGAGCGGCCATTTTATTTAAACGATTTTGCAGTGACTCGGACTCTTTGTTGAGTTCCACCACAAAATCGCCCTGGTCTTCTTCATAAGGCTTACTTTGCGACATGCGATGCTGCGCATAAAAGTCGCTCAAGCTGTTATTTATATTTTTCTTTTCTGCATGTTTGGCCTGCTCAGCTTTTTCGTTTTGATTGTTAATCAACAACGCGGCACCGATAATTAAAACAATGGCAAAACCCAATTGTTTGGCCCAAAACATTGCAGGTGAAAAGTTTTTCTTCTTCGCCATGACAGTGAAAACCTAATTTATTCCGCTCAATTTATAACCACATTCCGGCTAATATACCAGAATTTAACATTAATATCGGTAAATAGTTCACAAACTAAAATATAGATAACGGAGCTATTCTAAGAATAGAGTGATGGAGCTTCAGGGTCAGGCCGCGTTTTGAAGCGTTTGTGCATCCATAAATACTGCTCTGGCGCCAGCATCACCATTTCTTCCACCCGCTTGTTAATCCTTGCAACATCGGCCTCATCGTCTCCCGACGGAAAATTCTCCAATCCCGGCCATATCTTTATCTTATAGCCTTCTTTTGAAGATATGGATTGAATAAACACTGATTCACAATCACTGTTATTGAGAAATAGCATTGAGCCAAGGGTTGTTGAGGTATCAGGAACATTAAAAAACGGCACAAAAACCGTCTTGTTGCGACCGTAGTCCTGGTCCGGCAAATACAAACTCAACTCGCCTTCATCAAGAGCCTGAAACATCCCTTTGACATCGCGTTTGTGGATCATGTACTTGTTGGAGCGGGCTCGCCCATGATATTGCAAATATTCCATTAAATCATTGTCGTGTTTGCGGTAAAACGCCACACATGGCTGATAAAAACCCAGTCCACGGCAGGCGAATTCCAGGCTCAAGCAGTGGATGGCCATACCGAACACGCCTTTACCTTTCGCTTTTATCGCTTCGACATGTTCAAATCCTTCCACGGTGAGCAGCCTTTTAACCCGCCAGTCCGGCCACCACCACCCCATGACGGTTTCCAAAATCGCCATGCCCGAGGCCGTGATATTGTCCTTTAACAATTGTTCCTGGCGTGCTTTGTCCCAATCAGGAAAGCACAATTCAATATTACGCCTGGCGATAGCAATGCGCTTTTTACCCAGCAGCGCCAGAAGCTTTCCTAACCCGGCACCAATTTTCCTGACCAATGGATAGGGTAAACAGGTAAGCAAATATAAAAGACTGAACCCAAACCAGATAGGCCAAAACTTTGGTGCCAAAAAACGCCATTCAAATTTCGGGGCTTCGATAATTTTCAATACAAAATGCTCATTTTTATTATATCGCTGTGATCTTACTGCAGAACACACCATTGCCCAAGTAGCGCAACCAAATTATGGGATCTGACCAGTGGGGTTTGCGTGATAACGGATTAGATAATAAAGTATGTAGTAACTTCCTGATTTCTTTTACGAGACAATAAGCTTGAGCAACTCCACACATAGGAGCGAGGCGGCATTCCGTGCCATGGTAGACCTCGCAGCAGCCGGGATAATGGAACTCACCTCGGAAGGGGACGTGCTCTACGCGAATAAAGCCTGTCAACGCCTGTTTGGCTATTCCCTTGAAGAACTCACTGAGCTCAACCTGGTTGAACTGATACCGGGTAACTTCTTGCAAGCAGGGGATCCTCTGTATCAGGACTTTATGCAGAACTATTCTGCAGATCGCATTTTTGAAAGCGCCAGTCTGACTGCATTTCGCAAAGACGGCGAAGTGTTTTTTGCTGCCATCGGAGTAAGTGAAGTCAGTGACTCTGGCAACATCATTATCACCATCAATGAATCCGCACGCCTCAAGTCTGCCGAACAAAATCTGGTGGAGCTGAATAAAAAATTCATGGTAGCCACCGAGGCCGCTGGAATTGGTATCTGGGAGTTTGATTTTGAGACTGGAGAGTTACAATGGGACGAGCAAATGCATCGTCTCTATGGGGTTGTTGAGCGAGACTTCAAAGGCACCTACGAAGATTGGACTGCCAGGCTGCATCCCGATGATATCGGCCCCACCGAAGCCATGTTCAACTACAGTGTGGAGCAACAAACCAAGTTTGATACCAGCTTTCGCATTACAACCCCAACAGGTGAAGAGAAGTACTTAAAAGCTTATGGCCATGTGATCTATGACGAGAAGAACACACCGCTGCACGCAATCGGCGTTAATTACGATTTAACGGATCGCTACACGGCGCAAAAACGCCTGATTGAGAGCACCGAAGAAAACGCCATGTTAGCCAAGTTAGCTCAGGAAACCGATAACGCCGTTATTCTCACCGACGCTCATCAAAACATTACTTGGGTAAACCGCAGCTTTGAGAAAATCTCGGGGTACAGTTATGAGGAAGTTGTAGGTAAAAAGCCGGGTATATTTCTACAAGGTGAAAGATCCGATAAAAAAGTGGTTGAACGCATGAGCAGTGCGGTGCGCAACGGCCACGGTTTTAACGAGGAGCTGATCAATTATCACAAAGACGGCAACCCCTATTGGTTACGCATTAACTGCCAGCCCTTATATCGAGATGGCAAACTCACCGGTTTCATGGCTCTGGAAACCGACATCACAGAGCAGAAAGAAGCAGAAATTAAGATTACCAACCTGAACAGGCTGCAAAAAGCGGTGTTGGATAGTGCCAACTTGATGCTGATATCTACCGACACAGATTTTAACATCAAAACCTTCAATCGCTGTGCTCAAGAACTACTGGAATACGATGAAGCTGAAGCGGTGGGTAAATTAAATCTGGCCGATTTTTTCGATCCTCAAGATCTAATGTACGGTGCCCAAAAGCTTGGCAGAAACCTCGACTCTGTATTCGAGCCTGATATCACTTCGTTTTTGAACAAAGCCAAACAAACCGGTAGTGCTGAGCAGGAATGGCAATTGCTGACTAAAGGACAGAAAGCCTTCCCTGCTATGTTGTCAATTACCCCCATCGAAGATGATTCGGATAACGTCGCGGGTTATCTGGCTATCGCGCGTGACATTTCGCAATTAAAACTCATGGAAGCGGAAAAGCAGCGTAACCAGGACCTGATGGAAACCACGGGTACCATGGCAAAACTGGGGGGCTGGGAGCTCAATCTCAAAACCAACGAGCTATACTGGTCCAAAGAAGTGTATCGCATTCACGAGATCCCGGTTGGGCAAAAAGTCGAGCTCAATGAAGTTATTTATTTTTACGCGCCTGAAGCCCGGCCTATCATCCAACGTGCCATCGAAGATGCTATCGCCGATGGTAAGTCTTGGGATTTACAACTGCCCTTTATCACCGCGCGCAATCGTCGTATTTGGGTAAGGGCAGTAGGTTTTGTGGAGTATGTGCACGGGGAGCCTATGCTGCTGCGCGGCGCATTTCAGGATATTACCCAACTCAAGCGCGCTGAAGAAAAAGCTAAGGAAGCCAGCCGCACCAAGAGCGACTTTTTGGCTAACATGAGCCACGAAATCCGTACCCCCATAAATGGTATTTTGGGCATGAATGATTTGTTGCTCAAAACTGACCTGGATGAAAAACAACGGCATTACGTCAGTCTGGCGCAATCTTCAGGCCAATCTCTGCTGCATTTGATAAACGACATTTTAGACTTCTCTAAAATAGAAGCTGGTAAACTTGAACTGGAAGAAATTCCTTTTGATATCTACAAGTTGGTGGGAGAGCTGGCAGATACCTTCGCGCTACGAGCTCAGGAGAAAAACCTGGAACTCATCTGTATCGTTGCCGACAACGTACCGCAATTTATTCGTTCCGACCCCAGCCGGATAAGACAAATTATCAATAACCTTTGCAGTAATGCCCTCAAGTTCACTGAATCAGGGGAGATCATACTCAAGGTATCAGAAACCGGATTGAACAAGCTACATTTTGAAATAATTGATACGGGAATAGGAATACCTGAAGAAAAGCTCAACAACCTGTTTAATAAGTTTGTTCAGGTTGATGCCTCCACCACACGCAAGTTTGGTGGCACCGGGCTAGGCTTAGCGATATCCAAACAGCTTGCAGAAATGATGGGCGGCGCAATAGGTGTCAACAGTCAGTTAAATGAAGGTTCTAATTTCTGGTTTAACATTCGCTACGGGGAAGCGCTAGAAGAAACCCCTGACTCCGCTTTAATTCCACAACTTACGGGTAAATCAGTGCTATTGGTGGAGGATAACCAAACAGCGCAGAACTGGTTTGCTTCCATCATCGAAAAAACAGAAAGCGACTTACTCAGTGCGGAAAATGCCCCAACAGCGATCAAATTGTTAAGGCAACAGGCTCAGGAAAAAACGCCTGTTGATGCCGTCTACATCGATAAAAAACTGCCTGGCATGCAAGGGCATCAATTGGCAAAAGCGATTCGCAGCGACAAGAATTTACCGCAACCCAAAATCGCCCTGCTGGTAGCTGTTGGTGATAACCTGCCCAATGAGGAGTTACAGGCACTGGATATTACCCACCAGTTCCACAAACCGGTTAAACGCCCCACGCTACTGCACTCACTAGCTATTCTATTCGATCAAGTTCCTGAACATGATGAACGTGCCGATACGATCACCGAAACCGTGGAATCAAAAACCGCAGGCGAAATGCGCATTCTGTTGGTGGAAGACAATTATATTAACCAACAAGTGGCCGTGGAAATGCTTAAAACCCTCGGCTATATGGTGGATGTAGCTGAAAATGGTGAAGAAGCCTTGCAAACCCTTAATACCGCGATTGAGCCCTATGATGTGATCTTAATGGACTGTCAAATGCCGGTAATGGATGGCTATGAGACCAGCCGGGCCATTCGCATTTCCAATTCCGACAACTACAGAAATGACATCCCTATTATCGCGCTAACGGCTCATGCCATGACTGGCGATGCGGAAAAATGTCTGGATGCCGGTATGAACGGTTATCTCACCAAGCCCATATCAAACCAGGCACTGCAAGATGAATTAGCGAAATGGGTGACTGCCTGACATAGAATAAACGATCTGAAGCCGAGTAAACTCCACAGAACGGGTTCCCAAGCTTCAGAGCTTTTTCTCTAGTACTCAGTAGTTAATACTGTTGTTGGATATTAATTAACTTTTTATAAAACTGTTCAAAGTGCTCCTGACTTTCATAGTCAAAATGGTATTGATTGTGAAAACCAAAACTCAGCGATACCAAGGCATCACTTAAATACAGTGTGTAACCATCAAAGTCGGTTGATGCCTTTACTCCATCCAGAAGGTGCCCTTCTTCGGTTTGTTGACCGTTCTGGCGAATTTTGTCAAATACGGTCAAAATCAATTTACTGTCAATTTCGTTTTTCACTATGTCGCACTCTGCTAAAAATTGTATCGATACCCCAGCTGAACCGAATTGCTCTGAATATCATTGTTACCGCGGATATGTTCCACCTGGAAACGCACTTGCCCTCGGTAACCGACAAAAAAGTCGAAGCCAGCGCCTACAATACCAGCGATAGCAGTATCGTCGTAATCACACTGAGTTATCGAGCCATCTGATACCGCCAATACTCGCTGTTCACCATCATCACAGCCATGCTCACTATCGTATTGATTGCTGGTTTCGTAAGTCATGGCCATCACCCCTAACTTGTAAAACAATTCACCGCTTTGGCCGGTAGCCTTACCCAAAAATGATAAGTACAGTCCAGAAGCATCGGCACCAGAATCAAGCTGTACATCATTAGTACTCAATGGCTCTACGGGTGGTTCAAAATCAGCAGCAATTAACTTATATCCCACTTCTGCATACCACTGGGGATGAATCTCAGTACCAAATGCCAGTGAAAACCCGGGGTCAGACGCGCTGCTATCCGCTATCGAGACATCGTTAAATTCTGGTGCCAGTACCAGATAATTTTTTTCCAATAAATTTGCATAGCTGTTGGAGTGAAATGCGCACATCAGCCCTGCAAGTACTATTAATGTTATTCGAAGCTTCATTCTGTTTCCGAAATCTTTACGCAATTATTCATACTCTAGTGGTTTGCAATAGGTTCTGTCCAGCAACGGCTCAATTCATGCTGCACTGCTTGTTCAATATTTGCTAATATCGAAAGCTAATCTGATTTAGCACAGCAAGATAATAAATAAAAATGGCGCAACTGTACTTTTATTATTCCGCAATGAATGCGGGCAAATCCACGACTCTTCTGCAATCGGCATACAACTACAAAGAGCGAGGCATGTACGTGGAGATCTTTACCGCAGCCCTGGATGATCGCTACGGCATAGGCAAAATTACCTCTCGTATTGGATTGCAGTCAGATGCGCAATTATTCAGAGCTGATACTGACCTGTGGCAGGCGATTAATGACAGGCAGCAAAACAAAAAAATTGATTGTTTATTATTTGATGAGGCGCAGTTTTTGAATAAACAGCAAGTGAAAGATCTGACACGCGTTGTGGATGAACTGAAAATCCCGGTTCTGGCCTACGGTTTGCGCACCGATTTTTTAGGCGAAACCTTTGAAGGCTCCCATTATTTGATGGCTTGGGCAGACAAGTTAGAAGAACTGAAAACCGTTTGTTATTGCGGGCGAAAAGCGAATTTTGTGGTGAGAAGGGATGAAAATGGCACGCCTGTGACTCAAGGAGAGCAGGTTCAGGTGGGCGGCAACGACAGTTACGAATCTTTGTGCCGAAAACACTTTAGCGAACTTGTTTGGCAAGCTGACAACTGAAATCGATAAGCTCAGGGTAAAAGTCTAAAAACAACTGCTTGTATAACGCCTGATTGGCTTGTAAGAAATCATAGCTTTCTCTTGCAAATACAATGCGATTGCCAAGTCGCTGCTCAACACCATGAAAGGCCCTCAGACAAGTTTGCTCGTGTTGGTAATGTGCCAACCACCTGTCTTGCAATAAACTCTGTTTAACGCGATTAAAGCGCTTATCCGGCAATTCCATATCTGCCAACTGCTGATAAAAGTCCTGCAAAACGGTGTCGATTAAACACGGAGGAAAACGCTCATTGTTTAATAGCAATAGATGATCAAACCAGATATCCAGGCAAATCCCGGCGGTTCTGCGCAATGTGGCAGGGAAACTCTGCTTTGCTATTCGTATTTTTGCGTGGGCATCAGTAAAAGAGTCCACTTTGCGATGGATTTTAATGCCCTGCTGAATTGGCTCAGGTAAATGTATTAATACACTGCCCCGCACAAAATCCCCTGCAAAATTGCCTACCAATGAGGTTTCGGTAATGGATGCCAGATGGATATGCGCTAAATAGTTCATAGGTAATATAAATTTACAAATACCCAACGGGCACGTATTGTTTTCGTTTACTGTTACTATCAGACTGAAAGAAATTCTTTGCCGGGTCAACAGGGAGTCAAAACAAGATGCTAAACACCAAAAAAACATTCACCCTCAGCACTGTCAGCTTACTGCTTAGCATAAGCGCCATGTCAGCTTCGGCAAACGCAGCACAAACTAAGGCAGCAAAACTAATATCGGAAACTTCCCCTGTGTTCCCTTTTGAATACCGCAAGGATGAAATAGAAGGCTGGGTGCAATTAAGTTACGTGGTCAATGAGCAAGGTAAAGTGACAGACGCCCTGATCCACGACTCAACGGGTCATGCCCTGTTTGAGCAGTCAGCCTTGGAAGCCGTGCAAAATTGGCAATACCAACCTGCCAGTAAAGATGGAGAGCCTGTTACCCAAAGCTTTAATGCCGTCACTCTCAATTTTCGACTGGATAACAGCAACAATTACGATGACAACGAGCGTCGTAGTGACGTAAACAAACGCTTTTTGTCGCGCTTTCAAAAAGGCATGAATGCTATTGAAAAAGGCGACCTGAAGGACGCCGCCAGAAAAATCAAACAGCTGCGGGAAAGAGATAAACGCAAGTGGATCGAGAGCAGTTACCTTTGGGTTTTGGAAGGCTATTATTTTGAGAAGCAAGGCGATACCGTAAATGCCGCTAAATCCTTTGCCAAAGTCATGAATAACGGCAATGACGTGTTACCTCGGGCCGTGTATGTTGAGGTACTTAAAAAAGCCTTTATCGCCAATATCATGAACAACAATCTCTTTGAAGCAGTGGCGGTGTATCAAACTTTTGAAAGCTTTGCCGCTGACAATGAAGCCTTGAAAAATCTAACTCCTTACTATCAACAAGCCAGAGATTTTCTGGCCGGAGAGCAACCACTTGAAGTGGTTGGCGTTCTACCACAGGTCGGGCTTTGGCATCACAATATCAGTAAATCAGAATTGCTGCTGGCCAGTGCCGAAAATCCGTTGGATGCGGTGCATTTAAGATGTGACCATCAACAAATTGAATACCAGAAGGTAAAACAGCAATCCATCAACATTGAGTCCGGCTGGGGTCAATGCGTTGTCTATGTAGAAGGAACTGCCGGGACCCAGTTTCTGGTTACCGAATTGTAATAACAAACAATACTCTGCGCGCCCACAGGCGCGCGAGTAGCTTATTTTTGAGGTAGTTTGAATACTGAAGTGGCATCCTGAATGCGATGCAAAATCTCGGACAACACTCGAGAAGCATCCTCCATAACAGTAGCTTCATGCTGAGATTGATCACTGTGCTTATTAATCTCGTGCAATCCACAACTTACATCATTAGCTTCTTGCACCTGCTGCTGTGCCGATTGGGTGACATCATTATTGAGTTTGCTGATATTTTCAAAAGCTTGCCCCAATGATTCCATAAAAGCCTGCGCTTCACGAGTTTGATCGAGACTAATTTGCGCTTTATCTCGACCGTCCAGCATGGCATTTACGGCTCCGTCTGTGGCATTTTGTAAGTCAGCAATGGTGCGGGAGATTTGAGTCGTAGATTCCTGAGTTTTAGTAGCCAAACTGCGCACTTCATCAGCCACCACGGCAAAACCACGTCCGTTCTCTCCTGCCCTAGCAGCCTCTATAGCGGCATTGAGCGCCAACAAATTGGTTTGCTCAGCGATACCGTTGATGACATTAACAACATTACCGATATCATCAGAATCGCGTTTCACTTGCTCTATTATTTCCGTGGCACTGTTGGCAGAATCAAACATGCTTTGACTATTGCGCAGGTTCTCACCGAACATCTCAATACCCTTTGTCGCCTCCCGAACCGAATCTTTAACGAAATCATTGGCTTCATTCACAGAATTAGAAATCCCTTCACTGCTGGTGAGCATCTTATCCATGTTACCTTGTAGCGCATTGCTCTCTTCCATTTGCTGCTCAAGGGATTCCTTAATCTTGTGAAAGGCATTGAATAAACTATCGATTAACTTAGTGAGTTCCTGTAAATCTGACAGTATACCGCTCACCACGCCGCCTAAATCCCGTTGGATCAGTACAAAGCTATGTGTCAACTTGCCTATCTGATCATGACCATCCACTTCGGTTTTATGGGTAAAATCTCCTTTGGCGATTTCAGTGGACAAAAACGTCACTCGATTCAACGGGCGAATCAAGCGGCGCTCCACAAAATAAACAAAACCGCCAATACTCAATACTGTAGCGAACACGGTCACTAAAATGGTAATTAGCTGGGTATTCTCGGCATTTTGGCCGATTTTTTCTCGACTTTTAGCCACATCCTTTTCAGCTTGTAACAAAGCTTCTTTCAAGAGCTTGGTAGGTGCCCTATCAATGCCCTGTACTGATTTATCAGCAGTATCAATATCTTTGTCACTATCTAAAAATGCGCGATAACCTTTTTGGTAAGCCGATAACATTGGAGGGTAAGCATCGGCAAATTCATCCAGACTTGCCCAGGAAGGATGAGTTTTAGGCATCTCTCTCAACAAACCTTCATACTGACTTTTAATGGTGTTGCCGTGTGTTTGGAAACGAGACCAGTACTTGTTAAGTTGCGCCGGATCCTTGCCGCGAATGAGAGTATTTTTCCACTCCTGTACCTGTGTTTTAAAGGTCAGATTCATTTCAGACAGAGCGATCATATAGCGAACATTATTATTGACGGTAGAGGAATAACCATCGATAACATTATTTAGAGAATAAAATCCCCAGGAAACAGACAGCAAAATAACCGTCATTGCGGAAACAATAATTAACAACATTTTGTTGCGGATATTGCTGCGAATTAAGTGGAGCATAAAACCTCGCTGCATCAGTACCAAGATGAAAAGGTGGATACAGCGACACAAGCTGACACCCAGACAAAATCAAATGCCGCATTGGATAACAGCCTTGTTACAGAAATATGACTCAATTCTGTTTTGTGACTAAATTACTTATTATAAACAATAACTTAATCGAATTATCACAAAATATCCGCCTGGTCTTGCTTAAATAACGACTCCAGATCTTTTCGGTTTTGTTTACTGCGTTCAACCGCGTCTTGAGCAGAAACGGGATTTTGAATACTGCGCTGCAATATTTCTTCATCGTGATGTTTAAATACTTGTACAAAATAATTAGCCTGTGCTGTACTGAAACCATACTCCTGTAATACACGTGTGGCGGCGTTGAGACTGCTATCAAAAACTTCTCGAACAATGTGGCTAATACCCAACTTATCAAATTCAGCAGCATTCATGCGATTGCGCAATCTGGCGACAATCTTGATATGGGGATATTCTTCCCTCACCAAATGCGCAATCTCCAGCGCTTTTTCTTCATTATCCACCGCAATTAGCAATACTCTGACTTGTTCTATTCCCGCTCTTTTTAATATATCCAGGCGCGAGGCGTCACCAAAATACACCTTATTGCCGAACTTCTTAACAAACTCAATGTGTTCCGCATCAGTGTCCAGTGCGGTAAACGGGATATTATGCGCTCCTAATATACGCCCGGTGATCTGCCCAAATCGACCGAATCCAGCAATCAATACCTGCGGATGGTCGTCCTGTACATCGGATTCATACACATTGGGACAATTCTTACTGTTAAACCACAAACTGTGCAAGATCACTAACGGTGCGGTCATTGCCATTGATATACCCACAATAAGAGTTACTTGATCAGCCACTACTTGTGGTACCAGCGCAGTAGCCGAGGCTTGTGCCATAACAACGAAAGCAAATTCACCGCCCTGAGAAAGCATCAACGCAATGCGCATGGAATCGGTACTAGACTCTTTCGAAAGTTTCAAAATGGTAAATATTACAGCCGTTTTCAGTACCACTAATGCCACGGCACAACCGACTATAGTCAATGGCTGCGATACTAATAGACTCAAGTCCAGATTCATGCCGATTGCAATGAAAAACAAGCCTAACAGCAAACCTTTAAATGGCTCTATTTCTGTCTCCAGCTGATGTTTGAAACTGGAGTTGGCCAGCAGCATACCAGCCACAAATGCCCCCATGCCCATGGAAAGCCCGGAAGCTTGCATACCTACGGCCGTTGCCATCACAATCAACAGTGCAGCGGCGGTCATGACTTCCTCACTACCATAGCGAGCCAACAAGCCCAAAAACGGATTGATCAGATAACGCCCCGCCACCAGTACAATGGCGATAGCCAGCACACTCATCCACCATGGTGGCGCGGCGGCCGAGCCTGAGTCAGATAAGGCTGCCACCAGTAAAAGAATGGGAATAACCGCCAGATCCTGCATTAACAACACAGAAAAGCCTTTTTGTCCCGGAGGGGTTTTGAGAATGCGATGCTCGCTCATCAATTGTATGGCGAACGCGGTGGATGACAAGGCTACAGCCAGTCCCACGACAATTGCCACATTTACCGAAAAGCCAAATATCAGCATGGCAGCAAATATCAAGGCGGCAGTGATGGCCAGTTGTCCACCGCCGGTGAACATAATCTGATTACGCATGCGCCAGAGTTTTTGTGGCTCCAGTTCAAGACCGATGACAAACAGCAACAAGACCACACCCAGCTCGGCAAAATGCAAGATAGTGTCTGGATCGGAAACCAAATTAAGTGCCGAAGGACCGATGATCAACCCCGCTACCAGATAGCCTAAAATCGCCCCCAATTTCAACCGTTTAAAAATCGGAACCGCTACTACTGCGGCTCCAAGAAATACCAGACCTGTTGTTAATGTTGCCATAATTTCAACTTTGTTTTTGATTTGAGCCGCAACTTAACAAATCGCGACCGCTAAAGACCAATGATAAATTTCTATGCTAGCCATCTAAATTTCACGACATCCCAATGCCAAATCCGGGCGCCAAGCGCATATTTTCCACATCAATCAGCGTTTCGGGATTGGCCAAAGCCAGTTGACAGCCTTGCCCTTTTATTCGGTGATCTCCCGAGCAATCCACTTGCCATTGTCTTAACACGTAACTTGCCAGTGCCGCTCTTACCTTAAGGAGCAACTCTCCATTCACCATGTTATAGTCCATCTCCACCGCTTGCGTCTGACTGATTTCAGGATGCGGAATCAAATGCAAATCCACCATAGTGTTCCACTGTTTATCTTCACCGCTTTGCTCATAAGGCGCACTCACTTCTTCCAGTTCAGTAATGGTGGTAAAACGCGTGCAGACAAAATCGCGGAATTCCTGATGATGGCGATCAAAAGCGCGCACATGCCAACGATGACCATTGTTCACCATTGCATGAGGTACTAACTCCCGTTCTGTTTCGCCTGAAGATACCGAGACATAACCGCATTTGATAGCTTGTTGATTGGTAATGGCGCGCATCAAACCGGCGATTATGTCAGGATTGGGATGAATTAAGCGCACCGCGTCCAGACACACTTCGCTAGATTCCACCAAGGTTGAAATACCGTTACCAAAACCCTGACAAAGCTGGTGCAAAATAGCCTCAGGATCCTGTTGAAACACCGGTACGAAATCAGCGCAGCGATAATAGCGCTTATCGGTGTGATTCAACGCTAAGTTGCCCGGAGCCAGCTCTTTGTAGGCCGCAAAGTCACGGGTACTGGCAGCCAGGCCGGTTTTGAATCGTTCCGTCAGTTCGGCCCTGGAGATGTGCCCAAAGTATTGCAAACTAAAATCAATAAAAGCCAATCGCTCTCGCGCACCGTGATTTAGTAACTCAAGATTGTTAATGTCGTTTGTCATCCCAATACCCTCAAAAGCAAGATTTAAAACCACACTAACATGCAATCATAATGATGTCATCATTTTGATTGCATTATTTTAACCGTATTTTTTATTGGTTATCTTTTTGCCTATGTGATTGTTTCAGTAACACAGCCAAGGGGGACTCACTTTTTGCGTCCAATTCCGGGTTGGCGAACATAACAACATAGCAATCAGGAACAATGTTGCTTTGAATTTCAGCATAAACGCGAAAACGTCTCTCGCCATGATTTTTAGTTTGAATATCCACTTCTAAAGAAATACTCGTATTGCCTTTTTCGCAAGCTTCCTGGAATAACAACTCCCACTGTGATTCCACCACTTTTCTGTATAGGGGATCTGGGTACGCTAGTTGCCACCAGCTGTTCTTGTCCGGGATTTCCTCTTGGGTATACCCTATCTCTTTATTAAACGCGGGATTGATATAGCAGACAGCATGATTCACAGAATCACCCTGTGCTTTTACCAGTAACAAAGGCGTTGTAATCGCATCTAAAAGGTCTGTCATTTCACTGCTTTTTAGCAACTTGCTCTCCGGGATTTTGCATTTCAAATCACCTCGATATGTGGCTTCAAATAAGTATAGGCTAAGGTTTAAAAATACTACGACTTGCAGACACCAAAAGCACGAAACAACTGTAAATGTACCTGCACCAGGGCTTTGATATCCCGTTGATATCCACCACCAATGACAGCGGCCACTGGTACACCGAATTGTTCACAGTATCGCTTTACCAACCTATCACGTTCAAAAACCCCATCAGTGGAGATATTGAGATGCCCTAAATCATCATCTTGGTGAATATCTACCCCGGCGTCATAAATCACCGCATCGGGTTTAAACTGTCTAAAAGCCAGGTGTAAAGCTTCGTCCACCACTTCCAGATAAGCCGCATCAGACATGCCTTTAGGTAATGGAAAGTCCATATCAGAATGCTGTTTTCGATAGGGAAAGTTCTTCTCGGCGTGCAAGGATACGGTAAAAACATCGGCTTGATGTTGCGCAAGCTTAGCGGTGCCGTCACCTTGATGGACATCACAGTCAAAAATTAACACCTTATCAATATTTGGTGACTGCAACATCTGCAGCGCCGTCAGATATAAATCATTGAAGATGCAAAACCCGGAACCGAAATTTGCAAAGGCATGGTGATAGCCGCCAGTTAAATTCAGGGCAAAGCCTTTTTGCAGCGCGATTTCGGCGCACAATAAGGTACCACCGACCGCAGTAAGGGTTCTTTGTACTAACTGTTGTGACCAGGGAAAGCCAATGCGCCGCATGGCTTTAGCATCCAGCTCCCCCGAGGTAATACTGTCCACATAACCGGGCTCATATACTTGCTTTAGTGCCTCAATGGCAACCGGTTGAGGCTCTACAAACTGTTGTGCTGGTACCCCACAGCGGTGCAATTCATCATGAATCCCTTGATATTTTTCAATGGGAAAACGGTGCTTAATAGGGAGATTTAGTTGGCTGTAAATTGGGTGGAAAACCAGTTGACTCATAGGCTGCCGCAAACTCAATAGCGTGTGTATATATGAATATTTAATGACATTTGATCTGTTGCCATTAACCATCCACACAAATAATGTTTTACTTCTGACATAGAGTATTTGATATCACAGCCATAAAAATGAGTAAAATCGGATCCGTATTTAGCGAGATATTTCGCATTAAAGATGAACTAAAACTGCAGTTACACCTGTTGGAAATGGAATCCAAAGACGAATGGAAAATGCTGTGTGATAAATTGCTTCAATTGGAAAAGTCTTTTGAACAGGATGTTACCCACCTGGGTGAGCGAATAGGACAAGCTGAAGAAGACTTTTATGTGGGCAATGAGCAAGAAATTCAGCAGCTACTGAATGAATTTAAGAAACTTAAGCAACAAACCGACTCAAAATCCTGATGCAACAAAGCATTTTCAGCTTTCTTTTCAGGATCCCAAAAGCGGGATTGCGTCGCGATTTCGCCGTCTCGAAAATGGGACAAACAAGAGTAACTCGATCTTAAAAGTATAATTTTTCCTAATAATATCAACCCCTTAAAAGTTTGGCACGAAACCTGTAATTAACTCTCTAGTAAGCCATTATGGCTGTAACCTAAGAGAGTTAAATGTGGACAAAATTCGTAGCAAACCATCAGCTTCATTAAAGAAACGATTATTACCTGCCGTAGCAATCACCTTGGTTGGATTTGTTTCCTACATTGCATGGTCAATGTCTTCCGAACACAGCTACTCTGCCCGACTTGCGAATTTGAGTATTGGCAGTGTTGAGCAAGGTGAACTGAGTATTTCAGTAAAAGGGACGGGGCTACTGGTTCCGCAACATATCCGTTGGGTGGCTGCCAATGTTTCCGGTCGCGTTGATGCTATCTATCGCAAACCCGGCGCCGAACTCAAAGCAGGCGATGTGATCCTGCGTCTCAGCAATCCAGAGCTAGTGCAAGATGTTGAAGAGCTGAAATGGGAGTTAGAGGCCGAGGCGGCCCAGAACCGAGCGCTTGAGGTTGACCTGGCTTCTCGGGTATTGGACCAGGAAGCTCAAGTACTGGCGGCTGAAATGGATTACGAAAGTGCCCGCATCAAACTTGAGGCAGAAAAAACCTTGTTAGATGAGGGCAATGCCACCGTCTCAAAAATCGACTACCAACGCTCACAGCTAGCAACACGACAATTTCTCAATCGCTGGAAGATAGAACAGCAGCGCCTGGAGCAGCTAAAAGAAAATAAAACTGCACAACTGGCTGCCGCAGCGGCTCGCTTAAATCGCTTGCATAAAATTATGACTCGCGCCGAAGAGCAAGTTCAATCACTAACGGTGAAAGCACCTGGTGATGGCGTATTACAGGCTTTGCCACTGGAGCCCGGACAACAAGTCCTGCTGGGCAGTAACATGGCCAAAATTGCCGATCAGGATGCGTTAATTGCAGAGTTGCAGATTGCCGAAAGACGTATTCGCGACGTCAGACCAGGTCAGGTTGTGACTATTGATACCCGACAGTCACAAATTAACGGCACCGTGATCCGGGTAGACCCGGCTGTACTTGATGGCACTGTCCAGGTGGATGTGGCCTTCACCGACGCCTTGCCGAACGAAGCAAGACCTGACCTTTCCGTAGATGGCACCATTTTTACCGCGAAGCTAGCACAAACACTGCATGTAGGGAGACCCTACCTGGCGCAAAACAGCGGCAGTGCCGCTATTTTTAAGCTGAGCTCCGACCAACGCAGCGCAGAAAAAGTCACAGTACAATTCGGTATCGGCTCCAGTGAACAAATTCAGGTGCTATCCGGATTACAGCCCGGCGATCAAATCATTTTGTCTGATAGCAGCCAATTTCAACATTTAAATCAAATCCGTATTCAATAGCACCAGCCAAAGGAATCTATATTATGAATCACCCGCTTATTACACTTAGCAATATCAAAAAAATCTTCTTTACCGACGAAATAGAAACCCACGCTATCAGTGACTTGTCACTGCGTATCAATCAGGGCGAATATGTCTCTATTTCAGGACCTTCAGGTTGTGGTAAGTCCACTTTGTTGTCGATTTTGGGATTGTTAGATACGGCCACCGACGGTCAATACACGCTGAACGAGCAACAAGTGGTAAAACTCACTAAGAATCAAAGAGCCAAAATTCGCAACCGTGAAATTGGCTTCATCTTTCAATCCTTCAATTTGATTTCGGATTTGTCCGTAGCTGAAAACGTAGAGTTGCCATTAACCTACCGCGACGACTTAGATGCCAGCTCCCGTAAGAAAATGGTTCAGGAAGCGCTGGAAAAAGTGGACATGAGTCACAGAGCGAAGCACTTCCCTGCGCAATTGTCTGGTGGGCAGCAGCAACGGGTAGCCATCGCCCGCGCAATTGCGGGTAACCCTAGCATTATCCTGGCGGACGAACCCACCGGTAACCTCGACTCCAAAAATGCTGAAATCGTGATGAACCTGTTAGACAACCTGCACCAACAAGGTGCCACTATTTGCATTGTCACTCACGACCCGCGCTCAGCCGAGCAAGCACAACGCCGTATCGAAATGTACGATGGCAAAGTCGTCGATGACAAAATCACCCATTCCAAACAACCGACAGCAGCATAGGTATCGCCATGAATTTATTCCACGACTTAAAGTATGCCGCGCGGTTGATGTTAAAAAACCCGGGGTTTTCGGTGCTTACCATTTTGGTGATGACCATAGGCTTGAGTATTTGTATGTACAACTACTCCTTTATCCATGGCGTCATGCTCAAAGACCTGCCCTTTGAAAAGGGGGATAGAATGTATGTCATCAATACCGTGCAAAATGGCACGGAATACAATGGAGGCAGTGTCTACGTTGCTGATTACCTGGTAATGAAGGAGCAGCTACAAGGTGTTGAGATGAGTGGCGCCTATTATTACAACAACGTCAATGTTAGCGGCACAGGACGTGCAGTTCGCTACCGCTCCATTGTTACCGAAGCCAACGTGTTCGATTTTACCAGCGTACCCGCTATGACCGGACGGGTTTTAAATAGCCAAGACACCATTCCGGGTGCCAATCCGGTAGCAGTGATCAGTTATGACCTGTGGCAAAACTTTTATGGTGCTAAGAGCAATGTTCTGGACAATAAAATCGACATCGATGGTCATGCCCATCAAGTGATTGGCGTGATGCCTCCAGGCTACAAGTTCCCGGATGCCGTAGATATCTGGCTGCCAATGCAACTGCAAATGTCCGATGTTAAACGCGGTGAAGGCCCGGCACTGGAAGTATTTATTATTCCAGAAGAAGATACTCCAGTCTCCCAGATCAACGCTCAGCTAAACAACATATCCCAACGTCTGGCACTGGATTTCCCCGAGACTAATTCAGATCGTGGGGCAATGGCAAAAACCTATAGAATGGCCACCATGGGCAACGGAGCCATGATCATCATCTCAGTGTTGCTCACCGCTGTCGGTTTTATTCTGATTTTGGCCTGCACCAATGTGGGCAATTTACTCCTTGTTCGCGCTAACGAACGCGCTAAAGAAACAGCTGTTAGAGTGGCTCTGGGTGCACCTCGTTGGCGATTAATCTCGCAAATGATGTGGGAGAGCTTGCTCGTGTGTTTGATTAGTGGCGTATTCTCCGTATTGCTGGCTGCTTGGGGACTGGAAATAAGCCAGGGTATCATGGCCGGTGTCTACAATGGTCCTCTGCCCTTTTACTGGACCTTCGAAATCGACAGCCATATTTTGCTGATGTCGGTGCTCATCGTACTGACCACAGCCGTACTATCGGGTTTAGTTCCGGCACTAAAAATCAGTAACGGTGATTTTAACAGCTGGTTGAAAGACGGTACACGTGGCGCACAAGGCAAAAAAGCCGGCAAAGCCAGCAACATCTTGGTCACCATGGAGATAGCTTTATCTTGCTGCTTACTTACCATCGCTGCCATTATGGCGGTAGGTGCTAATATCGTCACCAAGGCTGATTATGGTGTTGATTACCAAAACAAATATTATGCCCGCATCGAATTAACGGAAATGGCCTATCCCGAGGATAGCGATATTTTACAATTTTATCGTAACTTTATTGAAGATATGAAGGCCCAACCGGAAATCGCTGACGCCTCACTGGCAGGCAATGTACCGGGCAGATACACCGGGTTTACCGGGATTTTCATCGAAGGGATGGACGCCTCCAAGGTCAGCGAATATCCAAGGGCAAATGCCACCAGTATGATGCCTGGTATGCTGGAACAACTCAACGTCTCCCCTCTTGCAGGGAGATTATTTGAAGCATCAGACAATGACAAAGCGCAACGGGTTGCCGTGGTCTCAGACACCTTCGCCAAACAACATTACGGCAGTATTGAAAATGCTTTAGACAAGCGCTATCGCTTTGCTTCTGATGACGCCAAAACCTGGTACACCATTGTAGGAGTGGTTCCACACATGATCTTTGGCCAACCTTATGCAGGCAATAAAGAGCGTCCGGCGGTGTTAACTTCAGCATTGCAAGACACGCAGCGCTATATGGCGGTTATTGCTACACCATCAGGTACACTCAGTGCCAGCGATCTGGGTCCGGTAGTGCAAAGAGCATTATTTAGCCAGGATCAAAAAATGGCGGTATATCGCGAGTCAACTTACGCAGCTGAAATCAAACAAAACACCGCTGGCATGTTGTTTTTAGCGGACATCTTCAAGTTGATGGCGTTGGCGGCTGTAGCGCTAGCAGCAAGTGGTATTTACGGTGTAATGTCGAATGCCATTGAACAAAAAACCCATGAGTTTGGCGTGCGTCGCGCCTTGGGTGCCACTGATGAGTCAGTAGTCAGGCTAGTGATGAGAAAAGCTGCCATGCAATTGTTGATCGGTGCGCTAATTGGTGCCCCGCTGGCCTGGCTCATTGGTAATCAAATGGTTAGCCAATTCGCCACCAACTCCATCTGGATTGATGTTATGTACGGGGCTATGCCAATGCTAATTGGTGTGATCGTGCTGATTTCCGCATGGTTTCCTGCCAGAAAAGCAGTTAAATTTGAGCCCAGCGCAGCTTTGCGCTATGAATAAAGCATAGTGTTTTTATGACATTTGCCGCTCTGAAAACAGTTTCAGGGCGGTCATCTCTATCACCAACTGAATTGCGGAATACATGGAAAATACAAACCTGGCTGGCGCTACCATTTCAGTGTGCGACGATGATCCTGTGGTTGTCACCACCCTGCGACTGGTATTAGAAAAACAGGGATTTAAAGTGCTCAGTTCAACTAACCCGGGAGAATTACTGCATCAATTACAGCATCAGGATATCGCCTTGATCTTAATGGATATGAACTTTCATTCTGATACCACCTCGGGCAAGGATGGCATCGCCCTGCTGGAATCCATCAGGGAAAGGGATACGGATACCCCCGTGGTGATCATGACTGGATGGGCAAGTGTTGAGCTCGCCGTATCCAGTATGCAAAAAGGGGCGAATGATTTCATTCAGAAACCTTGGGAAAACACCCGTCTGCTATCCATCATTAATACCCAATTGAAACTGGCGCAAAGTCACCATCAAACCCTGTCGCTGCAACAAGAAAACAAAATACTCAGAGCGGAGTTGTCCGGTTACGACAGTGAAGGAATGATCATTCATTCGAAAACCATGCAGCAGTTTGTAAAGAAGTTGGAGCAAGTGGCCAAAACCGATTCCAATCTACTGCTGACCGGAGAGAATGGCACGGGTAAAAGTATGTTTGCCCACTGGGTTCATGAGCACTCCAATCGCAACAAACAACGCTTCGTTGAAGTCAATATGGGGGCTATCACCGAAGCGCTATTCGAAAGCGAGATGTTTGGCCACAAAAAAGGGGCTTTTACCGATGCCAAAGCAGAGCACATAGGCCGCTTTGAACTGGCTAACCAGGGCACCTTATTTTTAGATGAAATTGCCAATCTTCCGCTGTCACAACAAGCAAAACTACTGCGAGTTCTGGAGTCTCAACAGTTTGAAAAAGTGGGCAGTACCCTGACTCAGCACAGTGATGTACGCGTTATTAGTGCCACTAACGCAGTCGTTGAGACACTCATTCAACAAGAGTTGTTTCGCAGCGATTTGTTTTACCGACTCAACACCGTACAATTAGAAGTGCCCCCCTTGCGCGACCGCCACGAAGACATAGTGCCACTGGCCCATTATTTTGTTTCTAAATTTGCTGCAAAGTACAAAAAAGTCATTGCGCAAATAGACAACAAGGCACAACTGTCATTGCAAGAATACCACTGGCCGGGAAATATCAGGGAGCTGTCTCACGTAATAGAACGCGCGGTTATTTTTGCCGAATCAAAAACCCTGCAGAACAATGATTTAACCTTGCCAGATACGCCCCTTGCGGTAAGCGAATCTAAGCATTTAATTCAAAATAAGAATAAAGCAATGCCGACGATGGCGGAAATTGAACAGCAAGCATTACAGCAGCGCTTAACCGTTTTCTCAGGCAATGCTAACGAAGCAGCCCAATCATTGGGATTGAGTCGCAGCGCCTTTTATCGCAGACTGGACAAATACAAAGATTAAAACCAAATATCTTGAATAATCCGCAGCTTAACTTCGAAGAAAAACTATTTAGCCTTGTTGCAGGTATTGGCCTGTTGTTAACGATTGTAGCGACAATTGCAATGTGGCAGGCACAGACCTCCATTTACCTTATGAGTCTGGTAATTATCATAATGCTCAGCCTGGTGATAATGAGCAGTTGCTGGATCAAGTATCAAGTCACTACTCAATTTTATACCCTGGCCAACCTGCTGGAGGCCGTCTCCGAAGGCGATTATAGCTTGCGGGGTAAACAAGCAAGGAAAACCGGCGCGTTGGCGGAACTGACTCGCCAAATAAATAGGCTTTCGGATACCCTCACTGTGCAGCGCCACGAGGTCAAAGAAAGCCAGCTTTTATTGAGCAAAATAATCTCGCATATTGATGTGGCGGTATTTGCCTGGAATGAGCAAGGTCTTATCTCTCTGGTAAATCCGGCAGCCTGTGCCCTGTGCAAACAGACCGATGGTGACTTATTAAACAGCGACATAGCGGCCATTGTGCCGGACTCATTCCGGTCTGCAAAAGGGGGAGTACTAGAACATGATTTTGCTGGAAAACAGGGGAAATTTCATGTGTTCAGCGACCATTTCATGGAACAAAATCATCGTCACACCCTGCTTTTCATTAATCATGTAGAAGCCTTATTGCGAGCCGAAGAGCTTAAAGCCTGGAAAAACCTGATAAGGGTTTTAAGTCACGAAATCAATAATTCTCTGGTTCCCATTCAATCACTCAGTGAACTGATGTTGCAAGACCAAGTAGTTCAGGACAATCCCTCTCTTAAAGAGTCTACCGAAATAGTCTCCGAGCGGGCTCGCAGTCTTTCGACGTTTATTTCTGCCTATAAACGTTTAACTCATACCCCAAAACCCAAGTTACAGGCATTGTCCATTGCGGAACAACTTCGCAAAGTAACGCTATTGTTTCCAGAGCAGAAATTTTCAATACAGTGTGAGTTAGAAAGCCCTGTGCAAGCTGATGCCATATTACTGCAACAGCTACTGATAAACCTGGTAAAAAATGCCATTGAAGCGCAAAGCATTGCCAATGTCGAAGCGGCTATTGAAATCAAAGCTGCCATAAACAGCGATATGGCCAATATCCTCATTCGCGACCATGGTAATGGCATCAATAACCCTGAAAACCTGTTTGTGCCTTTTTATAGTACCAAAGTTGACGGCTCAGGCATTGGTCTGGCTTTAAGTCGCCAAATCATCGAAGCGCATCACGGCCAGCTCAAACTGCAGAACCACCCCGAGGGCGGCTGTGAAGCCAGACTCAGTCTGCCATTGACAACTGACGGCAAGTAGCTTGTCTTTCGGTTGATAACCCGGGTACAATTTCCTTTTATCTCAATGAATCAGGAGTCCTGCCTTGGCCAGACCACGTAGCTTTTGCGAACAACAAGTCATTAATGCCGCGATGAATGCATTCTGGCAGCATGGCTATGAAGCAACCTCTATGTGTGACCTGGAGAATGCCACAGGACTCAAGCGTATCAGCATCTACAATGCTTTTGGCGATAAAGAAGGTATGTTCCTTGCCGCATTAGATATGTATCACGAGCAAGGTAAACAGCTTTTTCAAGAGGATGTTCCCAAAGCAGGACTGGATGGCATTGAAATGCTATTTGACAAAATCAGCAGTAAAAGTGAGTGCGATAGTCCAAATCATTGCGGTTGTCTGATGGTCAACGCTCTGCTTGATATCAATAAATCTAGCCCGGCTATCAAAGACAGGTTGTTGCGCTTTAAAAATCAGGTTGAGGGGGCTTTTCGCAAAGCATTACAAAATGCTCAAGAACAACACGTCATCTATGCCGACAACGATATTATCGACAAACGTGCAGAATATCTGTGTGGCTGTTTATGGGGCGCAATCGCTACTATTAGAATTGAGCAAGAACCAACAGCGGCGCGTGCTATGGTAGCAATTATTAAAGAGACCATAACTCAATGGCGCAATCCGAGCTAAAATAAGCGCTGTTACATACCTGGATTTGCCTGCTGCGATTACATTACATAAGCACCTAAATCGTGCAAGGCGCACTAAAATCATCCATTTCCAGCGACTTAAGGTACCAGCCACTCCTCAGCCAAAACTCCTATCCAACTGATTTATAACACCTTTTTATAACATATAAATATTGGCACAGTACTTCCTTATACATTGCCATAATTCGTTCATCGGATTGTGGGAGGCACGAAGTCGGGGTCAGCTTCGGAACAATAAAAATAATAAGCCTCCCTGTTCTTTCTCAAAGATATTTTCAACGCGAGTTGAGGAATACCAAAATGAGCGCACAAAAAATGCCTGAAAAGGTCACTCACATCAGCCGCAACTCGCAATTTCGAGGGGCACAGTCATACATGTCCGGCGTATCGGATACCAATCAGGAACAAGTCGCTGAAGTAAAACATCAACAAGAGATGGAAATCGGGGCAGTTCAGGAAAAACTGTTAATACTGATCAATGAACTTGAAGAGCTCCTGGACGAAAACAATTAATTCCGATAATTAATAACCGAACCTGAGAGATTAAATCAATTCCAACCATTCAAAAATTAGTTATAATGCAAGGGTAAATAATAAACCCTTTAAATATATTTTTGTGGGACGCAACCCTCATATTACATTCAATTACAATTAACCTTTTAGATTATTTGATATGTACGAAATATCGTACATACTTTTCAGTACAGGCATACAACACCACATTATTCCTGAAGCTAAATTTAGAGACATCACGCACGATATATTAAATATCAAACGGATTTTTTGGGGGTGTTCGTGAATAGCAAGGTGAGCAGAAAACTTAAAATTCTGATTGTAAACCAGAACATGGCAGCGCGCAGCGAGCTCAAAACGATGCTTGCCAACCTCAATCAACCTGACGTCGATTTAATGAAAGATGGAAGAGACCTGGTTGGTCGCGAGCAGTCCTTCAAATACGACCTCATTTTCATTCGAGAAGACCTGGGTTACAGCCTGACGGGTGTTAATTTAGTACGATATTTAACACGCTCAAATTTGGTTCCCAAGTGGTGTAAGTTCGTAATTTTAACGGACAACGCTCAAAGCATTTGCGCCAATCCAATATTTCGTCATTTGCGCACCGAGGTATTGGAGTTTCCTCTAAACTACAAAATGATTGAGAACTCCATTAATGCCACTATTGAATCTTTGGATATTTTTCAAAGTATTTTGAAGAATTTGAATCAAATTTCACCGAGCGTTTTAATTAAAAATATCAAGAATATTGATCCTGGCAAATTTGATCAAACACACAAAGATGAATTGTTAGAGTTAAAAATAAAATTATTATTACAAGGCCGCAGACCTGATCTGGCCTGGAGTATTTCTGAAAAAATTGCTTTGAGTTCTGATCGCGTCAGAGAACAACTGTTTATCAGCTTTAGTGTCGGTGACAAAAAGCAATTCCTGGATACTCTGGACAATGCAAACGGCTCTGAAATTTTGCGCAAAGGCTGTATCTATTATCAAGCCTTATACAACTTGTTTAACGAAGAGCCGGAGTTGGCTTTACGCCACTTTGAAAAGTTAGAAGAAAACACCCTTCATCCCAATGAGATTGAAAGCCACGCCCTGCTTTTGCAAAAAGTCCAGGGCCTCACCAAAGCAATTAACTATTTGGATGACAAAGAAGCGATAAAATGCGACGGCTTTGACTTGAAAAACAGCATCTCTTTGATCCGTCTGCTTTGTTATTCTATGGCCTTGTTAAGCGGCAATACTGACGGTCTGTCCGCCACCAAAATACACCAGCGAATGATCGATATTATTCGCAACAATACTTGGGCTAAAGGCTCATTTAAATACAATATTTACAAGCCTTTTATCTTGCTGGGTCTTGCCGCCCTGCAAGGCAAGCAATTGCTGTCTAATTTTGAGAAACTTTACGATCTGCGTCACCAGTTGGATGTCAAACAACTTAACATTCTGCTGTTTGTGGCACACAAATACGGCTTGGACAATCAAGCCATCGAAGTACACAAAATGTTGGAACGCAATGCCGCAAGATTGGAAATCAGCCCGGAACTAATAAGCTTTGAGATAACCCACTCAGAAGTCATGGCACGCACGCTGGACAGAGCAAAACAAAAGCAGCGCTATCTGCTATTAGCTGATTTGCACAGTAAATCTGGGCGTGTCTATCGAGCACTCAGAAAATACTATAAGAGCCATCAATTATTTGGCTCTGATGACAGTGAAAAACTGAAGATGCTAGGCATTATGCACGAGTTGGGATTGAAAAATTATTGGAGCTTTAAATCCATCCAGGTACTGGAAGGGATACAGAGTCAAAAGCTAGACAAAGACCAAAAAGCACTCATGGGTAAACTAAAAAGCTCTGCTTGATGGCAGAGCTTTAGCAGGTGATCACAGAGCGTTAAGCGGTGGTATTAATATTTTGCCCGACATTTCCTGTAGCAGGTGGTGTTTCGCGATTTTCCTGCAAGGTAGCTTCCTGTTGCTGTTGAGTCTGACGGGTTACCTGCTCTGTCTGATTCGGCGACGACCCTTGAATTGTCGCCAAGCCTTCTGCGATACCTGATGGTGCACCGACTTGCATAACCTCCCCCCTTTTCCTAAGTGCTCAACCACTATTGGATGAACGTTGCAGATAGTATTAGTATGAATTTTAGCCAATCAAACGGATAATTTCCACCCTTGTGGTTACAAGGTGATTTTCAATCCATCCCAAGCCGCGACAATATCAAGTGATTGCTGATTTTCCTGAGTGATCAAAGATAAAAAGCTGTGCGCCTCTTCCAGATTCTGAAATATCTCATCATCACTGTGGATGGGATCGTGATGAAACAAACACAGCTGTTTCGCGTTGGCCCTCAAACAAAGCTCCACTCCCATTAAGTTACTGGAGTGCCCCCAATCTTCTTTTAAGGTGACTGATTCTAATAAACTGTACATGGCATCAAAAACCACTAAATCCGCGTCTTTGATAAATTGCACAAAACGATCAAGCTCTTTTTGATCCTCAACTTTGTGTTCCGAATCGGTAGAATAGACAATGCTCTTGCCCGCTTTATTGAATCGATAACCGTAAGAATCGCCTTCATGAAGTTGCAAAAGCGCCTCTACTTCATAACCGTTAACATGCACTGTCTGTCCGGGATTAAAAACGTGAAACTCAATATTTGCCGCTAAGTTGTCAAAATTAACCGGAAATCCCGGTGAGCCGTGTTGCGCTTTTATGGCTTGCTCCAAGACACTATGACAGCCATAAATCTTTATCGTATGTCCCGGCAGATAGGCAGGCGTAAAAAAGGGAAAGCCCATAATGTGATCCCAGTGCAAATGAGACATAAATATATGGAATGTTTTACTGCGCTGTAACGCCTCATCCTTAAGGTAATACCCTCCAAACTCTCTGAGTCCGGTGCCCATATCACACAGCAGATAGTCCCCTGTGCCATCATCGATCTCAACACAACTGGTATTGCCACCAAAACTGAAGACATCAGGAAATGCCAAACTATCCAGAAACGGCTCAATATCATCGTATTGAGCTACTCTGGCATCAACCGCCTTAATCAAAACCTGTTCCAATCTTGCTCTAACATCGCGGGCATTGGGTGCCACAGGAATAGAACCACGTGTTCCCCAAAACTTCACTGCTGGCATAATCCCCCCAGATTGCTGATTTAATACGGTTTTGCTATTTGCAATAGTGATGGCAGAATACCACAATTGCTATTGGCAAAAGGTCTAATACCAATAGAAGGTATAATAAAAAGGTAGCCTGGATTGAGCTAGAGGCCGAATCAGAGAGAGCATTTACCATGGAAAACCCACAAAATACCGTGCCGGATAGCACCCAATCATCCCAAAACGATGAGCATTTACGGCTACCTCTGAAAGATGAAGGTTTAACACTTTTCGGTACGGTAAAGCTCAAGCTAAACGAGCTTACCCTGCCCTTACGCATGCGCTTTAAGCGAATATCTGACTGGTTCAATGGCAAATTCAAAGACCTGTCTTTTTCTCAGTGGTGCTATTTTCTTGCCGCCATAATGCTACTCAATTTTCTGAGCGAACCACAGGACGATGAAGATTATTGGTTAGTAGTGGGTGTCATTGCCGGTGTAGGGTTGTTAAGAGAGCTCTGGCAGACCTTTATGCGCATCTGGGAACACACTTTGGGCAAAGGTGTCTTATTCGTTCTTTATGCCTCAACCGCTAACATCGCCTTGGCCGTATCAGCACTAAAAATAAATAGTATCTCCGGTATTGAACCCCAAACGTTCGTATTTACCATGGGTTTTACCACCATGCTTATGCTGCCCTTTTGGCTCTTACTGGCTTCCGTATTTTTCCTCGGTTCTGCCATTGTATTACTGAGCCTATGGTCTTCACTAAGCTTTGTTCTTCGTATTTTCCGCATCAAGTTAAAAACCCATTGGGAAGATAAGTCTTTTGCAGTACTGACTATGTGGATGCGCATATTTTTCATTCCTTTCCTGATGGTTGTGTTATTTAAATTTTTAGAGCCCTACGCAGAACAAATCAATGTTTTTGATGATTTCAATCCCACAGAAAACCTGGCCACCTTGTCAAAAGAAGAGTTGTTGAATATTGCCAGTGCGGTTCGCAACCAAGAGCAAACCCCGTTAACCGAAGAACAACAAGCGCTAATCGACGAGTCTGGACTTTCCTCTATTGAAATTGGCATGCTGCGCAATATGTCGGAGCAGGACCTGGCTAATTTATCCGAGTCGCTTCAACCGGGCCAGCTGGGAGAGCTGATACGCCGGGCGCAAACAGAGGACAACACTGAAGAAAATTCACAGGTATTTTCTATTAATTTCGGTGACAGGGGCAGCGATAGCAGCAGTAAAAATGATATAGCTGCCTCTGACGATAACACTTCAGCAAATAGCACAACAGAAACTGCGGACGCAGCGAGTGAAGAGGATACTGAGGAAGAGAAAGAACGTTCCAGAACCTTAGATAAGCTCATAGCCACCTTTATCTACCAGTTTGAAGCCTATCGCTACTCAGCTTGCCGCAAAGAAGCGAATCAACGCGTACTCACCATCGATGAGAACACTATCTTTGTGGTGGAAAAAGACAAAACTCAGGAGCTGGGCTACAAATTCTCGGTTGCGGCTTGTGTACCGCAGTGGTCAGATGAATAAGCTATTCATCTGACAAAACTCAGCGAGCAGTATAGCGATGTCCTTCCTGCACACCACACTCTTGGGCTTGGGTATTGTTGAATACCACTGGTACGGTTTGACCACAAGGCAGTTTGTTGTATGCGGGGGGTAAATTTGGCCCACATTGCTGCACATCAAAGTGCAAATGAGGCCCACCACTTTGGCCGGTATTGCCACTTAAGGCGATAACCTGCCCAGCCTCAACCATCTCGCCTAATGAAACTAACACCCCGTTATGCGTCAAATGAAAATAACGGGCAACCGTACCATCTTCATGCCGAATAAAAACAAAGTTCTCTTGCAGGTCGACGCCATTATTGTCTTTAAACTCTTCGCGCACGGCCACCACTTCTCCGGCGCGTGAGGCCACTATTTTGGTTCCGATTGGCATGGGGAAATCAATGGCATACAAGCCTACACCGTGATTCGACTTGCGATAATGACTGGTGGCGGCGTACACCTCAAAGGTTTCACCTTTTTGATAGGGTAACTTATATAGGGATTCTTCCTGCTTGGCATATACATCGCAGTTAACCTCGGGGGTGGCGTAGCCACAAGCACTTAGACCACAGGAAAGTAGCAAACTTAATATCTGTTTCTTCATAAAAATGATACTCCTTATACCGCTTAATAAGTCGCAAACATTTATGAAAGGTTTAAATGCCACTCAGAAAACTAAAATCCGTCTCACCACCGGTTTTTTACCAACCATTGCAACGGGATAGCCACTTTGTCTGAGTTTGCTCGTTCCAGTCTGAACTCTCAGCGGCTATTAAATGATAACCGGGATATGCAGCTGCCGTCATACAGGCATGATTGGGTAATATGCGCACCCGACTACCAATGGGGAATTCATCGACACAGAAGCCTTCGGGCAACTGCACTACCCCATGCTCCTGGTTAACCTGATTAACGCAAATAACGTCCTTGAACTCTCCACCATCAAGATTGAGCAATTTGCCATAGCCATAATCCTTTGTTTGCCCCTGGGTACTGCGATCCTTGGATAAGGCCAATCCCCCCGCATCCAGAAAAATACGATTGCTTTCCGGTTTGTGAGACGTCACTGTAGCCAATACCGAGAGAGCAATATCTGCTTGAGTACAAGCGCCAAGCTGCGCCTGAAACAAGTCAAAAAACACAAACACACCGGGACGGATCTCACTAATACCATCAAAATGGTCCGCGGCCACAACAGTGGGTGTCGATCCCAAAGATAAGTTGTTGCAAGTTATGCCATGCTGCTCCAGATGGGATTTAGCCAGTAGCACCGCTTGCCTTTCCTGAATCGCGTGTTGTTTGACTTGCTGCCAGGAAGCACAATCATAGGAACCACCACCGTGGGTCATTAGTCCCCAAAACTCAACTTCAGGGGCGTTGTGCAACATCTGAGCAACCGCAGGCAACATGTCTGAATCAGGAGTTAACCCCGCACGATGACCGTCACAATCAATCTCAATCGCCACGGCAAACTCAGCATTGTTTTGTTCACTCCATTTTACCAAAGCATCCGCTACTGCGATGGAATCAAGAATAACGACTAAGGCAACGCCTTGTTGGCGTAATTGAGCCACACGGGCAAACTTATCAGGTGAAATACAAACAGCGTACATCAGGTCCTTAAACCCTTGCTCTGCGAAGTATTCCGCTTCCTTTAAGGTCGATACGGTAAGCGCCGTTTCCACACCATTAAAACCCGACATAATTTGCGCGCACTTGGCGGTTTTAGCATGAGGTCGGAGACGAACATGGTTTTGCTCGGCTTTGTGCAGCATGGCGCCAATATTGCGCTGCATTGCTTGCTCATCCAACAATAAACACGGCGTTTGCAATTGTGAGAGTGTCGTCATATTGCCTCACGCTCTATTAGTGATGATGTTTGTGAATAGGTTGTCTTTTGTGCTTATCACCGGGGCTGACCGTGACAGTCATCACCAGGTTTTGTGCATCCTTTGTTGTAAATATCACATCAAATGTCATGCCTTCCTGAAGCGGCTTTTGCAGCCCCATCAGCATGATATGCTTGGCTCTGGGAGCCAGTTCCAGCTTTTCACCAGCAGCAAGTTCGAGTGGAAAGTCAAGCTGACGCATTGAGGCCATATCGCCCTTCATATAGGTCTCGTGTAATTCTGCGCTAACGGCAATCTCTGGGGAGATTTGAAGGCCGGTAATGGAGATAGCTTGCTCTGAACTATTGGCAATAACGCCATACGCTGCGCCCATCTTAGCCATGGCAAATGTTGGCGTTGCCCAGGCTTTTTCCGCCACCAAAGATTGTGCCTGAACAAAGCTACTCAACATCAGGCTCAAAAGACACCACAGCGTTGCTTGTTTCATTTCCTTCCTCTTTTAGTTTTTCGATTTATTAATATGTTTTAATGCTTCCCGCAAACTCAACCCTGACAAATCAGCGCGATGGGCTTGAACAAAGTCCAACACCCAAGAGGGGTTGCTTTTACTGTACTCGCGCAATACCCAACCAATAGCTTTGCGGATAAAAAACTCTCGTTCTGATGCCAACATCAAGATGGTTTCTGACAACAGGTTAACATCGGTTAGTTGCTTGTGCTTCAGGTGAGCAATTAGCGAAGCTCGACGAAGCCAAAGATTATCCGCCACTCGCCATTTTATTAACCAGCTTTGCAATTCTGGCTGGGATTTTATCAAAAGCCCCACCAACGATGTGGCGATCCAATCCACTGTATCCCAATTTTCAGCTGTGTCTAACAAGGATTCATACAAGGGCATCTGTTCGCTGGTGCGAAAGTTTTTGCCATGCTCTGCCACTTCCAGCGCCTGATATTGCATTTCCCGATGACTACCGTGCCACAAAGCCAAAATCGCTTCTCGATATTCATCTGCATCTCTGACAGGAAACGCTTTAATGGCTTGTTTAAACAGCTGTTTTCTCAGCGGCGCTGGAATGCCAAAAAAAGCTTGTTGGGTTTTCATGTACGCCTGCATTTTGACGGCTCTTGCAGGGTCTGCATGGGCTTGCAACTGTTGAATCAAGCGTTCCGTCAGTTGCATTACTTCAGGGTTTCCAAAGGTAATGTGTTATCTGCGCCCCATTCCGACCATGAACCATCATAAACACGAATATTTTCAAAGCCTGACTCGTGAGCAGCCAAAGCGAGAATACAGGCAGTAATGCCTGAGCCACAAGTCATCACCAAGGTGTGCTGCCTGGTTACATCGAGGTCGCTAAATAGTGTTTTAAGCGCCTCTGTCGGTTTGAGTTTACCGGATTCCACCAGACTGCGAAAATGCAGGCAACTGGCACCAGGCATGTGGCCGCTGCGCACGCCTTTGCGAGGCTCGGCCTCTTCACCATTGAATCGAGGGGCTGAACGGGCATCCAGGATCCTGAACTGCTGCGAGTGCAAAACAGGCACAATTTCCGTTGCACTTATGAAGCTCTGAGATTCAGGCAAAGCGATAAAATCCCCTTCCTTTTCCGCTGTCGTAAGCTCAGAAATGGCCTCACCTTCGGCCTTCCAGGCCGGTAGTCCACCGTTTAGAATCTTTACCTGTTGATGACCCATTGCTCTGAACATCCACCATGCGCGCGGTGATGAATACAACCCCATGTTGTCATAAATGACAATTTCTGAATCGCGATTAATACCTAGCTTCCTTGCTTCTTTCTGAAACAATTGTGCATCGGGCATGGTATGTGGCAATGGATTGTGCTGGTCAACAAACACCTGCTCAATGTCAAAGCGCAATGCGCCGGGAATAGCGCCCTGCTGCATATCATTGCTAACCCCTGGTAACGGAGCCACCATACTAGCATCAAGCAATACCAACTTGGGGTTATTTAGTGCAGACTTTAGCTCTGCTACAGATATCAGAACAGTCATTGTGTTGTCACCATAGAAACGGAAGCCGAAACAGGATCCTGCGATAACCCCGAAAAGCGGTAATGGTATGTCATCGGCTCAGCTGAAATCGGATATAACTTGCCAGTAGCCCCCAAACTCACCTGGTCGCCCGCTTTTAGAGTCAGTCCACGCCGCTGGAAATCTTTTATCAACCAAAATAACACTTCTAACGGATGCCCCATTAACGCCTGAGCATCCGTCTTTTGGAGCACCTCACCCTGGTCGTTGCTAAACACGGTTTCTATGAAAGGGATTTGATGGTAAAACTCATCGTTGTTTTGCACTTCAATAGCGTCTCCCATCAAGGCCTTAGTAGCAGCTATATTGATAGCCACTAAACCTTTGCCCGTAACAGGCTCTTCAGGCGCTAACTGCATCGCAACTAACTCAATAAAGGGATGAATACTGGCCACATACTGCAATGTATCTCTGGCACTGGTGGCCTGCATAATGTCATCGTGAGCAATCACCACCATAAAATCTGGTTCAATCAGAGTACGATACCCATAATCTAGTGGCACCTTGCTATCATTAGGGATAAACATTTTGTCCAGCAAAACGCCGGTGGCAGGTGAAGGTATTTTAAAGCGTTGTTGACCCGCCTTACTGGTAAACCCCACTTTATAACCTGCAATATCGCCAAGTTGCTTTTTCAGTAACTCGACGTATTGATTTTGACTGCAATAGGCTTCAGCTAGAGTGTTAATTCCCGAAAGGCCAGACACAGGGCTTACGGGATACCCTGATACCAGCACACTTACTTTTTGTGGTGACAGACAAGCTGCCTGAACCAGAGAACTAAACCACAGACAAATAAATGCTGATACCTTCAACACAATCAACTATCCCTTAGTCACTTTTCTGTTTATTGAGCACTCGCTCTTCCAGAAAACGCATTACATCTCGCCAGCTGAGAATCCCTACAAGCATATTTTTATCCAAAACAGGCAAGCAGGATATTTTATTTTGATTAAACAGCATAACCGAACGCATTACCGGCTCATTGGCATCAATAGACACAACCTTACGAGACATAATCTGGTGCACCTTTTTATTCATGGTTTCCAGATCTCGTGAAGTTATGGCACCACTTTTTACATGCGGACTGACGGTTTTTAAATAGTCCCTATCTGAGATCACACCACGCAACTCTCCCTGGTCGAGCACCAACACGTGATGGAAGCTATTTTTATCGAATACACGCTTTACCGCCCACATGGTCTCATCCATGGAGATACACACTGGTTGTGCGCTCATAATGTCTTTAACTTTCATAATAACCAGATAAGGTTTTTTATTAGATTCAAGCGGTTGTAGTGAGGAAAGTCAATGAGAATTTGAAGGAGACAAAAGAATGAGGGGCACAACTATGCGCCCCTTTACAACTTAGTTTTTGACAACGGCGTTGTGATATACATTTTGCACGTCATCACAATCGTTTAGCATATCCATGAACTTCTCAAAAACCGGGACATCATCGCCTTCCACATCTACACTGGTTTGTGGCACAAAGCTGATTTCTTCCACTTCAAAGTCAATGTCAGATTGGTATTCAGTCAAGGCATTACGCGTTTTTGCGTACTCGGTATGAGGTACAAATACAGTGATTTTGCCCTCATCGCTCTCTACGTCGGCGACATCCACATCGGCTTCCATCAGGTATTCCAATACCGCATCCTCATCATCGCCAGCAAATACAAAAACGCCGTAATGATCAAACATGTGGGCAACCGCACCCGGGGCACCAATTTTTGAATTAGTTTTAGTGAAACAGTTACGTACATCTGTGATAGTACGATTGTTGTTGTCTGTCAGGCAGTCCACAATCACCATGCAGTTACCGGGACCAAAGCCTTCATAACGGGCTGGCACAAAATCTTCACCGGCACCGCCCACGGCTTTATCAATGGCTTTTTCGATGACGTGGCTGGGAACCTGATCTTTTTTGGCTTTATCAATCAACTGTTTTAATGACAGGTTAGCCGCAGGATCTGGGCCGCCATTTTTGGCACAAACGTAGATCTCTTTACCGTATTTAGAATACACCTTGGTTTTTGCTGCCGCCGTTTTGGCCATGGCGACTTTACGAACTTCGAAACTTCTTCCCATGTTAAACTCTGTCTATTTTCATTTATTTGTTTTGTTAAGGTAGTGGCAACCACAGGTCGCTGGTCGGCTACCCATGACTCTCATTGGACATATTATGCACGTCCAGATTAGTTAATTCATCTTCTGAGCTTTGCCCTTTAGCGCCGTCATTTCTGGCCTGGTCCAGGCTTTCGAGATACTGCTGGGTCACATCTCCAGTAATATAATCGCCATTAAATACCGACATTTCAAAACTGTTAATGGCCGAATTTTCAGCACTTACCGCTTGACGCAAGTCTTCAATGTCTTGATAGATTAAACCATCAGCTTTGATAGATTCGCAGATGTCATCCACTTCCCTGCCATAAGCAATTAACTCTGTAGCCGATGGCATATCAATTCCATAGACATTGGGGAAACGTATCTCAGGTGCAGCAGAGGCAAAATACACCTTTTTAGCACCTGCTTCACGCGCCATTTCGATAATCTGTTCAGAGGTGGTACCGCGCACGATAGAGTCATCTACCAACAATACGTTTTTACCTTTGAACTCAGATTTAATGGCGTTGAGTTTGCGACGCACCGATTTCCGGCGCTGATTCTGACCGGGCATTATAAATGTACGACCGATATAACGATTTTTAACATACCCCTGACGATAGGGTAAATCCAGTTCCTGGGCAATTTGCAGGGCAATATCAATGGACGTTTCCGGGATAGGGATAACCACATCAATATCAAAATCAGCCCATTGTTGTGCGATTTTTTGTCCCAGCTTTTTACCCATATTGACGCGCGAAGCGTAAACGGAGATTCCGTCGATAAAGGAATCCGGACGGGCAAAATAAACAAACTCAAAAATACAAGGCACATGTACCGGATTTTCAGCACATTGTTGCGTGAATAACTGACCTTCTTCCGTGATGTAAATCGCTTCACCCGGTGCGACATCGCGTATGAACTGGAATTCTACTGAATCCAGCGCCACACTCTCCGACGCCACCATATATTCATCACCTTTTTCAGTGGTGCGCTTACCTAACACCAGCGGACGAATACCATGGGGATCTCTGAAAGCCAGCATACCATTACCAATAATCGCAGCAACGACAGCATAAGCGCCTTTCACTTTGCTATGCACACTACTAACTGCTTTGAATATATCCTCCGGCTGAAGCACTAGCCCTTCTGCTTGTTGCAACTCATGAGCAAGAATATTGAGTAGCAACTCAGAGTCAGAGGTGGTATTGATATGGCGTTTAGCCAGTTGCAGAACCTCTTTCTGCAGTTCAATGGCATTGGTCAGATTGCCGTTGTGCGCAAGCGCAATACCATAAGGTGAATTAACATAAAAAGGCTGCGCTTCGGCAGAACTGGAGGAACCTGCAGTTGGATAACGCACATGCGCAATTCCCAGGTTTCCGGTTAAACGTTGCATGTGCCTGTTGCGGAACACATCTCTGACTAATCCATTAGCTTTACGCAGGTGAAACATACTGTCGTCAACAGTAATCATTCCCGCCGCATCCTGGCCACGATGTTGTAATACAGTTAACGCATCAAACAATTCCTGAGCAACAGAACTATTACTAACAATGCCGGCTATTCCGCACATATTGAGATCCTATACAGTGGGGCTAATAAAACTTGAGGAGTTCTGCAGATATTCGAAAAACCATTCGATAATAAAAGCGAACTCAGGGATAAGCACTGAGCTTTTCCACCAATCTTTTCCGGGAGCAGGTGTAAAGGCGTCCATAAAAAATAAAACGGCGCTACAAATCAATACCCCTCTTAACATGCCAAAAACCAAACCAAGAGCACGGTCCGTGCCGGTCAGTCCGGTGAACACCACTAAACGGGAGATGAGGTAATTAATAATCCCTCCCAGCAATAACGTGGTCACAAAAAGAATGGCAATGGCCACCGCATTTCTGATGATTTGGTCTTGAAACCAGGTGATGTATACAGCGAGATCGGCGTAAAAGAAGCTGGCCAGCAGAAACGCCGAAAACCAGATAGCGAGGGAAATGGCTTCTTTGAGAAAACCTCTGAGCAAGCTTATTATCGTTGACAGGGCCACTACGCCGAGAATAGCGAAATCAATCCAATTCATTATCATCATTTTTTGCTACGGGGAGTGCATGTAAGGAGAATACACTCAAATCGGCGCGCATTTTATCAAAGCCAGAAAGGGATGTCTTGTTTTAATCCACGGTAAAGGGCGTGAGACGTCCTTGCAGCCCTGTTACTTCTTTTAAGTGAGGAATGGCAACTTGCAATTTAGCCTCATCCAGATCTGGTCCCACAAACACTTTCGTTAAAGTACCGGAGCTGGTGCGAATGGGCCGGGTAAAGGCGCGATAGCCTGCCTGTTCTAGCTTCCGCAGCAAATCCTTGACATTTTTGCTGTGCTTAAAGCTCCCCAATTGCACAACCCAACCAGCTTGAACTTGCTCTTTTTTGGGCTCCATCACCGTCTGACCGGAACCTGAACTATTATCTACGGAAACTTCTGGTGTTTGCTTGTCAATGACTTCAGCCGCGTTTATTGATTGGTCTGGGGTGTCGTCTAATGCTTGCTCTTGCACAATTTCCACTTCCCGGGTTACTGCGTCTCTCACCTCTTTAAAGGGAAACTCTTCGGAGTTGGAAAACGTTTTCATGGGAGGACGTTCAGGAATTGACTCGAAGCGATCCTGACTGTGGCGTTTTTCACCATCTAAAATTTCGGGAAGAAAAATAACGGCCAAAGCCACAATAATAATAGTGCCGACAAGACGATTTTGAAATGCGGTTGCCAAGGTAAAGTTTCCTGCTTGCTAATAATTATTCAGGCACACCGAAACAGCAAATGTTTTAGCTGCTCTGGGTCAACGCCTGCTTGATTTCGGCAACAGTATAGAACGATCCAAAGCCTATGATAAGGTCTTGAGGATGAGACGCTGCATTTTGTGCGGCAGTGACAGCGTCTGCAATGGTTGCGCAAGTCACTATTTCCTGGCCAAAATCGGCGAGCGCAGATTCTAGCATTTCAGCTTGAGCGCTGCGAGCACAATCCAGTGGTGCAATTATCCATTGGGCAGACACATCTTTAAATACCGAGAGACTGGCTTTGGAATCCTTATCCGACAGCATCCCCAATATAAAAATAAGCTTTCGATAAGGGATACCCTCAAGTTGTTTACGCAGATAGCTGGTTGCCTGAGGGTTGTGAGCGACATCAACCACTATTCGCTTATCTTCGCTCAACGGTTCCATACGACCAGGTAACGTAGTGGTGTTTAACACCTGGCGAATTTGTTCATCTGTTAGCGACCACTTTAAAAGCCGGCTGGTAAACAAGGCCGTCGCTGCATTTTGAATTGGCAGCTTGCCTGGCGGTAAACTTTCAAGAGAAAACGCCGAACCATTGCAACTGCCGCTGAACTGCCAATGTCGCTCAAATTCGGTTACCTTAAAATCTACATCCCGGCGAAAAAGGTTTGCTTTAGTTGCAGCAGCATGTTGTAACACTGAGTCAGGAATATCGAGTTCACCAACCACACAGGGGATTTCGCGACGCATAATCCCCGCTTTTTCATAGCCCACTAATTCTCGTGTATCGCCAAGCCACGCTTGGTGGTCCAGATCAATTGTAGTGATCACTGACACATCAGGTTGCACAATATTAACCGCATCCAGTCGCCCGCCTAAGCCCACTTCCAGAAGGATCACATCGGGTTTTGCTTCTGCCAACAGATACAACGCCGCCAATGTGCCAAATTCAAAGTAAGTTAACGAGGTATCCCCTCTTGCCTGCTCTACCTGTTTAAATGCGTGACAGTGCGCGGATTCATTCAACATCTGATCGTTGATGCGCACTCGCTCGCGATAATCACTAATATGCGGCGAGCTATACACCCCGGTAGTTAAGCCACTAGCCTGCGCCAACCTCTCCAGAATTCGACAGGTAGACCCTTTGCCATTAGTTCCAGC
Organism: Planctobacterium sp. AWM4_229; assembly: GCF_056160305.1. Classification (NCBI taxonomy): domain Bacteria; kingdom Pseudomonadati; phylum Pseudomonadota; class Gammaproteobacteria; order Alteromonadales; family Alteromonadaceae; genus Planctobacterium; species Planctobacterium sp. AWM4_229. The sequence goes on along the minus strand of NZ_JBSWWX010000005.1, from coordinate 420,051 downwards.
TACCATAATGACAGTGCTGTTTTTGAGGCACAGTTGCAAAGTATTGTAGACGTTAGCGACCCGTTCCAATCCCATTTCAATTTGGGCGGGGTGGATCGCTTCAAGGTATTGAAGCCAGCCCTGAAGATCTTCGGGCTGACGTGCAGAAGTTGTCAAAGTTAGTTAAGCCTGAACAGGGTTTTCTGAAGTGTGGTGTAACTTGTCCAGTAAACCATATAACTTTTGACGCATGTGACGTCTGTCAACGATCATGTCAATGGCACCTTTTTCCAACAAGAATTCACTGCGTTGGAAACCATCTGGCAAAGTTTCACGCACGGTTTGCTCGATAACGCGAGGACCCGCAAAACCAATTAAAGCGCCCGGCTCTGCTACGTTAACATCGCCCAGCATTGCTAAACTGGCAGAGACACCGCCCATAGTGGGGTCAGTCAAAACTGAGATATAAGGCAAGCCTTTATCACTCATTTTCGCCAATGCCGCGCTGGTTTTAGCCATTTGCATCAAGGATAACAAGGCTTCTTGCATACGTGCTCCACCACTGGCAGAAAAACAAATAAGTGGCATATTGTGGGCCAGACAGGCTTCAACACCTTTGACAAAACGCGCGCCAACTACCGACGCCATGGAACCGCCCATAAAACCAAATTCAAAAGCTGCGGCCACTACGGGTTTACCGCACAACTTGCCCTGCATAACCACCATCGCATCTTTTTCATTCGAAGCTTTTTGCGCAGCGGCGATACGGTCTTTGTAGCGTTTGGAATCTTTAAATTTTAATACGTCTTGCGGCTCAAGGTCGGAGCCTAACTCGGTACGTCCACCTTGATCTAAAAAGTGATTTAACCTGGCTCGTGCGCTGATGCGCATGTGGTTGTCGCACTTGGGACACACCTCAAGTTGTTTTTCCAGTTCCACTTTGTACAGCACTGCATTACATTTGCCGCATTTAGTCCAGATCCCTTCTGGAACGTTACTTTTTACGGCGGATTGGGTCTTGGGCAGTATCTTTTGGATCCAACTCATTGAATTCAGTTCTCTCACATTTTAATTAGCAAGATGAAAGCTAACAGGCAATTTAAGCACTTTTAAAGTGGATTTATCGCCAAATATCTACACTTTCACCGAACATGTTTATTTTGTTTGTGCGCTTTACCACGCGATATTGCCGCATTCTAACAGCAATTGAAAGACCATGTGGTCTAAGATGTTATGAACGTCGCCGAAAAACCAGAAATTAGAGCTGCTCTAACCCAGCTGGTCTGGCAAGAATAGCGGCCCAAGAGGCATTTGAGGAATCCCCCATTCTTGCGGGTAATCAACGGCAACGAGATATAAGCCATTAGGTTTAGCCGTGGCTGCGGCCTGCGTTCGGTCCTTACGGACCAACAGCTCAGCTATCCACTCAACAGACTCCTCGCCACTTCCCACCTTCATCAAACTACCTGCTATATTACGCACCATGTGATGTACGAAGGCATTAGCTTTAATATCAATAATGACATAATCGCCCTGTCTTGTGACATCAATATGATGAACATTGCGAAATGGTGTTCTGGATTGACATAGCGAAGCTCTAAATGCCGAGAAGTCTTGTTCGCCAATTAAACTTTGTGCAGCAGCGTGCATACGGTCAGCGTCCAGTGGATGGTAGTGATGCGTGACACCGCCATAGAATATGCCTGAACGCAACCTGACATTATGGATAATGTAACGATAGCGCCTTGCTGTGGCAGAGAAGCGCGCGTGAAAATCGTCAGAAACCGGTTTGGCCCATTTAATGGCAACTGTATCAGGTAAATTGGTGTTGCCGCCCATGCTCCAGGCTTTGTCTGGCCTGTCAACTTGAGTATCGAAATGCACTACTTGATTACTGGCATGCACACCGGCATCAGTGCGTCCAGCACAGACCACATCTATTTTATGTTGCGCGATGTGCGATAACGCTTGTTCTAATTGTTGCTGAACACTGTCAACGTTACGCTGGCGCTGCCACCCGAAGTATGCAGCCCCGTTGTATTCAATGCCTAATGCGACTCTAGCCATAATAACCGGGTTAGTAGAAAAAACGCTGCATGTTAAAAGAAACGCCGGGAACTTTCAAAGCTAACGTTTCAATTGAGTCAGAATATCTTGAGCTTCTTGTTTTTGCTCAGCCGTTCCCGTTTCGATGACTTCATTCAATAAGATTTCCGCCGACTCTGCATCATCTATCTCCAGATAAGCGTGGGCAAGATCTAACTTGGCATTGATGCCTTGGTCTTTGTCGACATCAATCACGTCTTCGTCAGAAGCAACACCGGTAAACTCTTCAAGGTTAATATCGATATTCAAATCCTTTTCAGATAGCGGTGCCTCATCCTCCTGCAAGCTTTCTTCCAAAAGCGTTTCTACATCAAGAAAATCGTCATCAACATCTAATTCTGCCTGTTGCTCTTGTGCTTCTTCTGCAATTTCTTCATGCAACACATCTTCGTCGTCACTGAGTAATGCCGCCAAATCTAAGTCTGGATTTTCGGGAAAGTCCGGCTCTTTCTCAACGCTATCTTCTGTCTCCAGATCATCTTCTAATGCCGCGTCTATGTTACCCAAGATGTCGTCAAAGCTGGTATTTTCTAATTCACTGAGAGCGGCTTCGTCATCATCGGCCAATTCAGGCAAAGTATCATCACCAGAATCCGCCAGCGCATGCGCTAGCTGCTCAAGGTCCTCATCTGAATCATCGGAACCAAACACATCTTCCAACTCTGACATCTCGGTAGATGTATCTTCAGGTTTCTCAGGGGCCACTTCAGATTCGCCACCAAAAGAGGGAATATCATTAAGGTTATTTTCAGACTCTGATTCTGAAGATATCTCAGCATCATCAAGGCTGTTTGCTTCTTCGATACTGTCTTCTTTTTGCTCTGCCCAGTTGTCCAGGCTGATGTCGTCAAGATCAGACTCCTCGTCCTCACCTAACCACTCACCCAGTCCGGGTAAATCGTCTAGTGCACTGTCAGGATTCGATTCATCTTCCTGATCTGGCTCGTCAAGCAGCTCTGGAAGTTCATCATCATCCAAAAGATCATTTTCATCACCTTGCTCAAGAAACGCTGATTCCAGGTCGTCATCTGTTAATCCATCATCATCGGTTAACTCTTCACCATCACTCTGAGGTTCTTCAGACGACTCTTGTTCGGCATCCAGTGATTTTGTCTCTAGCTGTTCAGATTCTACTGATTCAACAGATTCTTCTTCTGGTGTTAGCTTCAGATCTTGTAGCGAAACATCTTTGCGCGTCTCTTCAACATCAAAATCTACACTGGTGTCTTTGTAACCATAAATTTCGTCGATATCATCGATATCGCTTTCTGGATTGGCTCTTTCTTCTGCCCCTTCAGAGAACTCTGCCAGTGCTTCATCAAAATCATCGAGTTCCCCTTCCTGGCTATCAAACTCCTGCTCCGCATCAGAATCATCTAACAACGCTTCCAACTGGCCCTCTTCATCCAGCTCTTCAGACAAATCTTCAACATCAGTCAGACTGTCTTCCAGCGAATCTTCATCCAGCAAGTCTGTTTCCGGTTCCGCCAGTTCCGGCTCGGATGACTCTTCCACCAGAGTTTCTTCAACCTGCACTGGCTCTTCTGCAAGCTCAGGCTCTTCTGCCAGTTCAGGCTCTTCTACCAGTTCAGGATCTTCTGCAAGCTCTGGCTCTTCTGCAAGTTCAGGTTCTTCTGCAAGTTCAGGTTCTTCTGCAAGCTCAGGCTCTTCTGCAAGCTCAGGCTCTTCAGCAAGCTCTGGCTCTTCTGCCAGCTCTGGCTCTTCTGCAAATTCAGGCTCTTCTGCAAATTCAGGCTCTTCAGCAAGTTCAGGCTCTTCTGCCAGCTCAGGCTCTTCTGTAAGCTCTGGCTCTTCTGTAAGCTCAGGCTCTTCTGTAAGCTCAGGCTCTTCTGCAAGCTCTGGCTCTTCTGCAAGCTCAGGCTCTTCTGCAAGCTCTGGCTCTTCTGTAAGCTCTGGCTCTTCTGTAAGCTCTGGCTCTTCTGCCAGCTCAGGCTCTTCTGCCAGCTCTGGCTCTTCTGTAAGCTCTGGCTCTTCTGCAAGCTCAGGCTCTTCTGCAAGCTCAGGCTCTTCTGCCAGCTCTGGCTCTTCTGCAAATTCAGGCTCTTCTGCAAGTTCAGGCTCTTCTGCAAGTTCAGGCTCTTCTGCCAGTTCAGGCTCTTCTGCCAGCTCTGGCTCTTCTGCCAGCTCAGGCTCTTCTGCCAGCTCAGGCTCTTCTGCCAGCTCAGGCTCTTCTGCCAGCTCAGGCTCTTCTGCCAGTTCAGGCTCTTCTGCCAGCTCAGGCTCTTCTGCCAGCTCTGGCTCTTCTGCCAGCTCTGGCTCTTCTGCAAGTTCAGGCTCTTCTGCAAGCTCAGGCTCTTCTGCCAGCTCAGGCTCTTCTGCAAGCTCAGGCTCTTCTGCCAGCTCAGGCTCTTCCGCCACCTCAGGCTCTTCTGCAAGCTCTGGCTCTTCTGCCAGCTCTGGCTCTTCTACCAGCTCTGGCTCTTCTGCAAATTCAGGCTCTTCTGCAAGTTCAGGCTCTTCTGCCAGTTCAGGCTCTTCTGCAAGTTCAGGCTCTTCTGCAAGTTCAGGCTCTTCTGCCAGTTCAGGCTCTTCTGCCGGCTCAGGCTCTTCTAACAGCTCAGGCTCTTCTGCCAGCTCAGGCTCTTCTGCAAATTCAGGTTCTACCGGTGCGCCTTCAATATCGGTCAGACTGTCGTCCAGCGAATCTTCTAGCAGCTCTGGCTCCACTGGCGCTTCTTCAATATCGGTCAGACTGTCTTCCAGCGTATCTTCGTGCAACAAGTCTGTTTCTGGTTCAGCCAGCGTATCTTCTACCAGCGTTGGATCTTCTGTTGCGTCTTCAATATCAGTCAGACTGTCTTCTAATATTTCGTTCTCAGACTGCGCTGATTGAGGTTCATCGTCGAGTAATTCCGGCTCTAATAGATCACCCTGAGGCAAATCAGAGAAATCCGGCAATGAATCAGATTCATCAACCGTAGACTCTTTACCTACTGAACTGAATGCATCTTCCGTTAATTCTGGAATATCCTCTAAAGACAACTCATCGGTTTCTTCTTCGAACGCTTGAGTTTTCTCTTCTTCAGGTTCAGTTCCAGCACCAAAATCATCTGAAGCAATATCCGGGATATCTTCAAGTGATAATTCACCAGAGAATAAACCATTTGTTTCAGCGTCTTCATCAGCAACCTGGCCATCTATCTGTTCACCATCAGTCGCGAGGGAGTCTAATAAATCGTTATAGTCCTCGTCGGTGATATCATCTATTGGGTAGCTGGGTTTGGCTTCTGCTTCTGCTTCTGCTTCTGCTTCTGCTTCTGCTTCTGCTTCTGCTTCTGCTTCTGCTTCTGCTTCTGCTTCTGCTTCTGCTTCTGCTTCTAAAGAATCATCTGAATTTGACGGCTCATCAAGAAGTTCATCAGTGACTTCGGCTTCGCTATCTTCATCGCTATCAACATCATAGCCTTGTTCGATAACATCATCAGCAAGATCGGCAACTGTCTCAGTGTCATCCTCGACTTCTGCAACAAACTCATCCTGTTCTGCCATAAGGGATTCAGGATCTGTTTGCGCGTTATTTTCTGGCTCATCTATAAGCGAAGATTCATCTGTAAAGTCCTCACTTTCGTCGTTCTGTCCAGGCAGATTTTCAGCTAAAACATCAGGTTCGTTATCAAGCTCACCGTCATCTGATGTGGCAAGTTCATCTGGTTCTGCAGAACCTTGAAAATCATCCGGCTCTTCCTGGCCTGGCTCATCGGTTTCGGGCTGAATCTCTTCTTTTAGTTCTGGCTGAAGCTCTGCTTCAATTTCTGACGGAGCCTCTGTTTCAATGTCATCCACTAAACTCTCTAGTTCAGCGTCGTCGGGTAACTCGAATGATTCAGCACTGCTGTCTTCTGATTCAATGGCATCCTCTGACTCAATGGCATCTACACCGTCATCAACTGAATCAAGCTCTTCAAAACCTACATCTTGCAGCTCTGCGGTATTATCTATTTCGGTATCTGTAGTTTCATCGGGGTCAGATTCAGAATCGCTATCCGAATCCCCTTCCATTCCCAGTTCGGCAAGTAGTTCATCAGCAAGGTCATCCTGTGCGTTCTCAGCTTGCGAAGGACTATCCTCGCTAATTTGCTCACTATCTTCATCTGCAACACCGAGCTCAGCTAACAACTCATCGGCTAATGAGTCCTGATCAATGTCATCTTCATCTTGGGTTTCCGCTTCCATTTCTGCCAACAGCTCGTCAGCAATATCATCTTGAGTACTGTCCGGCTCCTGGTTCATGACTTCAGGATCTTCAACACCCAATTCTGCTAATAATTCATCGGCGAGGTCCATCTGCCCGGAATCATCGTCAGCAACTTCCTCAATACCCAACTCGGCAAGGAGTTCATCAGCCAGCTCATCCTGTAAAGACTCTACGTCAGTATCCGGCTGATTGGCTACCATGGCATCCAGTTCGTCTTCGGGTGCTTGCAAGTCATCTTCATCTTCAGCAAATAAGTCGCTGGAGACGTCATCTAAATCACTTTCATCCAGCAAACTGTCTGCAAGATCTGCTTCATCGGAGAAGGATGAATCTTCAAAGTCGTTTTCGTCTCCAAACTCTGCATCATCCCCAAAGGCGACATCATCTCCAAATGCAACATCATCGCCAAATGCTGTTTCTGGCTCTTCTATCGCAACATCAGGATCACCCGGCGCCTTACGTGGCGCATTTTGTAATACTTCCGTCAGCTCTTCGGTAATGTTATCCAGTTGCTCGTTTTGTTGTTCGATGCTGTCTTCTAACTTTTCAACCGCCTCATCGGTTAACAAATCTTCATCTGCAATGCCCAGAACTTCTTCGGCATCGAAAGGTTCTAGCTCTTCAGCATTTTCTTCCGCAACGGGTTCGGGTTCTGGTTCAGGTTCGGGTTCGGGTTCAGGAGTTTCTTCTGTGATTTCTTCAGCAGTTTCTGTTTCTGCAGCCTCTTCCAAAATACTGTCGATATCGGGTTGTTCATCTGCGTCAAGTTCTTCATCAAGGCCGCTATCGAAATCTTCAACCTCGGGCTCATCTAACTCCGCAAATTCGTCCAGAATGCCATCCACGTCGTCTTCGGCTTCAGACAATTCAACGGCATCATCGTCTGATTCATCAGATGCGAACAAATCATCCAAATCACCTTGGTCCAACAACCCGCTATCTGAATCACCGAAATCGTCATCATCGCCGCTCAACAGGTCGTCATCCATGTCAAGGCTACCCATCTCTTCTTCGAGTACCTTGTCTAACGAATCATCCAGCTCTTCTGCAAATTCATCTTGTAGGAGGTCGTCATCACCAAACAGATCATCATCTGCCCAATCATCGTCCCCTAATTCATCCGTACTATCTGAGCTCAACTCATCCAATACATCTGATTCTTCTACGGCTTTTGAGGCCATTTCAGGGGCAGGTGCAGGAGCGGCAGTTTCAATCGCTGGCGCTTCGTCGCCTTTGCGCCGTAATAAGAACATCGTCAATCCACCCAAAACTGACAAGGTGAGCAATAACGATGAGACAATAATAAAGATATCTGAGGTCAAAAATGACAAATCTAGCGATTTCTCTTCCTCAGGTTTAGGCGTCAACAATTCCAGCATTTCTTGCTGGATTTGTAGCATTTGAGATTGTTCAACCTGGTCTTGGCTGGCGCGCTCTCGCAGCTGGTCGATCTCTTTGTTTACCGTATCCAGTCGATCAAATATTTTGCGATTTTCGTCTAACAATGACTCTACGCTAGTTATTGACTCAGCAAACTGTTGTCTGATGGCATTAAACTGCGCTTGTTGCTCTTCATTAATGCGGTTGAGACGGGATTCAATTTCAGTTTTGGTTTCCGCCAGATCATCGCGATTAACCAGTTTGACTGGTGGCTTAAGGTTAACCAGGCTTTCACCGGGTTTATTTTCCGGAGACCATGCATCGTCATCTTGTTCAGATTTGATTTTTGCATTTGTGGCATCGATTCGAGCGATATACCGCTCTGAGGGTAAGCGCAACATGGCGCCATTTTTCAGGGTATTAAGGTTTTCAGTGGCAAAGGCATCTTTATTTAATTCATAGATGGCCACCATTACCTGATAGATGCTTAGGTTTTTGTTCTGACGATAGCGATCCGCAATGCGCCACAGAGTATCGTCGGAATCAATCGGGCCATAGGTAGCGCCAGAATATTGTTCTGTGGAATTTTTTGCGCCTCGCAATTCAATGAGTCGATCGTTTGGCTGCTGAGCAAAGGAAGTGAAGGAGCTCAGGCAAGTGAGCATCAAAAAAACCACTAAACTGGAAACGCCAAGCCCTTTACGCGCCTGGATTTGCCCGGTTGCCCTTGTGTTAGAATTGTATCCTGATTGAATATTACGCACTTAAGTATTTTGCCGTCTTGATTTTATAATTTCGTCAATTTTTTGTTGTTAGTTGTATGACTTCAGCCAAAAACAGGGTCAACCAACGTTTGGCTGCAAGACTTATACCAGAGGTATTTCCATATCTAACTATAAACCAGATACAGTGAGCAAGCCAATTCCCCTCTAGCCACTGATTAAACATCACCGATAATACAGTATTCACCGTGTGAGGACAGCAAAAATCAGATTTAATCCCGCTTATTGCTGGTCATCGGCGCAGATGGAAAAAACTTAAATAAAATAGGCAGTTGCGATGGAGGATTATATACCCAAGCTACCTCAAGATGCCAGCTTCAGAGCTATCACAGCGCTTTCAGTACAAGGCGCACTTGAGAAGGAATGTCGGCTACCTTTCAAACAAGTGCAACACAGTAATGGAAGCGCTGTGAAGCTCCCGAAGGGCGGGGCCTAAAAGCATTTATGCTGCGTTAAATTGTATCGACGTGAGAACAACCATGCCTTCTACAATTTGCCTTGCCTAAATCCTTTTATTCTCCCGCTGAAGTCGAGTATCTTGAGGTAGTTTGGGTATAACTAAATAAGCGGACCAGCGATAAACCGCTGGCCGAAAATAGAAATTATAGATAGTCGCGGATAAGTACTTCGGCTATCTGAATGCTGTTAGTGGCAGCGCCTTTGCGTACGTTGTCTGAAACAACCCATAAATTCAATCCATTGGGATGCGTAATATCCTGACGTACCCGTCCAACAAACACCTCATCTTTACCGCTGGAGTTGCCAACTTGAGTAGGAAAGTCTTCACGATTTTCCATTAGTACAACACCTTCAGCCTCTTTCAGAAGCGCTTTCACCTGCTCCACATCCATAGGCTGCTGCGTCTCCAGGTGCACAGCTTCACCATGACCATAAAACACAGGTACTCGCACTGCTGTGGCATTCACAAGGATACTCTCGTCGCCCATGATTTTTTGGGTTTCCCAGCTCATTTTCATTTCTTCTTTGGTGTAGTCATTGTCCATGAACACATCAATCTGAGGAATACAATTAAAAGCAATTTGACGACTAAAGCTTTCCACTTTTACTTCTCGACCGTTTAACAAATCAGCCGTTTGTTTGGCCAATTCATCCATGGCAGATTTACCAGCGCCCGAAACAGATTGATAAGTAGACACGTTGATACGCGTGATACCAAAATGATCATGAATAGGCTTGAGCGCCACCAGCATGCCGATTGTTGAACAGTTAGGGTTGGCGATAATATTGCGATTTCTAAAATCAGCAATAGCGTGAGCATTAACTTCTGGCACTACCAGTGGGATATCTGGCTCATAGCGAAAATGTGAGGTGTTATCAATCACCACACAACCTTGCTCGGCAGCAATGGGAGCATATTTCGCCGAAATACTGCCACCCGCTGAGAAAAAGCCGATTTGTACCTGGGTCCAATCAAACGTATCCGCATCTTGTACCGTAATCTCTTCACCCTTATAGGTAATGGTACTACCTGCGCTACGTGCGCTTGCTAAGGGATAAAGATTGTTGATTGGAAACCCACGTTCTTCGAGAATTTCAATCATGTTTTTGCCCACCAAACCAGTGGCACCTAATACGGCAACATCAAATGCGCGAGACATTTACTTCTTACTCCAATTGTTTATGTTTGGTCGCCTTTTGCGACGTTTCGAAAACCAAGCCCGTAGATTGCCTGTGTCAGCAAAGAATTTCCAGTATTTACTTGCACACTAGAAAATTCTCTTCGAATACCATAGTGTTTTCGGCTATATCTGAAAGATTTGTCATCATTTACTTGCGTTTTAAACAGGAAACTATCTTGTTCTATGGCATAAACCTGACTTATCAAGTCATGTAATTGCACTTCCGCTGAGCGCTCGCTTTTTGCTAATTCCAGCCAGGACTTCCCGGAAAAAGAAACTTCAGGCAAATAATCCCACATACTCTTTTGCGGCCAGCCAAATTGCTCTGCGGCAAAGTTGTATATCATATCTGTCCCGCGAGCCTTTCCTTCCAGGGTATGGCCAGCAATATGCTGGGTAGCGATATCAGTGCGCTGAGCCAACTCAAAGTCAATGTCAGGTTCATTTTCCCAAACATCAAATAGGGTAAAAAAAGCTTTGTTACTTTGCAGTACAGACTTTAAAGCAAAATTGTCCACCACTTCACCACGACAGGCATTGACTAATATTTGCTCAGGCCTGAGGGTTTGTAAACGCTGCTCGTTGAACATGTGATGGGTGGGCCACTTTCCAGTATTAACAAACGGCACGTGCAAACTAATAATGTCGCATTCAAGTATTGCCGACAGTGGCACCATGTCACGGGGATCTCCTGCCGCTTCCAGTGGCGGATCACAAAGCTGCACCTCTAAACCAAGATGCACGGCTCTTTCCGCCAGCGCTGTGCCGACATTGCCAGCCCCAACAATACCTATGCGCTTGCCTTGCAGCTTGATATTCTCCTTTGCGGCCAACCACAATAAACCTGCAATCACATATTCAGCGACGGCAATGGCATTGCAGCCTGCTGCGGAATAAGCTTTGATGCCTCGCTCTTGCAGGTAATTCAGATCCATGTGATCAGTGCCTGCAGTCGCCGTCGCCACTAGTTTTAATAGCTTTGCCAGGCTTAACAGCTCTGGTGTCACTTTGGTGGTGGAACGAATAAACAAGGCCTCGACATCGGTCAGGTCTGCAGCACTGAGTTGGTTGCCTGCAAAGTAAGTTACTTCGGCGACATCTTCAAAAAACGCCTCACCGTAGGTAAGGGTATCTTCACAAAATACTTTCACTGAAACTATCTGATTGTGGGAAAACGCGAATTATCGCATGTCAGATATATAAAAAAAAACCCAACCAGTGCGTTTTTGACGACTGATTGGGCCTGATTCAATTAGATTTTCTGGTCAGATTATAAATCTGATATCTCCGCGGTATTGCCATTAAAATCAAACTTGTTAATTTTGCCACACTGCGCAAAGTGATTGTTACTGCTGTAAGGCGCACCACTTTGGGAAATATCGCTCTCCCAGCCCTGCCCGTTTTTGACAAAGGCCTTCACTTCAAACCAACCATTTACCGCTTTGCTGCAGTCCATTTGCACATCTAACATCCAATAGTGCTGTCCCCAAAGATTGAGCGGCTCTTCACCATAGCCATCAACAGCTACCGTTTTTACTGCACCCCATGAGGAAGGCCAAACATCCGTTGTCCAATCCATTGCGGTTCCCTCAGCATAGCTATCCTGCGCTGACTCCGCGCCATACCAGTCAAGGTAAAACTCGTTTGACTTCCAGGGGGCCGTTGTGGCATTGCGCAAATTATTGTGGGTAATGGGCATGGCACACTCGAAATTTGTTGTCTGGCAATTTCTTCCAAGATTATTGTTGGCATAATCGTGGTCGATTCCGCCTCGGATAAACATATCCTGACCACTAGCCGTTTGTGCCTGAATGAAAATCACTGTGCGTTGCCAGTCTTCATTACCTCCCGTTGAGGTAATCTTGCTGTTCTGGTGAATGGCAAATGCATCCCAGGCGGCAAGATTAGTGTTTATGCTACCATCACCATTAACGGTAATAGTCTCACCAGAACAACTACTGCCATCTTGAGACAACTCGCCTTTTAGTACATTACAGTACACGCCCGCAGTCATCTGTGTGCTAAGGGCAACATTCATGGTGTAGTCTTCTTTGTTGATGGCAACATGTCCGGCACTACCGCGACCAAAAGCAATTTGATTATTGCCGTTGTCCCACCAATCAGTCACGTTCCAGTTATCATTCACGTTATTTCTGAAATCAACACCACCAGCAATATAGCTCCAGCGATGTTCACACTTCCAATCGCTGCCGTAGCACTCCAATGTGCCGTTGTTATGCACCGGCACTGAAGGGCCGCCAGCATCGGTATCACCGTGAAAATCATAGCTGGACATTACTTTGGGATAACCGTAGGGCCAGGCCAGCATGAAGACATTAGCCAGGTCGTAAAGTCGACCATCTTCGAACGTAATGACATTGCCTGCTCCGCCATGACCGCGCTGATTATCGTGGTTATCTACAAATACCACCGCTTGATAGCTAGGCAGAAAGCCCCAGGCTTCGCCAAAGCTGCTTAACCAGGACAATTGCCCATTGCGAAAGGTATTGCCCAATTGAGTACTGTACTTAAATTCAGTTACCAACCCGGTTCCCGTATATTCAGCAGCGCTTACCGCTTCACCACCTTGATCTATGACTTCCTGAAATACCAAAGGTGAACCGTTAACTTTGGACAATACCCCCTGAATATCACCGACTGACATGTGTTTTGAAGCATCAAAGCGAAAGCCGGCAACACCAAGGTTAGTCAGATAATTGAGATATCCCGCCAGCGTGTCTTGGACATAAGTTGCACTGGTATTCAGATCCGGTAATCCCACCAGCTCGCAGTTCTGCACTCGCCAACGATCATTGCCATAATCCTCCGGATTAATGGTACACGTATCGTGAAAATCCTGCGGGCCATAGACTGAATATTGCTTATTGCCGTAGCTGTTACCAGCTACACCTGTACCGCTACCCGCAGCCATGTGGTTAATCACGGCATCCACATAAATCTCCACGCCTTGAGCGTTACAACGGGATATCATGTCAACAAATTCAGATTCGCTGCCGCCCCGACTTTGGATCTGATAGCTGACAGGTTGATAGCGAGTCCACCACTGGTTCCCCTGAATATGCTCATTCGGCGGTGATACCTGAACTGCAGCATAGCCATTTGGACCGAGAAACGTTTCGCACTCATTGGCTACGTCTGACCAACTCCATTCAAAAAGGTGCACAAAGGTCGTGGGAGCAGAGACTGCAGGAGCACTGAGTAAAGTTGCAGCAACGCCAAGCGCCAGCGTCGATTTAAGGGATTTCATTTTGCCTCCAATTTAATTTACACAAGGTTAACATTCGATTAACAAGCTACGTCTTGGGTAAATTAAATTCCAATTGAATACGTATGCACCTCGCACTGCATACGTATGCGTGGAATGGTTTATACACAGGGGGTAAAAGCGTCTATTGAAAGTTTGCGTCGGCTCTTTGATCCAGATCAGATCATCTATAGCTTGCCAGGTTTATTCTGGTCTCAGAAACAAAAATCAGGAGAAAAACCATGTTAAGTTTATTATTCAACGATCCAGTCGCTTGGGGTTCTTTGTTGGGATTAACTATTGTAGTTGCACTGTGTGGTTATTACGTGTACCTATTTATGCACAACACCAATCACGACCTGTAATTATCTCATTTTATTCGCAATAAAACCGGTGAACACTTCTGTCACTCGCTGCGGGGATTCTATTTGGGGATAATGCCCCACTGGCAGCGAGTTGGTTGGTGCATCAGGTAATAACTGCTGCCAACGCAGCCGCATGTGTTCACCAGAGATGGGATCATGGCGTCCATTGATAAATAGCATTGGCACCTTTGTGGATTGCATGGCGGCAAGCCAGTCCTGCCTGCGTTGCTTGCGCTCATCGATGTATTGCAGCAAATAAGGCATGGCCTTTACACCATTATTGATTATAAGCAGTTGCCACAGCGTTTCAATTTCGTGTTTTTTCGGGGGGGTCTGCGGTCCGAAAATACGCTTAAAACTGCGCTCCAGGCTGCGCGCATTTAAAAACTTCACAGCCCAAGGTCCGATAACACTTTTCAGCAATTTTTGGGTCAGTAAAGGTCGGTGACTTTCGCTAAACACCCCTCCGTTAAGAAAGGTTACTGAACTCAATTGAATCGCAGTTTGCTCTGTTTCCACCAAATGCAGTAACTCTTGCGCAACTGAGTCACCATAATCATGAGCTAATATATGGCATTGGCTAATGTTCAGGTGTGCGAGTAAGGCCAGATAAAACCTCGCTTGTTCGACGAGTGTATAGCCATAAGGTGCTGGCTTATCGGAAAGACCGAAGCCCAACATGTCCATCGCCACCAGGTGATAATCCGACGATAGTTCAGCCCATTGATGGTGCCAATCCCAGCTAGCGCTAGGGAAACCGTGAATAAATAAAATAACAGGCTTACCCGGAGCTTGATGCTGCCACCAGGCGAGGCGATAACCATTCAGTTCCAGATATTTTGCCTTATTCTGGTATTCGTTTAGCGTTGTATAGGGCATCAGATGTCAAGCCAGTAGCTAATGACGAAATGAAGGATCAATGCGATCCAGCTTGCGCAAAATTCCGGGCCAGGCCAGCCCCCCTCCTGCGGCTTTGGTCACTTCAGAAGCTTGCGCTTTAATACCTGCCAATATTGACTTAGGAATGGTTTTCAGCGGTTGTCCCGTGGACTGAGCCAGTAGTTGAATTTCACACGCTCGTTGCAATACAAACATAAACAAAAACGCATCTGCAACGGTTTCGGCGCAGGTTAGTAAACCATGATTGCGCAGTATCATAAAATTATCACTGCCCAAGTCTGCCACCAGTCTGGCCTTTTCATCGGGATTGAGTGCGATCCCCTCATAGTCGTGATAAGCCAAGCCAGATAAGGGAAATAAAGACTGCTGGCTCAATGGCTGCAAGCCATTTTCTAAGGCAGAAATGGCTACACCGGCATTGGTATGTAAGTGCAATACGCAATGAGCATCTTCCCTAGCTTCGTGTACGGCACTGTGAATATTGAATCCAGCAGGATTGATATCATGATCCGACGCCATGATTTTATTACCTTCAAGATCCACCTTAACCAGGTTAGAAGCCGTTACCTCTTCGAACAACATGCCATAAGGATTAATCAAAAACTGCGGTTCAGCATCGGGAATGCGGACTGAAATATGGGTGAAAATTAAATCGTCCCAACCATAGTGAGCAACGATGCGATAGCAAGCCGCTAAATCCACCCGCAACTGCCACTCGGCAGCACTTACTTGTTGTTGAACTTTTGACATATTCCTATCCCCTGCTCTGGTATCAGTTCACTATAGACTATAAGCTAAAGGGGCAACTGTCGTTTTGGCGACATTTTTTGGAGTACCCCTCAATTGACACCTGACGTTACCGCCAATTTACATAAAAACCCTTGGTTCAGCTCGCTTCCAACGCATTTGCAAGATGCCATCATGGCGCATGCCAAACTAAAGCAACTCAATGCCCAGGCGGTACTACACACCAAGGAGCAAGCACCCAACGGCCTGTTTTTTGTTCACTCAGGTAAAGTGCGCATTAGCAACTTTACTCCGGAAGGAAAAGAAGTGGTGTTAACTTGGCTCACTTCAGGTGACTGGTTCGGCGAGATATCCAGTTTTGATAACTTGCCTCGTACTCATTGCGCAACCGTTGATGAAGCCGCTACGATTTTAACTATTCCGCACAGTGTCTTTGCTCAACTTTGCGACAGGCACCCGGAAATGTATCGTTATTTTATCCCTATTTTCTGTCAGCGTATGCGCGCACTGTTTGAAATTATTGATGAAGCCCGTACGCTTCCCATCAAATTGCAATTGGTTAAGCGCTTACTGCATCTTTACAGTACATTTAATGGTGAAAATGGCGACTTAGATGTTTCACAAGAGTCACTAGCACTCATGTTAAACACCACCCGGCAGAGCGTAAATCGATGGCTGAATGAATTGCAATCGGAAGGGTTAATTCAATTGGCCTATAACAAAGTAATGTTGGAACCCAAAATATTGCAGAAATATCTGCACAATCAATTAAATCCGAAGTGTTATTAAAAAATAATCAGAAAAGATCACAAATCCTCAGTTTTTGCACATTTATAAGCCCCCCCGTTTGCTAACCTTGTATATAGATAAAACAAGTTTCTGTTTTGCGGCTACCTGAAAAAACAGAGTAGGCTTGAGCCGCTCTCTTTTCTGATTTTCTTGGTAACCGTCAGCAGAATTTGACCCGGTTACAAACAAATGAACTGTGTGAACAAAATAGTACTTTCGGCTGTCCTTCAGGCGGCTTTAATTGCTTCAGCTTCTGCCACTCAATTCGATTACGATGGCGATGGAATTTCGGATGTGGCGGTGCGCCGCAGCAGTACTTATTATTGGTATGTACTCAATACCGGGGATGACAACTTCAACTCCGATGCTCAAGACGGTATCCAGCGCACACAATTTGGTAAAGACACTGCGGATATTCCTGTCCCAGCCGACTATGACGGCGATGGCATCACCGATTTTGCCGTGCGGCGGCCCTCAACGTTTACCTGGTATGTTAAAAACTCTTCAGGCGATAACACCAATTCAGAAGCACAAGACGGCATTCAACGAGTGGTGTTTGGCAAGAATACCAGCGATATCCCGGTACCAGCAGACTACGACGGCGATGGCATAGCCGATTTTGCAGTACGCAGAGCATCGACATTTACCTGGTATATCAAAAACTCTGATGGCAGCAATTACAATTCTGACGCACAAGATGGCATTCAGCGTATCGTTTTTGGTAAAAACAGTGAAGATGTGCCTGTACCCGGATTTTACGACGAAGACAACATTGCCGATGTTGCCGTTTGGCGCGCTTCCAATAGCACCTGGTACATTAAAAACTCCAGCGGTTCAAATTATAATTCTGAAAACGAAGACGGCATTCAAAGACTAATACTAGGACAAGATGGTGATATCCCAGTCCCTGCCGACTACGACAATGACGGCATAACCGATATCGCCGTGCGACGTCCGGATACCTTTACCTGGTATATTCGCTATTCTAGCGATGGCGAAGTTCGGGAATTCGTTTTGGGCAAAGACGAGGCCGATATCCCTGTTCCTGCCGATTATGATGGTGACGGTGCAGCGGATGTGGCCGTGCGCAGAAGTTCCAATCAATACTTTTATATCCTCAATTCATCAGATTCTGAAATCCAGCGCATTAATTTTGGCAAGCAAGCAGACGATATCCCCGTCAATGCACCTATTACTGAAGTGATTGCAAAACTTAATGCGGTAAACACTGAGATTGAAACTAATTCTGCTCCCGTCGCAGACGCCGGAAGCGATCAAACAGTGGATGTTGGCAGCCAGGTGCAATTAAATGGCGCTAATAGTACTGATGCCGATGGCGACAGCCTGTCTTACAACTGGACTTTCAGCAGTCTGCCAGCAAGTAGTGAAGCACAATTAAGCAGTACCAGCAGCGCCACCCCAACCTTTACTGTGGACGTTGTTGGCGATTATGTTGTATCACTCACTGTCAACGACGGTACAGATAGTAGCAGCGCTGACAGTGTCACCATTACCGCAGAAGAAGCTGTATCTGACAACACAGCGCCCGTTGCCGATGCAGGGCCAGATCAACAGGTGTCAGTCAATGAAGAAGTGACACTATCGGGCGGTGGTAGCAGTGATGCCGATGGTGACGCATTGAACTTCAGCTGGAGTATTATCAGTCAACCTGATAGCAGCTCAGCCTCATTGAGTCGTCGTGCTTCGGAGACCCCCACCATCACTCCAGATATTGCCGGTACCTACGAAATAAGATTAACGGTAAGCGATGGTAGCGAAGCAAGTACGGATGATATTACCCTGACCGCCGTCAATGATAATGTCGATATCAAAGACATTGAATTTGTTAACCGCAGCGGTGATTGCGGCGATTACGAGGGTACCTATTACGCCAACGTGACGGATATTCAGGAAGCGACGGATTTCACCAATAGCGTTACCATCAGTGCCAACACGGATACCTGCGATTTTATCGTCAATGAAATCCCTAACCACGACTTTAACGAACAAGGTAGTTTCGCCAGTGTGGTCACAGAGCAAAGCGGTGACTATTCGGTAGAAAGAACACCCGGTTTTGCCGCTTCTGTTACCGAGCTTTCCCTTACAACGACTAACGCAATTACACTTAATGGTGTTGTCATCGACTTGCTTTCAGCCGCCTGTTATGGCGTTGGTAACGAGCCTCTAGGGGAAGAAAAAATTGGCTGTGGCAACGATCAAGTAGACAATCCCTGGCGCTATGACCCCATGTCCAGTTTGAATAATTTCGGTACCGACGAGCACAATGCCCACCCACAACCCGATGGTACCTATCACTACCATGGAGATCCACTCGCTATGTATGACCTTGACTGTGAAACTTCTGCGATGGCCTCCCCGGTTATCGGTTTCGCAGCTGATGGCTTTCCAATTTATGGCCCCTGTTTTGATGACAACGGCGCAGTTCGTAAAGCAGAACCCAGCTACGTATTAAAATCAGGTGAACGGCAAGAAGTCAGTGGTTACACCACGCCAGTGGGTGGCCAAGGTAACGTCGCCAGCTCAGAATACGATGGACAATTCACTGGGGATTGGGAGTACTCAGAAGGCACGGGTGATCTGGATGAATGCAATGGCATGGAAATCGATGGCCAATATGGCTACTACATCACTGCAACACATCCATGGGTACTGAAGTGTTACAAAGGTACTCCAAATTCCTCATTTGATAAACGGGGTGGACGAGCACTGCGCAATTTACTGCATCGCCACGAACCCAATGGCAAACCCCATAGTCACTAATTTCAGCAAGGGGCAATGCTCCTGTACCCAACGAGAGAATTAAGGCAAAACAATGAGATCCGCAAAACTCTTACTCTCCGGTTTACTCGGAGCATTAATCACTTCGCCTTTGTGCGCGACTGAGTTTGACTATGACGGCGATGGTATCGCCGATGTTGCCGTCAGACGACCCGACACCCAACTTTGGTACGTGAAAAATTCTGGCTCCATGGACTACAACTCAGAACGGGGAGACGGTATCCAGCGAGTGCGCTTTGGATTGTCTGCACAGGATATTCCTGTCCCTGCGGATTATGACGGTGATGGTATCACTGATTTTGCGGTAAGGCGCTCCACTAATTACACCTGGTACGTGCTCAATTCTTCGGGAGATAATACCAACTCAGCAAAAGAAGATGGCATTCAACGAGAGGTGTTTGGCAGAAATAGCGCTGACATTCCAGTGCCAGCGGATTACGACGGTGATGGCATCGCTGATTTTGCGGTGCGGCGCCCCTCTAATTCCACATGGTATATAAAAAACTCCAGCGGCAGCAATTTTAATTCTGAAAAAGAAGATGGCATCCAACGCATAGTATTTGGCAAAAACCCGGACGATATTCCGGTAAAGGGCGACTTTGATGGTGACGGTATCGCCGATATAGCAGTTAAGCGTCCTTCTAACGGTTTCTGGTATATCCTCAACAGTAGTGGAGATAATACCAACTCAGATCGCGGTGATGGTATTCAGCGAGTCTCCTTCAGTACCGCAATTAATGATATTCCTGTACCTGCGGATTATGACGGTGACGGTATTACCGATATCGCCTACCGCAATCCGGACAATTTTACCTGGTATATTCGCAGTAGTATTGACGCCACGGTAACCGAAATTGAGTTTGGTTTACATCCGGCAGATATTCCGGTACCAGCCGATTACAATGGTGATGGTAAAGCAGAGTTGGCGATTCGCCGCGCTGGTGATCAGACGTTCATCATTTACAACCCTGATGTAGTTCCCGGCACTCAAGGTCGTTCAGCTGATTCTGACGATGATGAACAAGGCAGCGAAACGGTTAGCTTTGGTGGTCAATCAGGAGATGTACCAGTGAATGCCAGTACCGATCAGGTAATGGAAAAACTGGACGATACTAACGCAAATGGCAGCTCCAGTAATACCCTGCCCACCGCTAATGCTGGCGACAACCAAACTGTGAGCACCGGCAGCACCGTTACTTTAGATGGGTCCGCGAGCTCAGATGATGATGGCGACTCACTTACCTACACCTGGACACTGCGCACCTCTCCAGATGGTAGCGAGGCAACATTGAGTGACAGAACGGCCGCGTCACCTACTTTTACTGCTGACGTTGATGGCAACTACGTTATTTCCCTGGTTGTTAATGACGGTAGCGAAGACAGTGCCGCCGACAGAGTGAGGATCACTGCAGAAACAGAATCCGCCAATGCCGCACCCGTAGCCGATGCGGGCACAGACCAAACCGTCACGGTGGGCACGCGCGTAGAACTAGATGGTTCTGGCAGTACGGATAGTGACGGCGATACATTGAGCTATACCTGGTCATTTGAATCTATGCCCGATGGTAGTCAAGCACAGCTTGGTCGCACAAACATTGAATCCCCTAAATTTACCGCTGATATAGCCGGTACCTATGTATTACAACTTATCGTTAATGATGGGACACAAGACAGTGAGGCCGACACTGTTTCCATTACTGCGGAATCTGAAGAAGTTAACACAGCACCAACGGCGGATGCTGGTTCGGATCAATCCGTGAGTGTTGGCAATACCGTCACCCTTGATGGCAGCGGCAGCTCTGATGCTGATGGCGATACCTTAACTTACAGTTGGTCATTTAGCAGTGTCCCCGGTGACAGCGGTGTGTCATTGAGCAACGCCGATACGGCCTCTCCAAGTTTTACCCCACAAGATGCCGGTGATTATCTATTAAGCCTTACCGTATCAGACGGTGAAGCCAGTGATAGCGATACCGTGACCATTACCGCCACAGAGAATAACAGCACCCCGGTAGCCGATGCGGGAAGCGACCAGAGTGTCGCAGTGGGCGACAATGTACCATTGAGTGGTAGCGGCAGTTCAGATGCCGACAACGATAGTTTAACCTACAGCTGGTCCTTCACCAGCAGACCAGGTGGCAGCACGGCCAGCTTAAATAATGCGAATAGTGTCAACGCCAGTTTCACTGCCGATGCAGAAGGTGATTATGTGATTCAGCTAACGGTATCTGATGGCGAAGACAGCGACAGCGACAGTGTGACTATTAGCGCAGAAGCGGCGACCACAACGGAGCCCACTGACAACGAATCGTTATTGGAAACCACCTTTGATGCGGCTCGCTTTGAGGCTTCTGCCGATGAAACCATACCGGCAAGACCCTATGTGATGGTGGATTTCGTAGATTATGATGGTGACGGCAACAATGACGCCGCTATCCTTCAATCTAACGGCGTACCTTATACCTACGATTATGACTACTCCACCTCAGACGCGGACAATACCCAAAATACCTGCTTTGACGACCCGAACAATGGCCCTGACGAAGCCGACAGTGGTGGTTGTTATCCAATTGAAGCAAGCGTCAGAGCGTTTGTGGTGCCTACCAATCCGGAGGTGGCAGACAACATCACGAACGTAAGCTCGGATCAACATTCAGGTATGGCTATTTCAGGCGCTACTTTTGAGTTGCCCACTGCACCATCACCAGAGGATAACGCAGGTTATGCCATTACCAATGTATACGACGAAGGCTGGGAAGTATTAGACGATTGTAATGGCCATTCTGGTTATCAGGGAGCCCCTTATCACTATCATGGCGATCCCACCTATCCAATTAACGATGGCACCAATGAACATACCCTCGCCGCTACCGAAGCATCAGACTGTCTGCCTGACTACGAGCTAGTCGTCGATGAAGATACCGGTCATACGCCAGCCATCGGATATATGGCGGACGGTTTTCCGATTTACGGTACAGATGGATACGATATTGGTGATGAACTAGACGAGTGCAATGGTCACTACGGTACGACATCAGAGTTTCCGGACGGAATTTATCATTATCATGCGTTAAATTACGATGCTGTCACCGCTAACGGCACTGGCTCGCGCAATGAGATACCGCCGCTTCCGGAATGCTTGAGTGGCAAGACCTGGTTTGTGCCGGAGTTCCATTCACCAGAGCTTTCTGATTCGGACAAGCGCGATATCGATTCAGAAATCGACGTTGAAAGCACCAATACCACGGTTGATGCCCTTACCTTGGCGACAGCTTTTGCAGCAAATCGTTTCTCTGCCACCAGTACAGCAGAAGCCCGCCCGTACGTCTATGTAAACTTTATCGATTGGGATTTTGATGGCGAAAACGATACCGCATTGTTGCTGAGTAATGGTGTGCCTTCAACCTATGACTATGACGACACCACATCCAATAGCGACGATACTGCGAACGTTTGCTTCGACGACCCTGAAGGTGGTCCAGACACGGGATGTTACAGTGTGGATGCTAACAATCGGGTATTCTTGTTTTCGCTTAATCCAACCGTGGTTGATACAGCCACCAGCATAGATGATGAAGATCACAGCGGTATGGCAATATCAGGCGGTACCTTTGCTCACCCTAATGAGGATTCTCCCAGCGGAGAAGGTTACGCCGTACACAACACCTATGATTCTGATTGGGAAGTACTGGATGACTGTAACGGTAATGTCAGTTACCAAGGCGGCCCGTTCCACTATCACGGCGACCCCACTAACCCCAATCGCGATCAGGTGGATGAACATACCGCCAGTGCCGCGCGCGCTGAAGGCTGTTTACCAGACTTTTCCAGTGATGTGGACGAGAGCACCTCCCATGGTACGGTAATTGGCTTCATGGCCGATGGTTTCCCCATTTACGGTGAAGATGGTTACGATTCAGGTGATGTCTTAGATAGTTGTAATGGTCACACTGGCACTACACAGGAGTTTCCAAATGGGATTTATCACTATCACGCAATTTCTGCTGACACGGCTAGTTCGGAAAATCTGGCGCCACTGCCCACTTGCTTAAACGGTAATGTGCTTTATCTGCCCAATTACCCGGCGCCCGAGCTGAGCGCAGCGGAGAATTAGTCAGAGCGAGGCGGACAATTAACTCCAACTAAACCAGGAAGCCCATGATGAGAGCAAGGAGAATCTAATGACAACACGGATGATTCACAGCGTCTTTTATGGGCTTCTCTACCTCATTTCGGGTTTGTGCCTTCAGGCACAAGCCCATCTGCATCCGGAGCATGGGGCTGGTGAGTCGCATAAGCAGGGTACAAACGCCAACGCGGCATTGGTGCTACTGGAAAGTACTCGCACAGGCCCCCTATTAAAATACCGGGGTAGCGATGGCAAACTACAAACTTTATATCGCATACCCAAAGGGGCCCGTTTATTTCAGTTTGACCACGCTCATACAGATACAGCCGACACAAAAGCTGAAATGTTGCTGGCTTATGGTCCTCAAGGAAAGGGGGAACAAGGCATCTGGCGCTTTGAATACGTGCTAAGGCCGGCACAAAAAGCAACAGTTCGACTCACTCCGGTAGTCACTGATAGTGATCCCAATAGCTGGTTTTTTGATCCAATTTATGTGCCCGGAACGCGCAATTTTTATTACATTTCCGCCAAGACTAATACTAATAACAAGCGCGCTGCCCAGGACTTACAACTGTGGTTTTACGATGCTGAAGAAAAGCGCAGCATCCCCGTCACAAAAGACGCCAGTCACCCTACCATGTCTGAAAACGGTGAGCTGCTCATGTGGCTAGATCAGACAAATTCAGCGCAAAGCCTCACTGTTCTCAATCACCACAACTTAAAAACAAGGCAGATTCAGATCGCTGACACATTACCTTCGGTGCACTTCCCTAAAATCAGTCATTCGCTACAGGCCATCTTTTTTCTCACTACGGAAAAACCAACAATCGCTGCCATTCCCGGATTAGGGCAAGCTTATGCTCACCCAGGACAACAACATAAAACCTGGTATGCCTGGCAAGTGCCCTTAGATGTTAATGAAATACAACAAGCCCGGTTTTTATGGCAAGCAGAAAATGTCCGAGATATGCAGTTGCATCCCGATGGCAAACAGCTTGGTTATTTAAGCGAAGAAGGCTTAACCTTGTATCAACCGGAAACTCAAACCAGTGAAAGTATCATTTCAGGCCCGAACTTCTGGAAATTTGTCTGGGTTCCTTACAACTAATTTTCGTAAACAACATCCCCAATATTTTTAGCGAAAATGCAATAAATTGCGTTTAGACTGAAAAATGTTCAGTGCAATTTAGAGATATCGCATGTCAAAACCGTTTGTCTGGGGAGCTGCTGCCGCCAGTTTTCAAATCGAAGGTTCACTCAATGGTGAGGGCCGAGGGCCTTGTGTTTGGGATATGTTTTGCCACGAGCCTGGCAATGTGCGTTTTAAACATCATGGTAACAATGCCTGCAACCACATTGAATTGATGCAGCAAGATGTAGATATCATGGCGGAAATCGGTTTACAGGCTTATCGCTTTTCCATCAGTTGGCCAAGAGTATTGCCGCAAGGCACAGGTCAGATAAACCAGGCGGGATTAGATTTTTACGACCGATTGGTGGATACCTTACTTGCCAGAGGTATCGCGCCATGGACGACTCTGTTTCATTGGGATTACCCCTACCAGTTATTCTTACAAGGCGGTTGGTTAAACCCGGATAGCTCAGACTGGTTTGCCGAATATACTCAGATTATTGTGGACCGGCTCTCAGACCGGGTAAGCCACTGGATGACCCTCAATGAACCTCAGTGTTTTATCCATTTCGGACATCATACTGCTTATCACGCCCCTGGATTAAAGTTAGGCTTTAAAGAGGTGTTAACCGCAGCCCACAACGCCCTGCTGGCTCATGGCAAAGCAGTGCAAGTGATCAGAGCTCACAGCCATAGTGCCCCCACCATCGGTGCCGCGCCAGTTGGTCACGTGTATGTGCCTGACAATACCAGTAGCGAATGCATTGCCGCAGCCAAACAAGCGACATTTGCAGTGCAAAAACAAGATTGCTGGAATAATACCTGGTTTGCCGATCCTATGTTCCTGGGACACTACCCAGAAGATGGCTTGGCCTTGCACGAACCCTGGTTACCAGAATTCAAAGCAACCGACATGGACATCATCTGCCAACCACTGGATTTTTATGGTGCCAATATTTATACCGCAGAAAAAATAACGACGGCTGACGGTGGTAAAACCCGCCTGGTACCTAGCCACGACGGAGATCGCTTCACCAGTATGGATTGGCATGTGGTACCTGAAAGTCTGTATTGGGCCAGTAAATTCTTTAATGAGCGCTACAAAGTACCAGTGATAATTACCGAAAATGGCATGGCCAATCACGACTGGGTGGACGAAAACGGTCGGGTGCAGGACCCACAGCGCATTATCCTGCTCAAGGAGTACACCGACGCCCTGTTAAAAGCCAGAGCCGAAGGTGTTGCCATCGACGGCTATTTTGCCTGGTCCATTATGGATAACTTTGAATGGGCGCTGGGCTATGATCGCCGCTTTGGCCTTGTGCACGTAGATTATCAAACCATGAAGCGCACTATCAAAGACTCAGGTTATTGGTATAAAGAGCGAATTAAGACATCAATTGATTAAAACCATAAATGAATAACCTCGGCTAAATCAGAAGCTAAAGAGCATGACTTAGCTTAACAGTATTTATATAGGTGTTGTGTAGTGGCACGCTCAGTTACAAGACTGCAACACCGTTCGTCACAGTAAGTAAAATCTGGATGTCCAGGTCGGATTACGACTTTCAATGGTTCAATTGAAGGCACTGTAGGAGATGTTGACACACAAATATTGGGTAGATAATACTACCGCCGACTTAAGACTTGGCAATGATGCCAGCAACTCTTAAGTTGTAAAATAATTTATTCTTTAAGGAACAAAGAATGATAAATTTAAAAAAGTTAGTCAGCATTCTTTTATTTTCACACCTTGTATCTTCAACCGTATCTGCCACTGCATTCACCGAAGAGGTATTTTTTACGGCATCGACAGGACAGGAAACTCTTGTCTCGTATAAGATTGAAAATGGTGAAAAGTCACTAGTCATTCACAACAAGTCCAGCCTGTCTAGTGAACAGATATTACAAGAGTTCGCAGAAACAGCTTTGACTGGTGGACATTATAATTACGTCTTAGTCGGTCCTACCTGCCCAGATTGTGCAGTTGATCGCAGCTTAACCCCTGTCCTTCGCCAAGAGCTTTCGTACAAATTAAATGATTCTGCAAAAGATAAAGGCACAGTAAAGGTTGTTAGCGACTTTTTTAGTGGCGTTGCTAGCTCAGTTGGAGCAAATACTACCAATGAATTTTTCGATGCACTTTCAAACCCTGAAAATAGCTCTGAGATATCCGATCACGGTGTCATTGTAGTAAGAGAAAGAGGCGGAATGATTACAGATGCCTGTATGATGGAGTCCGGCCTTTGCAGAGACATTCCAGGAACAGAATTTATCAGTCTCGAAAATGGCTTCTCGATTAAATATCCTGCCCCTGACTATAATGATGACTTAGCCTTACTCGAAGAAAGGATGATGATTCAGGCAGCACTTCTTCGAGCAGTCCACGAACTCAATACTCCGAGAAGATATCAATGTCAGACTGTCTACACTGGCCCCACTGGAGATACCTCAGCACAATTGATTTGCTATTCTACAGATTAAAAAATCGTTACCCCGTCAGATTTTTACCGGGCCTCGTTAAGGCTCGGAATTAGCAATAATGTAAGACTTCTTCTTTGATAACTCAGACACCATTCTTTACTTTACAAGCGCTGCAATAGTAGTTGAAATTAAAATCCTCTGAACGATTGGTACTTTCCACCAGCTCTTACGCATTGTAACCATAATCTATATTGCACTGTGAAAATGCCGATTATCACTCTATGACTTTCGGCACATGTTAAACCTCTTTTGAGATGGCAATCTAAGCTCAGTAATACTCAAGGTGGCACAAGATGAATAATAACATTGAACGTTTACAGGCGATGGATGTACTCAGGGGCTTTGCCCTATTGGGCATTTTGCTGGTTAACATCCAGTCTTTCTCCATGCCGGGGGCAGCTTATCTCAACCCTACCGCATTTGGCGATCTGTCCGGAATTAATTTGTGGGTATGGATAAGTACCCATGTATTGGCGGACCAGAAGTTTATGTCGCTATTTTCGCTGTTGTTTGGTGCTGGCGTTATTTTGTTTTGTGACAGCGCTCAGAAAAAAGGGGTATCTGCGGCGAAATTACACTACAAACGCAATGCCTGGTTACTGCTATTTGGCCTGCTACACGCCTACCTGTTTTGGTATGGTGATATCTTATTCGCCTATAGTCTGTGTGCTTTTTTCATTTATCTGTTGCGCAACAAATCCGTATTTACCCTGATAGTTGTCGCGTTACTATTTGCCAGCATCAGCAGTGGTTATTCGTTACTATTCGGCAGCAGTCTTGAGCATTTCCCGGCCGACGCGCAATCAGGATTAATGGAAGCCTGGGCGCCTGACGCGGAGGCTTTAGACAAAGAACTCAGTGCCTATAAAGGCAGTTTTCTCAGTGCTTTTGAATTCCGCGCTGAAGAAGCCATCTTTATGCAGAGCTATGTATTTCTCACTTATTTTTTCTGGCGCGCCAGCGCTATGATGCTGCTCGGCATGGCCTTGTACAAATCTGGATTTTTTCATCTTCAATGGCAAAACAAAAGCTACCTATGGCTTGCCATCTTTGGCTTAGCAATAGGTTTACCCATCGTCAGTTTTGGTGTTTTTGGTAATTTTGAACAAGAATTTTCACTGCAATACAGCATGTTTCTCGGTAACCAGTTTAATTACTGGGGCAGCATTTTAGTGGGACTGTCTTACGCCGCCATTGTAGTTTTGTTGGTTAAAAAAGGCCTGTTTAAAGCATTGCAACTGCGCCTTGCCGCCATTGGTAAAACCGCTTTTAGCAACTACATCTTGCACACTGTGGTGTTTACCACGGTATTTTATGGTTATGGTTTGGGACTGTTTGGTGATATTGAGCGCTGGTTGCAATTAAGCCTGGTTTTGGCGATGTGGGCATTACAATTATGGCTGGCACCTTTGTGGCTACGGCACTATCGCTTTGGTCCATTGGAATGGCTATGGCGCACCCTCACCTATGGCAAAGCTCAGCCTTTTAAACAATAAAAAAGGGGCTTACGCCCCTTCTTACTGATTTCGTTCGGGCAACCTAGCCTTTGTATTTTTCAAATACCAGGGTGCTATTAGTACCGCCAAAGCCAAAACTGTTGCTCATAACACGATTTAGATCGGCACTACGAGTTTCGGTAACGATGTCTAACCCTTCAGCTTTTTCATCCAGTTCATCGATATTGATAGATGGGGCAATAAAGCCGTGTTGCATCATTAATAAAGAATAGATAGCCTCATTAGAGCCTGCAGCCCCTAATGCGTGGCCCGTCATAGCTTTAGTCGCGCTAATGGCAGGAGACTTACCTGCAAACACTGCCTGAATCGCCTCCAATTCTTTTACATCACCTACAGGTGTCGATGTACCGTGGGTGTTTAAGTAGTCGATATCACCGTCAACGGTAGACAGTGCCTGCTGCATACAACGCAATGCGCCTTCACCTGATGGTGCTACCATGTCGTAACCGTCGGAAGTAGCACCGTAGCCTGTGATCTCTGCATAGATAGTGGCACCACGCGCCAAAGCGTGCTCTAATTCTTCAACCACCACCATGCTACCGCCACCGGAGATTACAAAGCCATCGCGATTGGCATCATAAGTACGAGAGGCTTTTTCTGGTGTGTCGTTGTATTTAGTAGATAAGGCACCCATGGCATCGAATTCCATCGCCAATGTCCAGTGCACTTCTTCACCACCACCAGCGAATACGATATCTTGCTTACCTAATTGGATTTGCTCCAATGCGGCACCGATACAGTGGGCACTGGTGGCACAAGCAGAGCTTAAGGAATAATTTACACCTTTAATCTTAAACGGCGTGGCCAAACAGGCGGATACCGTGCTGCTCATGGTTTTGGTTACCATGTATGGACCTACGCGCTTTACACCTTTTTCCCTTAGAATGTCTGCCGCCAATACCTGATTAGCTGAAGATGCACCGCCAGAACCAGCAATTAAACCTGTTCTCACATTGGATACCATGTCTTCGGTTAGCTTGGCATCTTCAATGGCTTCTTGCATCGCAATGTAGGCATAAGCTGCTGCATCACCCATGAAGCGCAAAGTTTTGCGATCAATATGCTCTTTGATATCAATATTGATGTCGCCCCAAACATGGCTGCGTAAGTTTAGTTCTTGAAACTCTTCTGACACAGAAATGCCAGATTTACCTTCTTTTAACGAAGCTAAAACTTCCTGCTTGTTATTACCAATGCTGGATACGATCCCAAAACCGGTGATTACCGCTCTTTTCATATTCTTACCTGTTAATTTTAAAACGGGACTATTGTACTGTGTTGCGCTAGTGTAACTGGTCTGCTCTTTAGAGTACAAGTGTACGCTTAAATCTTTTTATCGAATTATTCGATATGGCAAACATACTTGATGTTTGCGCCATGAAGATTACACTTCTGTGAAAATTTCCAACGTGTTACTGCTTTGAAACTGAAAACCGCTTCCCTATCCTTCAATGCCTCAGGTACACCCACATCCGCCGAGTTCGATGATGTTTACTTTTCCAACGACAATGGTTTGGCCGAATCAAAGTATGTATTCTTTGACCATAACCATTTGAATAGCAGGTGGTTTTCTCATTCTAAAAATCATTTTTGCATTGCCGAAACCGGTTTTGGTACTGGCCTTAACTTTTTACTTACCTGGCAATGCTTCCGCGACTTTCTGCGCCAAAAAAATAGCGACAACACACTTAAGCAGCTGCACTTTGTCACCACGGAAAAATTTCCGATAGCAAAAGAGCAATTGAAATTAGCATTGGCGCAATGGCCAGAGCTAAAAGAATTTAGCGAACAGTTGTTAGTTCAATACCCGATACTCACTCCGGGCTGTCATCGCCTGGTATTTGAGCAGAACCAGATAATCTTGGACCTCTGGCTTGGGGATATCGAGCAAACGCTGCCAGCCATGATGACCTGTCCTGATGGGCTTGTGGATGCCTGGTACCTGGATGGTTTTGCCCCAAGTAAAAACCCGGATATGTGGCAAGACACCCTGTTTGCCAATATGGCCAGACTCAGCAAACCGGGTTGTACTTTCGCGACATTTACCGCTGCAGGAATCGTGAAACGAGGCCTTCGAGATAACGGCTTTGTAGTGAAAAAAGCCAAGGGCTTTGGCAAAAAACGGGACATGTTAGTAGGCTATTTCTCGCCTGAAGAAGCCAAGGCGAACAGTACAGAAAGCCTCAGTACAGAGACAATAGCAACAATTCTTGAAAACGCACCATATAGCCGACCACATGCCGGCCCATATCAACGAACAAGTGTTACAGCTTCTCTGGCGGACAAACAAACTGTCGCCGTTATCGGTGCAGGCCTTGCGGGTGCTCATATAGCACTTGCGCTTCAAGTCCGAGGTTATCAGGTTGAGGTTTATTGTGCTGATGCCGCCCCTGCATCGGGTGCTTCAGGCAATCATATCGGCGGTTTTTACCCCTCACTGAATGCCGATTTTTCCCTGCAAAGCCAATTGTATTGCCATGCTTTTAGCTATGCGAAAAACCATTATCAAAATATACTGTCACAGGGCGCTCACTTTGGTCATCAATGGTGCGGGGTGTTTTTCCCTGGGTTTAGCGATGAGGTAATAAAGCGTCAGCAAAAACTCATTGAGAACCGGGTGTGGCCGGAAGATTTAGTGCATTATCTGGATGCTCAACAAGCAACCAATACTTGTGGCCTTGCAATGCCTTACGACGGCTTATTCATTCCACATGGCGGCTGGATTAATCCCAAGGAGCTTGTTGATGCGCTTTTAACAACAGCAATCAATGCCGGTGCTAAGCTATTTACCGAACACAATCTCAGGGCATTACAGCAAACTGACACAGGCTGGACAATGGACTGGCAAGGCCAGACACAAAGCCAGGCAGATATCGCTGTGCTAGCTACCGGAGCAGGCACGCTAGATATGCCGACACATCGCTATCCCTCTTTGAATGAAATTCCTTTTACCTGCACTCGCGGTCAGGTGGAGCTTTTACCTGACTCGCCGCGAAGTGTAAAACCTGAAACAGTAATCTGTCACAAAGGTTATTTCACGCCCTTTTATCAAAAGAAACAGGCAATGGGAGCTACCTTCGACAAAGCTAATCGCCATAACCAGGTGACGGAAAGCGATACTGAGCAGAATTTTGCCACCCTTCAAAAAGCACTGCGAGATTGTGACTGGGTGCAAGATTTACCCACTCCTGTGGAAAGCCGCGCAGCTGTGCGCTTGAGCTTGCCAGATCACAAACCGGTAATGGGGGCTGTTCCCAACTTTGAACAACAGAAAATACAATACGCAGAGTTGTATAAAGCCCGGCCAGCTTCTGAGTATCCGTTACCTGCAAATTATGAAAATCTGTACCTGCTGGCAGGTTTAGGCTCTCACGGTTTGTGTACCAGTCCAATTCTGGCGGAAGCTCTGGCGTGCCAGATAAGTGGCGAGCCATTGCCGCTCAATCAAGAATTACTGGCAAGTATTAGCCCCAATCGATTTTTGGTGAGAGACCTGATTAGACGGAAGTTGTGATAATTCAACTTTTAAAGAAAGTTGCTCTGTATTGCACCGTAAAAACATTCTAAATGTTGGTGCAAGATTGAGTTCGAAGTACTGTTCGGGGTTCCCTTTACACGCAGTAATCTAAGTATTCAGGTAACACAACAATGAGAGGTATCAGGGAAGATACCTCAATCAATGCCAGCACACGGATGTGCTGTCATTGATGGTCATTGGTGTGCTGAATACGACGATTACGCTTTGCGTGTCAAGGGCTGCGGAGGATTCTCAAGGAGTGCCGCAGGCAGCATTCCTTGAGGCGCTGCCGGCGCCCCGGCAAAAAAATCAGAAGTTGAAATTGTCGCGCGTTCTGGAGAAAACCATTCTCCGAGGATAATCAACTATCGGAGTAAGCGATTTAGAAGAGATAAAAATCTAACACGAGATGCTAATCGCTCTCCACCAGAATATAATCAGGTGTCAGTGAAGCAACAATAAAGTGCGGTATAAACCCCTTGGTACTGGCCACTGTCACTTTGTCGAAGACATTAACAATACGCACATTCACTTCCACACCTCTACCACTGCGATGCATTGTGCCGGTTAGCACAAACTGCATTTCCCCTCTTGGGCCACTGCGTTCAAAAAACAAATCCCCTTGAGGTGTTACCTGAATGGCATCCATGGCTTTAAAATCTACAATCGCCAGGCCATAGCTTTGCAATTCAGTAATAAAACTCTCAGCTAAACGGTTGCCAAGCACGGTTGGAGATTGCAATCCTTGGCTAAAGTCCACAAAGGAAGCAATACCGATACGGGAGTTGGGCGTAATGTGTTTGGTTTTTTGCAACAGATTCATGGTCATCTGCTCAGCGTAATCGCTCAAAGCCTTATGAGTAAATGCCGGACGAAAACTCTGTTTTGGTACAGGTAAAATAGCCGTAATCTGTGGTTGAGGCTCAGGCGCTTGAGGCAAAATATCCACTTCCACCTCAGACTTGTTCCGCTTCTCGCCTGGAGGCTCGTCGGCCATCTCCACTGACATCGTATCCCTGTATGGATTCTCGATGATCTCGCCATCACTACCAGATGCGGCAAAAAATGTGGATTCACAGCCAGCTAAGCTTAACAGTATTGCTACAGTGCCTATGCTTTTTAAGTTTGTCATCAGGTTCAACTTAGTCATAGATTGCACCCTATTTCCCTTGGATCAGGCCAATACCATCGGTCCGTTCATCTTCTGAAGGCAACAATGCATCCACCACATAAAATGGCACCAGCATTTGTGATGTGGCAACTACCGCTTTACTCTCCAGCCCAAGTATTCTGGCGTTAACCAAAAAACCACCTTGGTGCTTGGTCATGGTGCCCGTCAAAATGTATTGCATGGGCACCTTGTGCTTCAACTCTAAAAAGTCTCGACTTAACAGAAAATCGCCCGTTTCGGTAACGCGAATATAATCCGTAGCCTTAAAATCCAGTACCGGAATACGGAATTTGTGTAATTCATGGATAAACGACTCCGCAATCTGAAAACCCAAGAGATTGGTGTGATTGAGATCACTATCAGTCAAGGCAAAATGCGTCACCCCTACCGGAGTTTTATCGGTAACGTATTCCATATTGGAAATCAAATCCTGCGCCATGTTTTGCACGTAGTCGCCAATGTGTTTATTCAGTGCTTTACCCTGATAAATGGCATTATCGTTCTGATACATGGGCTCCTGAGTAATAGCTCCAAAACGGTCAACAACTGGCTTATCAGCACCATACATATTCACTGGCTCTGGCTCACTGGATACCAATTGCGTCAACTGCGCGCAGCCCGACAACGATGCCAGTACCGCTGAAATTATCAGTAACTTTTTCATCTAATCTTCCTCACTCGCCTGCAGAGCGGTATATTTTGCCACCGCGTGTGGTTATCTTTTCTGCCTGCCAAAACACGTCATCTGGAATAAAGCGGGTGGCTGCCGCTACCACGTCCTTACTATCTACATGAATAATCCGGGCATTGGCGATCACGCCATTTTCGGCTTCCGTCAGGGTGCCAGACAAATAAAAATCAACTTCGCGATGATTCTTGTATAGTTCATCGACATTTCTACTGAAAACTCGATCACTTTTTTCTTCAATGATTAAATTATTGGTGGCTTTGTAATCTTGGGCAATGTAACCGCGGCTGGCCAACTCGCTCATCATGCCCTGCTCCAGCTGATGCCCTAACAAGCGCAATGGCCCCTGAGCATCGGTGTCAGTCTGCATCGTCTCAACCGGAACAAAAGTGGCGACGGCAAAACGAAATTGCTCTTTGGGGAAGTTGCTGTAGCGAAATGTATTAAACAGTTGGTTGGCTAATTGTGCAGTGTGAAAATCTACTTTGGTATTCAGATCATCACCAGTAGCCACTTGCCATGCCTGCAACTCTTCAGGTGTTGCCGGCTTGCGAACGACACAAGCAGTTAAGGATACCAGCATTAGCGACAGCCCAGCCAGTCGCAACAGTAGCTTTAAGTTGCCACTTAGTGGGCGACGGCTAAGCCAGTTAAATAGGAGTGTTGATTTACTGTTCATGTTGGCCATTCTCAATTAACAGGTTACTCAGATGCATCTTTGCAATCTATTAAGCAAAAATAAGGCCAACAAATTTTTGACAGTATGTCAGGTGACTTTATGGCGGATCTGGAACTCAGGCTTTAGATAACGCTGTTCCCGCATAATTTGCTCCAACTGCCCCAAATTAATCAATAGTTTCAGTCAGGCGCTTTTAACGCTCTGCCAAAACATTAGGGCTGAGCCCAGCATAAACAACACAACACCGAAAATGGCGAAGTCACCAAACCAAGGCAGAAACAAGGCACTACCAATGAAAAAACACACACTGGCCAAGCTATTAGTATTTATCAAAGAGCCGGGTTTCAAGGTTATTCTCCCTGGCTTATTTCTGGTTGAAAACCAAACCCTACCGCAATGCGATTCCAGTTATTGATCTCCAATACGATGGTACTAAGTTCTACCAGTCCTTTTTCGCCAAATACCAAAAGAGCCTCGTTAAAGAGCTCATCCGTAACAGGTTTTGTACTTATCAAGGTCAGTGCTTCCGTCCAGGCCAGGGCTGCACGCTCTTCATCAGTAAAACAATCCAGCTCCCGCCACGCTGGCAATACATCCAATTTGGATTGTGATTCACCATCAGAACGAGCCTCATCTGAATGCATTTTCTGACAATAGCCGCAGTGATTGAGTTGCGAAGCGCGCAATTTAACCAGGTGGCGCAATTGCGCCGAAATAGCCACATCTTTGGGCAGTTCGCCAATGGCCGGAATGTGGGTTAGCAGGCGTGGGCACAGTTCAAACAGCTTGATTGGGGAAATACGCGGATTCATTAATTGCTCTCCAGTGATTAACTGCCAGCAAGTATGAGAAAATGCCTCATTCAGGTATTGGAAATTTGCGACAATTTAATAATCAGAAGACAATTTTCGCAGTCTGTATTGTTGCGGTGTTTCGAGAGTGTGTTTGTGAAAGGCGTTGGTAAAATGCGCTTGATCGTAGTAACCACAATTCAGGGCAATTTCACTGAGAGAATCCTTTGTGCCAAATAATTGTTTTCGTGCTCTGCGGATTTGACTAAAACTCAACAATTGCAAAGGCGTAAAGCCAAGTCCATTTTTACAGCGCCGTTCCAAAGTGCGTCGCGACAAGCCCACTTTCATTGCCAATTGCTCAGGCAGCAATAACTTTGACGAAGTCCATTTTAGCAATGGCAAGAGGTTATTTTCCTGAGCCTGATTTAGCGCCACTAAACTTTCGAGCCATGCTAAAACCGCCTTTGCACCTTGCTCTAAATCTATTTCAGTCAAAGAATCTAATAACCTCATAAATTGGCTTTTCTGTGCGACATTGCTGTGTAAAAACTCGGGATCTGAGAGGTTTAATTGCAAATTATTTTTGTCGCTGATATGCAGGCCCAGCAGAGCGCCAGCCGCGCCCGGATGCAAACGAACACTGAGCAAGCCATATTCAGACGCCCAGCTTTGGCTAAGCACTTGTGCCTGATGTAAAAAAGTGGCGCGTGCCTGTGTTGCACTGATTTCAAAGCTGAGACTTGCGCCAGCATCGGGATAGAATTTATCTGTGAATCGCTGAGCAGTAGAGCGTTTTTGTGGCGGCTTAAGCCAGATACATTGCACCCATTGCCTCAAATGTGCGGGAGGGGCCAGCAACACAATATCAGCGCGAGCAAAGTTCGCCGACGGAATAATATCTAATCCCTGCTGAATCAAATAAAAACACCAGTAATCAAGGGTAATAAAAGTTTACCCGCTAATATTTAACTGGCAAACATAAAACTTGTTACTGAATGCAAGCTGCCCAAAACGCCTTAACTTGTCGCTGATCTGGCTCTTCCAACTCGCCATCGGCAAACGCTTTGTCCAGACTGGCCAGCATTTGAGTATTGAGGGCTGTGGCGGTTTCTTCACCTTGCAACTGGCACTGGCTTACCACCAGCGAAAAATGGCCACTCAAATAACCTGCAATAAACAGTTCCTGATCGGTGCCATGCTCTACTACCCCGTCAAACTTGTTCTGAATGGTGTCTACCAGTGCTTCGAAGGCCTGGTGGGTATCTTGATGTTGCAATGCTTTTCCTTTGATTTGTTAAACCGGCTCTGCCACCGGATATAAAACTTGATCGTGATAGCCAGTGATCACCGGAAGAAGACCTGCCAATTCGGCATTGAGCTGTTCATCCCCCGTATCTGCCAAAAGCGGTCGACCGTTAAGCGCCTGTAGCTTAGATTTAGTGGCCACCAAAATAATATTCTCTCGCCCGACGGCGCGGATAACTGCGGGGCTAAGTTGTTGATTGCCACGACCGAAAATATGCCCCTGGCCACCAATCAAGGTGATCACCAGCTTGCATTCTTTCTCTGCTATCATGTTGAGTAATTCTGTGGCATTGAGATCTGCAGCCAACAATTCCTGATGCTGGATTACATCCACCCCTAACAGGGTATTGTCCAGCCCCATTTCTTCCATTACAGCGGCAACGGTAGTGCCAGAGCCCATGATAAACAGTTCATCATCCATCATTTCAATCACGTGGGCGGCGATATCAGCTAATACCAACTCTTCCACTTCTTTGCCGCCATTTTTCACCGCCTGCACATAATGCAGCTCAGCGGGAATACGCATGGCACCGTATTGTCGCGCCCGCACTTTCCCCTCGCGAAAGGCCACTTCATCAATGTCCATCACTTGTGCATCGTCGAGACTGACAATTTCACCACGCAACAAATTTTCCACAACCCGCCCCGCGGCTTTAGGCGTGATGGCATAAACTCCAGAATGAATCTTAACACCAGCCGGGATGCCCAATGCAGGTAGGGTTTCGGGGATCACTGAGCAAACATTTCGGGCCGTACCGTCACCGCCAGCAAACAACAATAAATCTACGTCCTGTTCCAGCAACGCTTTTACGGTATTTTCGGTATCTTCCGCTTCGGTTTGAGTGTTTGATGGCTGATATACAATGTGGGTTTCAAATCCTAAGGCCTTGCAAACATCATCGCCCATCTCGCCTGAGGCGGTGTACACCTGGACGATATCTTTTAAATGTGCAAACACTTCCAGCGCGGTTTGAGTGCGTAAATTAGCCTTTTTCTCAGCGCCAGCGGCCAA
The DNA here is from genome assembly GCF_056160305.1 of Planctobacterium sp. AWM4_229. Taxonomy (NCBI): domain Bacteria; kingdom Pseudomonadati; phylum Pseudomonadota; class Gammaproteobacteria; order Alteromonadales; family Alteromonadaceae; genus Planctobacterium; species Planctobacterium sp. AWM4_229. Next base: position 382,655 of record NZ_JBSWWX010000005.1, on the reverse strand, counting down.
CGCTTTAGTACGAATATCGGCACCATCACTGCCTTTGAACGCCATAGCGCCGCCTATCCCGGCATAAGGATTGATGACCAGCCCCAGACGAAACTTTCGGGAGGCATGGTATTTAACAGGTAAATCGGGTTTTACAGACAAATCAGACTGCGACATCGAAACGCGGCTCCGGTTGGAAATCAGCAAAGCGAAGAGCTGGTGTATAGTAATATTTCCGCAGGGCATCTACCAAAGTCTGCGCCCGAGTTGGCAAGCCCTGTTCCAGATATACGGCGACTTGCTGTAGGACCTTATCCTGAAAGGCAAATCGGTCCACCGGGGCACCATCCAGATTGTCGGTACTCACCCGAAACTTCAAACCACAAGCCACCGTGAAACACCATTCAATCGCTTGCGGTTTCACTTCAACCTTTTCAAACTCGGCTTGCTGCTGTTCATTTCTGCCATCGGGACAATACCAATAACCGTAATCCACCTGTTTTCTGCGGGCTTCTCCGGCAATGCACCAATGAGCTATCTCATGCAAGGCGCTGCTGAAAAAGCCATGGGCAAATTCAATGCGATGGTAGTGGCAGTTTTCATCGGCAGGCAGGTACACAGGCTCACTCTCACCTTTTACCAAGCGGGTATTAAAGCGCTCAAAACAAGTGTTAAACACCTGAATAAGATCCTGGTATTGATGCCTGTTGGCCATGCCTGAATTGCACCCTGTCGTAGTGGAAAGGCGCGCATTTTAGCCGCTTGGTTGCGGCAATTCAATTTACACTCAGCGATCCGGAATTGTAAAACGACTGTTGACATACTGGTAGTACCAGTTACACAATCCATTTCAGTTCTCACAACCTGACGAATCAGACTATGCTACTTACCGATATTATCAACCAGCGCCGCAGTATCCGCTCCTTTAGCGAAAAGGAAGTCAGTGATGAGGTGCTCAATGAACTGCTTAATCTGGCGCTGGAGTCCCCCAGTAGCTCTAATTCTCAGCCCTATAAAATTGCTATTGCGAAAGGTGCAACGGCGAAAGCCATCGCCGGGGATCTGCAAGATAAATTCTGGCGCAGCAATGCCATCAACAAACAGCCTCTTCCCAAAAAGCTGCTTTCAGCTCTCACCAGCGATGCCATGCCCGACAGCGATTTTAAACCCATTCTGGGTAAATACCCTGGCGAGTTTCAAAAACGTCGGGTGGAAACCGGCATGGGTCTGTACAAGGTATTAGGTATCAAGCGGGAAGATAAAAAAGCCCGCGATGAGCACATGGCGAAAAACTTCTCATTTTTTGATGCACCAGTGGCGCTATTCTTTTTTGTAGATCCACGTATGAAACATACAGCATTAGTGGATGCCGGGATATTCATGCAAACTCTGATGCTGGCAGCAACGGATAAAGGGTTAGGCACCTGTGCACAAGGCGCACTAGGCATCTGGCGTTCACCGCTGGATAAGCACTTTGTTATTCCCAAAGAATACAAGCTGGTATGCGGTATGGCATTGGGTTACCCCGATGACAACGAAGTAAACCAGTATCGTCCTGAAAAGCTCAGCCTTTCGGATCTTGTAATTCCGGGTAAGTGACACTATTTACTGGTAATCGTTAGCAAGAAAGTGGCTTTAGTCCCGCATGAGTGAACACATCGATAACATTGTGGCCTATTTGCGTAGCTCCGCAGAACTCTATGAGCAGGTACAACAAGACGGTTTGAACGAGCAATTGATTGCCCTGCGAAAATGGCAATGCGAACGCTTGCTCACCAGTCATGCCGAGATGTGCGAAGTGCCTAAGTATCAGATTGCCATTCAATTTTTTGTGGATGAGCTGTATGGCCCTAAGGATTTTAGCCAGCGAGACAAAGACATCGAAAAAGTTGTGCCTAAAATGAAAAAGTGGCTACCGGATGAGGCGCTGGAATCACTCGCCGTTGCCATTCATCTCAATGCCCTATCGCAAGAGCTAGATGTCGCCATGCTACAACAACTACAAGGCGCAGTACTCACCCGTGATAGCTATGCACAAGCTTACCGAGCTTGCGACAATCAAACCCAGCGCGCATTGCAAATCGACTACATCGAGCAATTGGGCCTGGATCTGGCGCAAGTGGTGCGCTTGCCCGGTATCGGATTTGTTTTGAAGATGGCGCGCACACCAGCGCAACTGGCGGGCGTTGGTACCTTACAAGAGTTTCTGGAAGATGGTTTCAGTGCCTTTAAGCAACTGGGTGATGTACAAGAATTTATCGTCCCCGTGGTAACTAAGGAGCGGGAAATCATGCAGCAGTTGTTTAGCGGCGAAAATCCACTGCCTGACATAACCCTATAACAGCGCTGATTTGCTGCATTATTGTTAACAGAATTTTAGTACAGCGTTAAAAATAGCCATCGGACGCTGTAAAGCCCATTATTTGATGCAAAAAAGGTGAGGATGGCTAAAATTTCTGCTACATTCCGCGCCTTATTCGCAACGAATTTACAATCATATTTCATCCCTAATACTGCGTTTAACATGAACCGCAGTATCGCTATTTCGGGATGACACATTGAGTCACTTTGGAGACACTCATGGAACAGAATTACGGTTTTTTCACTCGCCTTTCAATGGCCTTTAAAATGATTTTCAGTGGTGCATATACCCAGTCACTGTTAAACCCGGTAGCAGCAGAGCCTGAAGCTCCCACAGTTGAAATCAAAGAAAGCAATCAAGATAGCGCTTTGCAAATGCTGGCCCTGCTACAAAAAGAAGGCCGCTTAATCGACTTTATCAATGAAGACGTGACCCCATTTTCCGACGAACAAGTGGCAGCAGCTGCACGTGTGGTACATCAAGGTGTGAAAAAAGCCCTGAGTGAGCACGTGACTTTCGCGCCGGTAAGCCCGGTTGCCGAAGGCGAATCACTGGCTTTGCAAGCAGATTACAAACGCAGTGAATTTCAGTTAATTGGCAATGTTTCCGGACAACCACCATTTAATGGCACAGTGATCCACAAAGGCTGGAAAGTCAGCGAAATGACATTACCTGCTGTTGTGGAAGGCACCGATCTTAATATCGTGGCCGCTGCTGAGGTGGAACTATGAGCGAAGCCCAATATAGCGTCGGTATCGATTTAGGTACCACTCACTGTGTACTTTCCTACACCAAATTAAATGACGAACAGGCTAAACCAGAAATTCTGGCCATCCCACAACTGGTGGCGGCAGGTCAGGTGGAAGGCAGACACGCCCTACCCTCGTTTGTATTTTTAGCTAATCAGGCACAATTTGATGCACAGCAGTTGAGTTTGCCATGGCAACAAGACTACCCGCTTGCGGGCCAATTTGCCCGCGAACTGGGGCAGAAAACCCCGGACAGACTAGTGAGCAGCGCCAAAAGCTGGTTATGCCATAGTCAGATTGACCGCCGTAGTGGTATTTTGCCCATCGAGGCGCCTGAGGATATCGAGAAAATATCGCCTTTTACGGCATCTAAAATCTATTTGCAGCACTTACACAGTGCTTGGGCGCAGCAGTTCCCGGATGCTCCACTGAATGAGCAACAACTGGTGATCACCGTTCCGGCTTCTTTTGATCCGGCGGCTCGCGAGTTGACCATGAATGCCGCCACTGAGGCCGGTCTTAGCCATGCTGTATTACTGGAAGAGCCACAAGCTGCGCTTTATAGCTGGATTGCAGAGGCAGGTGACGACTGGCGAGAGCAAGTATCCGTAGGTGATGTGATCCTGGTGGTAGATATTGGTGGTGGTACCACCGATCTATCGCTAATGGCAGTAAGTGAAGAAGACGGTGCCTTGCAGCTAACTCGTGTTGCTGTAGGCGATCATATTTTATTAGGTGGCGATAACATGGACCTGACATTGGCCCATGTGGTAGCACAAAAATTAGCCCAACAAGGCAACCGCTTGCAGCCCTGGCAAATCAGTGGTCTGGCTCATGCTTGTCGCAGTGCCAAAGAAACCCTGTTGAGCGAAAACGATACCCACACCGCGCCACTGGTGGTGCCCAGCCGCGGTTCCAGCTTGATGGGCGGCAGCTTACGAGCTGAACTGACACGCGATGAAGTACAGCAAGTATTAATTGATGGTTTCTTCCCCCATGTTGATGCCCACGCACAACCTCAACGCCGAGGACGTGCCGCGCTATCTACCGTGAGCTTACCTTATGAGCAGGATGCGGCCATTACACGACATCTGGCGGCGTTCTTACAGAAACAAAAACACGCAGGCGAGCACCTGGCGGGATTTGGCGCTGAGCAACAGAACTTTATGCACCCCACGGCAATTTTATTTAATGGTGGTGTGGCAAAAGCAGACAACATTGTTGGCCGTATCACCGAAGTGGTCAACAGCTGGCTGGCCAGTGACACAGATGCACAACTCAAAGTATTGCGCGGCATAGATGTGGATCAAGCCGTGGCACAAGGAGCCAGTTATTATGGCCAGGTACGCCTCGGCGAAGGGGTGCGAATTCGCGGTGGTACTGCCGCAGCATTTTATGTAGGCATTGAATCAGCCATGCCTGCCATTCCGGGTATGCCACCTCCGATGGAAGCCTATTGTCTGGCCCCCTTTGGCATGGAAGAAGGCACCGAAGCTGACTTACCCTCGCAGACATTCTCTTTAATTGTGGGTGAGCCAGTGCGTTTTAGCTTTTATGAATCTAAAACCCGCAGAGAAGATACTCCTGGTGCGCGTCTGGATTACTGGAGCGACGAAGAGCTGAGTGAACTACCGGAAATAGAGGTAACACTGCATTCAGAGCGTTACAAAGCAGGTGATACTGTAGCAGTACAATTGCTGGCCTCCATTAATGAATTGGGCACCCTGCAATTAACGGCGATGGATGTAAACAGTGATAACCACTGGCAAGTGAGTTTCGAAACCCGAAACTAAACCTTGTTGTGCGTGCCGTGGTCGATATCTACGGCACTTAACTCTCTTTATCCCGTTTTCGCCATCTTGCTAATGTGACTTCATAACTATGCAAAAACAGTACGTAATTGGTATCGATCTGGGTACAACCAACATAGTGGTGAGTTATTGCTCGCTTTCCCAAAAAGACTCAGATATAAAACTATTCCCCATTCCCCAACTGGTTGCAGCGGGGCAAATCGAAGCCTTGCCCATGCTGCCAGCACTGCGCTATCACTACGATCAGGAACTCACTGATGATGCAGTAAAACTGCCCTGGGGCAATGATGACATTAATAGCCAGCTTCCCCATGCTGTAATTGGGCGTTTCGCCCAGGATTTAGGCAATAAGAACCCAACGCGGTTGGTGAGCAGTGCCAAAAGCTGGTTGGGTTATCGAGGTGAGTCTAACGCTGAAATTCACCTGCCTGAAAAAGCCCCTGAAGGCACCGATACCTGTACACCACTTGAGGCCACTTCCGGCTATCTGGCCCACATTGTCGCCGCCTGGAACCATGAAAACCCCAAAGCGCCAATGCAACAACAGTCGGTGGTGATCACGGTACCGGCATCATTCGACGATATCGCCCGAGCCCTCACCATTGAAGCTATCAAACGGGTGGGCTTTAAACATTTTACTTTGCTAGAAGAACCCCAGGCAGCCTGTTATTACTGGGTAGCTGAGCACGACACCGACACACTAAAAGACCATAAACACCTGATGGTGTGTGATGTTGGTGGCGGCACCACGGATTTTACCCTGATCAAAATTGGTAAATTCTCGCAAAACAGTAGCGTGCCAGAACTGGAGCGCATTGCCGTAGGCGATCACCTGATGCTGGGTGGTGACAATATGGATCTCACACTCGCGGTTAGAGTGCTGCAAAAACTGGAAGTCGAGCCCACCCAGCGCAATATGAGCCAACTGCTGGTGCAATGTCAAAGGGCCAAAGAGGCTTTGTTAAGTGAAGATGCGCCTGAAGAGATGCGCATTCAATTACAAACCGGCGGCAGCAGCCTGTTCAGTGGCGTGAAAGAAACTCGTCTTACTCAAAAAGAAGTGCAGCAAGCCTTATTAGACGGCTTCTTCCCGCTTGTGGCGTCTAACAGTTATCCGAAAACCCGCAAACGCTCACTCACCGATTTAACCCTGCCCTATCCGGCAGATGCGGCGATATCTCGTCATATCGCCTGCTTTTTAAATAACGAACAATCGGCGTTAAATCCTGAGCAAACAGAAACCGATAAGCAGTTTGTAGTGCCAGATGTCTGGCTGTTAAACGGCGGTCCCTTTTTAAGCGCTCAGATTCAGTCACGGCTGCAATCTCTGGTGGAACAATGGAGTGCGGCTTCGAGTATCAGCTGGCTCACCAACCCTGAACCCCAAACTGCCGTGGCCAAGGGTGCTACCCTGTATGGTCGCGCTAAAGAGCAAAATCAACAGCTGATAAAAAGCGCCGTAGTGCGCCACTACTTTCTCAAAGCCGTCAGTGAACAAGGCGATCAGGCAATCTGTGTACTACCTAAACACAGTGAACTAAATACCGTGCAGCAGTTACAGCAAGTATTTACCTTGCGCAAAGGCCAAAAAGTGCAATTCGACATTGCCCACAGCCTCGCCGAACAATCCTACAACCTGGGTGAGACCCTGGCCTGGCATGAAGGATTGCACCAGTTGCCCGGACTGGTTACCCAAATCGAAGGGGAAAATGAAGTACAGGTGCAAATTGAATCCAGCCTGGACGAGCTGGGTGTGCTCAATGTGGTACTGAAAGAACTGAACAGCGAAATCCGCCATGAGCTGGCTTTTAATCTGCGCAATGAGCAGGAAACTGATTTCAATACGCTGCACAACAATATCGAAAAATCCATTGAAGCGGTTAACAGCTGGTTTGGCCCGGCGGGTAAAAAGCCTGCTAAAGAGCCGCTGCGCAAAACCCTGGAAAAACTACTGGGCAAACGGGAAACCTGGAGTGGTGCTGATGCCCGTTTTATTTTTGATCATCTGTTGTCTTTAGCCAGCAGACGTCGCCGCAGCGAAACTCACGAACGCACCTGGTTTAACATTGCTGGCTTTTGTCTGCGTCCGGGCATTGGCTTTGCCGGTGATACACAGCGCATCGAGTCGGTATGGTCTCTGTACAGTCAGGGCATTCAGTTTGTACAATCGGCGGAGATCTGGGCGCAGTGGTGGGCCTTCTGGCGTCGCGCTGCTGCAGGTTTAAGCCAGGAGCAGCAGCTTGTGCTCTACACAGATGCTAACCACGTGTTACCTGCCAATAAGCGCAAAAAAGGCGGTAAAGTAAAAGTCACCGCCGCCATAGAAGAAAAGATCCGCTTGATTGGCAGCCTGGAACGCTTGCCTGTGGATATCAAAAAATCCGTGCTGAATAATATCAGCAACCAGTTAAGCGATAAAAAGGTCAACAAAGACATGGCCTGGTGTGCGGCGCGTATCATCAACCGCACTATGGTTTATGCCGCTCAAGAACTAGTGCTACCTGCCGAAGAAGTAACGCCACTCATCAACTGTGCCCTGGCGCTGGACTGGAAACAAAACCCCAACCTGGCACTGTTAGCCGTATCCGGCGCAAAGCAATGTACCGAAGAGTATGCCGTTGCAGATCCATTGCGAGAGGCGGTAGCAGATAAACTCTCAGGACAAGTATCTCTTCTGGCCTCTCTCAATGGTGAAAGAAGCACCGAGCAGGACAAACAGCTTTGGGGGGATGAATTGCCGACAGGGTTGGCTTTGTAAGGGACATCTCGAAAAACGTTAAGTTCGAAACGTCCCCTGCGTTACCTGAAAATCCTTATACGGCTATCTTTTGGGAAAATGCAGCCTGTGCTAGCCGTAGGTGATGTAATATTTTGCGATTAATGCCACAATTAGCGCAGCAGCAATGGTTAACCTTATACTACAAGCTTTAAAGTAAGACATGGTGCTTTTATAAGGTGGTTTTGAGTAGTTTGCAGTTACTGTTTTCATGCTAAACCTCCTTCAGAAGTAAATTGTTGACCAAGTGATCAAGCATTAAACTAACACCAATATAGCTTGACATCAAGTTATATTAAGTTTGACATCAAGATATTTTTAGCTTGATATCAAGTTACATCACAATAAGAAAGATTCAAGGCAAGAAAATTGATGGCAGATTCAACGGATACTTTTTCAAAAATTGCGGTACTGCAAAAATTGCTATTAAGCAGCAAAATTGCCAGTAAACGCATGGATGAAGTGTTTTCAGAAATCGATCTGAAAAAGTCCAGTTTTGAAGTGCTGGCGGCGCTACTAAATGCCGCTCCGGAATTTGCCTTAACACCTAACAAGTTGATGGAGTTGACACATATCACCTCAGGCTCTATGACCACCAGAATAGACAAGCTCAGTAAAAAAGGATGGGTAGAGAGGATTTCCAATAGTAGCGACAAGCGCAGTATCAAGGTGGCGTTAACCGACAGTGGTCGCAAGGTTATAGAAAGTGCTGTGGCTAAACACGAAGAGGCCGTGGATAAATTACTCGGTAACTTGACAGAAAAAGAACAACAACGACTGCTCAAACTGCTTGGAAAATTAACCGACTAACTTATTGTCAACACTAATCCCAATCCTTTTGCCTGGAAGCTCTCACTTCCCCTGCAACACATTATTACTCGGCATCCAATTTAAGTGAGATTTCTTTACTCTTCTCAAATTGCTTCACTCTTTCAATGCTTTGCTCCGTGAACTCATGACCCTCAGCCAATAGCATAATGTGATCCGGGGTATAGAGATTAGCTTTTAGCTTCATCCCTGGTTTCAGATCCGTTGATTTCATTTCAAGATGTTGCTCACTATTAATCACCGGCTCAGGTAACTGACTCAGAAGCTCAATGAGTTCAGGTTCATACTTTGCTCCCATCTGTTTTTTCATCTGGCTCAAGGTCTGTTCATGAGTTAACTCAACATCTTTGATTTTTTTACTGCGATAGCCCCAGTAATCCCGAGCGATATGTAATATACGCGCGCCCGGAACGATGCTGGTATAAGCTGGCGCATCGCTTTCACCTGCTCCAGACCAAGGTAAAAACTGCTGGGAAAGCATTCGAGCTACCCCCACCATATACTCTGCGGGCGCCAATATCATGCTGGCGGTTTCAGTCTGGCTGTAATATTGCCCTCGTTGCTGATGTGTCAGTTCATCAAAGGGCTTGCTGTACAAAAAAGGATCCAGTGAAATCAGGCCGATTTCACACAACAATCCTGCCAGTGTGATTTCTCGTAACTCAGGATCCTTGATCTGACACTTCAGTGCGATACGCCTTGCTAATGTACTGACTCTTTTAGCGAACTCACCATTTAAATTGGGGTTTATGTTGATCAGGTTATAAAGTACCTTCTCCAATGCTTTGTTTTGCCCCTGCATCTTTCTCAGCGCCACCTGAATTTGACGTGTACGCAAATTAACCTTTTCTTCCAGAGACTCATTAAGTGTTTTAAGCTGTTGATTCTGAGCAGATATTTCTGATCTTAAACGTTCATTAGCCTGTTTCAATCGCACCAATTCAAGGCCCTCGTCTATGGCCTCTAATAACATATCGTTGTCCCACGGTTTTTGCAGGAAACGATGAATTTTTCCTTGATTGACGGCATCAATAGTGGAGGCCAGATCGGCATAACCAGACAAGATAATGCGGTAGGTATCAGGGAATTTCACTACCACCTTGGCGAACAGCTGCGCACCTGTCATCTGTGGCATTTTCATATCTGACACCACCAGATGCACGGTTTGCTGCTGCATGATCTCCAATGCTTCGGCACCTGAACTGGCAAACAAAGATTGATAATCCTTTTTGCGCACAATGCGCTTTAAGGATGACAAAATATTGGTTTCATCATCCACAAATAAAACCACAGGAGTATTGTCGTTTGTCATAATTATCTCCTTATGTTCTGGGTATCTTCCAGCAATAAATCGGAAACCGTTTTCAGCAAGTGTTCGTTGTCAAAGGGCTTAGATAACGCTTCGTCAGCTCCCAATAACCAGGCTTTACTTAAATCGTCTTTGGGCAATGCTGAAATCACCAAAATCTTGATATCTTTTAGTGATTCACGCTCTCTGATAAAACTCACCACTTCAAAACCGCTCATGCCAGGCATACTTAAGTCCAGGGTAATCAAAGCAGGTTTAAACAACATCAATTCGGTTCCCGCTTCAAACCCGCTATAGGCAACACGGGTTTCATAACCATGGCGGCGTAATAGTCGGCGAATCGCATCAGCATAGGGCTTTTCATCATCACAAATCAGGATGCGTCGATTATCCTCTTCACTATTGTCAGTAACCACATTATCTGTCGGTTTTACTTCTTTTTGCTGTAGCGGCTCTAGCTCAGCCGGTATCGGCATTTGGTATTCTTGCATAAATTCCAGTAAGGATTCAGCAGTTACCCTGTTGTTACCCCGGCCCGGTAACTTATAAGCTTTCAGGCTACCGCGATCGATCCAACGGATTACGGTGCGCAATGTCACATCACAAAATGCCGCAATTTCGCCAGTGGAATAAGATTTTTTCATCGTCATATCGACCTCCTTTTGCACAAAATTTAAACTTCCACGCAAATTATGTCAATTGAGACTTTAGTATTAGTAGTGACATATGTGACATTCTCGTCAAATGAAACATGTCACTGAGAAGCACTAACTGCTGTAACAGAGCTAACTTTTATACAAATCAGGAGGAAGAAATAGCACAGGAATAAGGTGAGGCAGATTCGGCCTCACCTCTAAAGAATACAGATTATCTGAACAAGACTTTTTCTTGTTTGAACCAATACACACAGAAGGCTAATAAAGCACCGGCGATGATCACCGTAGAGGTTAAAATCCCCAGTAATGCATAATAATCCATGGTGCCTTTGATTAGCTCTTTGATGGCAAGCGCCACATTAGTCAGTGGTACCCAAGCCCAGATCCCTTCCAGAGTTATGCCTGGTGCCATAGCCACAACAATGGGTAAGATCACCAGCATGATCAGGCTGCCCATATAACTCTGCGCCTCTTTATAACTGCGGGCATAGATAGACAAGCTCAATAAGATTGCAGCAAAAATAGAAGCCACTGGCACCAGCATGACAAACATCAATATGTAATCAATGATGGCGATTTGGGTCATCATATCTTGAATAAAGGTGATGGCCATGCCCTGCCCTATCATGATCCCCCAAAATGCCATACTAAATATGGTTACCAGGGCCGCGACGATAGCGGCCACTAATACCGTAAAAAACTTGCCCATCACTAATTGGGTTCTGTCCAGTGGCACCAGTAATAAGGTTTCCAATGTACCACGCTCTTTTTCACCAGCAGCCAGATCACTAGCGGGCACCATGGCGCCTTGCAAACACAGGATAAACAGCATGTAAGGGATCAATCCACCAATTCTCTCCCCCCAATTTTCCCTCGCTTCAGCAATGTTCACTTTTTCTAATATCACGGGCTTTAACAAGGCCAGCTGTTTAGACTCTGGCACGGATAAGGTATCGAATGCAGCTTGACGTTTGCTTTCATTCAATGTCGCGACATATTCCTCTATTCGGGATTCCACCATATTCAATCCGGCATCATTTAGATACAACTTGAGGGTACTTTGCCCTGCTTCCAGTACGGCACCATCAGCACTGGCATCCAGCTCAATCACAAAATCCAGGGCTTTGTCTTTGATCTGCTGTTTGAAATCCGCACCGTCGGCCAGCTCTTTAATACTGAAACTATCATCTTCACTGATTTTGGCCACCAGTTCCGGATGATACTGTGCGCCGATGACCGCAAAATTCAACACTTTGTTTTGTGCGTCATCCAGCGCTTTAGAGGTGAAATATCCAATGGCACCGAACATCGCTGGGAACACCAGCATCGGCAGTGCAACCATAAAAAACAGGGTTTTGCGATCCCGTAGCAGCTCTTTCAACTCTTTTTGTACCACTAACCACATTAGCCTTCTCCTTGCAGAATATTCAAAAATGCCTGATTCATTGACTCGCCTTTGGCTTTAAATGCATCAATGTCATCCATAAACTGGGTTCGCCCCAGGTTTATTACCGAAACTTCATCACACAGCTCTTCCACCTCATTCAGGTGGTGAGTGGAGAATATCACTGGTGTATTTTGCGCCTTTAAATGACGAATAAAATCCATTACGGTTTGGGTTGCCATAATGTCTAATCCGGTTGTAGGTTCATCCAAAACTACTACCGAAGGAGAATGCACAACAGCTCTGGCAATCGCGGTTTTTTGCTTCATGCCGCTGGAGTAATGTTCAGAGCGTCGGTCTAACCAGGCATCCATATCCAGCATCTCGGAAAGTTCAGCCAGGCGCTTGTCAGTTTCTGCTGCAGACATCCCGTGCAAACGAGCAAAATAGCTGATGTTTTCCCGGCCTGTTAAACGGCCATACAAGCCAGTGTTACCCGATAGAAACCCCAAAGATTTGCGCGCTACATTGGGCGATGTGGAGACATCATTGCCATCGATATTGATTTCGCCTTTGTCTGCTTTTAACGCTGAAGATAGCACTCTAAGCGTGGTGGTCTTACCGGCACCATTGGGGCCCAACAAACCCAAGACCTGGCCCTTGTTGCAATGAAACGACACATCTTCTACGGAATAAAAAAAGCGTCCCTTTAATCGGGGATCGGCCTTTTCTTGTGCCGTCAGCTTTTTGGGGTTTTCAACGCTAAAGCGCTTAGCGAGCTGCTTTACTGTTATCATCCTGCTTTACCTTTGCTTATCATTTTTTATCAGTCCAATGCACTAGTGTGGCGAAACCAAAATTTATTACAAAGAAATTTTTTCCCTGTTAAATACCAACTCCAACAAACATTTACCCAGCACAGTGGGAGTTGAAAAGCATTTAGACAAGGCGGATGTTTGTAGGTCTAGTGGGCCTCGATAACTGCTCCTGCGTTATTCTAATCACCTACATCCATGTAGGGATAAATCAAAAACATCCAACACCGTATAAATGCTTTTCAGCCCCATCGAAGACGCGCCTCAGAAACATTATTTCTTTGTTGTGCGAAGTTCACAAGACCACCAGTATTCCTTCATTCGCACGCCTCGAACTAATGTCTCTGAGGCAGCGCTGAGTGTGCAAATGTTTGTTGGAGTTGGTATGTAGCCTCTGCTTATGTAAAAATTGAGACACTAGTGATTATCACAAGCCACAGCAGAAGGTTATAAATGGAAGACAATAAACACAACGAGGCAAAGCCTGACGAGACTCCGGCTCAAGAGGAAGTGCAAAATGAAGCACAGGAGTCCTCAACTGAAGCCCCTCAACAAAGTCTCTCTGCAGAAGCCCCTCAACAAGAGCCGCAACAAACAGAAAGCGCAACAATAGAAACACCTGAGCCAGTGAGCCAGTCTGGGGCCATCGCCTCGCCTTTTACGGCATTACAGGCGATTATATTAAAACCCAACTCGGTGTTTTCCACCCTGAAAAATACCGCCAACTGGTCTTGGGTGGCCTTTATTTTTGTAACCTTCTTCTCGGTATTACCCACCTGGCTGTACTTCAATCAAATCGATATGGTTTGGTACAGCGAAATGGCGGTTGAACTGCAAATGCCGGATGTCAGTCCATCCGAGAAAGCGCAAGCCATGCAGATGATGCAAAACCAAGCGATTGGTACCTTTACCGCGTTTTTTGTGGCCATTGGCGCTATTATTCTCAATGCCATTTTCGCTTTTTATCTGAGCAAAATTACTCAGATGGATGAAGAGAACGTGCTCAGCTTTGGCGACTGGTATGGCTTTACCTGGTGGGCCACGTTGCCCTTTGCGTTTATTGGTATCCTTAACACTCTCATCATATTGATGTTTGGCGGGCCGCAAATGTCTCCTGAATATTTAAGCGTGTTCTCGCTGGCATTTGTGCTGGGTATTTCTATGGAATCCGGCTGGTTTGGATGGGCGCAAGGTATTGGCCTGGACTCGTTGTGGATTATTTATCTCACAGCCGTGGGTATCAGCCAATGGACCAAACTCAGCAGCCGTCAATGTACCATTATTGCCGTTGCGCCTTTTGCCATTATCTGGGGTGTTTGGGCGTTCTTCCTGATTATTTAACGGTCTTGCGTAGCGGCCTGAAGTAATCCTGATTGGCGTAATACTCAGGATCTTCATTGGCCGCATCCCAACCGGGGATCCCCAAAAGCGGTAAGGGTTTGAGCATGCCTTTTTGTTCAAATAACGCCCCTTGCCCAATTAACTCCAATAATTTTATATCCAGCCAGGCGAATTGTTGCAATAGCGGTAATTGATAAAAATCCGGCTCAGCTTTGATCGCCACATATTTGCCAGTCAGCCCAAGATACGGGTCCAATAACATTTCATAGTTGGCATGACCAAACATAAACAGCTGTGTGCTGTGTTGCCAATGACTTTTGCGAGCAACAAATGCTTCAACCCAGCGATGCTCTTGCAAAGCCTTAAGATGCGCATCATCAGTAAATACTAGCACTCCACCACATTCATCAAAATGCGTCACCCGATTGCGCACCGGCGTTCTGGGATTAAGACCATGCTCTTTTATCTCAGCCATATGCAGCTGATTTAAAGCTTTTTTAGATTTGGGGAACAACAGCCAGATCAGGGCATTGAATAAGTCGTGCCAGTTGTTTTTTCGGGTGGGAACGAAATTACAGCGCGCGATTATTTCTTCGTAATAAAGGCCGGCTGTCTGCTCAGCGTACTCTCCGGCTTGAATCGCTTCATCGCAGACAAATTCAATATCACTAATGCTGCGCTCTTGTAACCACTGGTTCAGAGTCTTTGTCGTAGGGAAATCAACAAATCCATGCAAATCAAACAGGGTTTCGATATGAGTAAAATAAGGGCAAGAAAGCCAGTCAGTGTACCAATTTTTAGGAGTTTTAAAGCGCTTTGGAGAGTGTTGCAAACCAAGTTCCGGTTGATAAAGATGAGATTTTGAATAAGCTTAGTGGCGGAAAATTGCAGTATACAAGCAAAAAGCTGATATGCAGCTTCCCGACAGAAACCCTATTATACAAGAGAATGACAATGCGAAAATCCCTTTATGGTATCACCCTGGCAGGGCTGGTTAGCAGCTATGCTGTGGCGGATACTTTTGAGCAAGCGTTGCAAGGCATCAACGAGAAAGACTTGCGTTCCCACGTTAAAACCCTGGCATCTGATAAGTTTGAAGGACGCCAACCCACCACCATAGGTGAAGCTTACACCCTTGAGTACCTTACGCGTCAGTTCGATGCGATGGGTTATACCCCAGGCGTTGACGGTAGTTATCTGCAACCAGTTGAGCTGGTAAAAATTGAAGCTGATCCGAATATGACCCTGGACATCGCAGGTGATAAGTTTGAATACAAGGTCAATATGGTGGCAGGTACCAGCCGCGAATCGGAACTGGTGGAATTGAAAGATTCAGAGCTGGTGTTTGTCGGCTACGGTGTTAACGCTCCGGAGTACGATTGGAACGATTACGAAGGCCTGGATGTAAAAGGCAAAACGGTTGTTATTCTGGTAAATGATCCTGGTTTCGAAAACCCAGATAGCGGCAAGTTTCAGGGCAAAACCATGACCTATTACGGTCGCTGGACATACAAATACGAAGAAGCCAGCCGCCAGGGCGCGGCAGGCGCATTGATTGTGCATGAAACGGAGCCTGCCTCTTACGGTTGGTCTGTAGTGGCCAACAGCTGGAGTGGCCCTCAATATGGCTTGGTGACCGAAGATGGCAACCAAAGCCGGGTAAAAGTTGAAGGCTGGTTGTCGGTAGATGCCGCCAAACAAGTATTCAGCAAAGCTGGCCTCGATTACATGGAAGAAAAGAAAAAGGCACAGCAAGGGTCTTATGCTAAGGCGATGGGCAGCAAAGCCTCTGTGACTATCAAAAGCACCATGCAAAAATCCACCAGCTACAACTTTATGGCCACCCTGCCCGGTAGCAAGCGTCCCGATGAGCACATCATCTACACGGCGCACTGGGATCATTTAGGTAAAGATCCAAGCAAAGAAGGCGACAACATTTACAACGGTGCTCACGACAACGCCACCGGCAGTGCTGCACTAATTGCTATCGCTAAAGCGTTTGCTCAATTGGAAACTCGCCCTGAACGTTCACTCAGTTTCTTATTTGTCACAGCGGAAGAGCAAGGGCTTTTAGGCTCTAAATACTACGCTGAATATCCGGTTTATCCGCTGGAAAAAACCGTGGCGAACCTGAATATTGATGCCATGAACATCATGGGCCCCACCAAAGACGTCGAAGTGGTTGGCATGGGTAAATCTGAACTGGAAACTTACCTGGAAAAAGCCGCCAAGCGCACCAACCGCGTATTAGTGCAGGAAAGTCGACCAGCTGCGGGGATTTACTACCGTTCTGATCACTTCAGCTTGGCCAAAAAAGGCGTTCCGGCCTTGTATGCGAAAGGGGGTTCAACGCCGCTTAATGATGAGGTTGCAGCCTATCGCAAGAAGATGTCCGTGATTCAAACCGGCTGCTACCACCAGGTGTGTGACCAATACCGTGAGTCATGGAACTTCGGCGGTATGGTGGAAGACTCGCAAATGTACTTCGAAATCGGTTACGACATTGCCAATAGCGATAACTGGCCGCAGTGGAGTAAAACCAGCGAATTCCAAAGACCTTGAGGATAGATATCCTAAAATAAGATTAAAGGGCGTTTTTAAACGCCCTTTTTATTTCAACTACTGATTACGTAATAAGCTATTGTAAAAAAATTACAGTTTTCGCTTGCAATTTCTGTTGAGACTGGCAAATTCAAGGCGTAGCGCGCTGTTATGAACGAGGTCTCAGACGCAAAAATTCGTTATTTTTCCCTTCGTATTTTTATCCCGTTCCCAACTTCACGGCAGTGCCATTTTTTAGATTCACCAAAACAGAGAGAAACCTAAGTATGTGCGGTATATTCGGTATTTTGGACATTAAAACCGATGTGTCAGAACTCAGGACGCAAGCCCTGGATTTGTCAAAATTGTTGCGTCATCGCGGCCCGGACTGGTCAGGTATCTGGAATAATAATAATGCCATTTTGTGTCATGAACGTTTGGCGATTGTTGATGTAGATACTGGTGCCCAGCCACTTGTGAGCCGTGATGAAAATAAAGTACTGGCAGTAAATGGTGAAATCTATAATCACAAAGAGTTAGCAAATAATTTAGTCACGCCTTACGATTTTCGTACTAAATCCGACTGTGAAGTCATTTTGCCTTTGTATGAGCAAAAAGGTGTGGAGTTTATCGACGATTTGAAAGGCATGTTCGCCTTTGTACTGTACGATGAAACTCAAGACGCTTACCTGATTGCCCGTGACCACATGGGTATCATCCCACTGTACACTGGCCACGACGAGCACGGTAACTTCTACGTGGCTTCAGAAATGAAAGCGCTGGTGCCGGTGTGTAAAACCGTCAATGAGTTCCCTCCGGGTCATTACTTCTGGAGCAAAACCGGTGAAATGGTGGAATATTATCAACGTGACTGGATGGAATATGCCGCGGTTGAAAACAACGAAAGCAACCTGGACGAGCTAAAAGCCGCTTTTGAAAAAGCGGTAAAAAGCCACATGATGTCGGACGTACCCTACGCCGTGTTATTGTCCGGTGGTCTTGACTCTTCCTTGGTTTCCGCTGTAGCGGCACAATTTGTAGCCAATCGAGTGGAAGATGAAGATAAGTCTCAAGCCTGGTGGCCTCGACTGCACTCCTTTGCTGTGGGCCTTGAAGGCGCACCCGATTTACAAGCCGCGCAAAAAGTGGCAGACATGATTGGTACGGTGCACCACGAAATTCACTTTACGATTCAGGAAGGTCTGGATGCCATCCGTGACGTGATTTATTTCCTGGAAACCTACGATACCACCACTATCAGGGCCTCAACGCCCATGTACTTGATGAGCCGCAAGATCAAAGCGATGGGCATTAAGATGGTGCTGTCAGGCGAAGGTTCCGATGAAATCTTCGGTGGTTACCTGTACTTCCACAAAGCGCCTAATGCCAAAGAGTTACACGAAGAAACCGTGCGTAAACTGCAGCGCCTGCACATGTTTGACTGTGCTCGTGCTAACAAAGCCACTTCTTCTTGGGGTGTGGAAGCACGCGTGCCCTTCCTGGATAAAGAATTTATGGATGTGGCGATGCGCTTAAACCCGCAAGATAAAATGTGCTCTAAAGAGCGCATGGAGAAGTGGATACTGCGTAAAGCTTTCGACAACGGCGAATACTTGCCTTCAGAAATCTTGTGGCGTCAGAAAGAGCAATTCGGTGATGGCGTAGGCTATAGCTGGATTGACTCCATCAAAGATTATGTGGACCAGGCCGTGACGGATCAGCAAATGAGCACTGCTGCCTTCCGCTTCCCACACAATACGCCGGATACCAAAGAAGGCTATTTTTACCGCACTATCTTTGAAGAGTACTTCCCACAGGAAAGTGCCGCGAAATGTGTACCGGGTGGTAAATCCATCGCCTGTAGCACCGTAGAAGCGCTAGCCTGGGATGAAAGTTTCCAGAATATGGCTGACCCTTCAGGTCGTTCCATGAAGGATGTGCACGGCAAGCAGTAGTAGTTTATTGCTAAATAAGCATGACAAAGCCCGCCCTGTTGATGCCCACAAAACAAGGCGGGCTTTTTTGATCAACTCGACATTTATTCTTGAGAATAGCTTTATCTTTTTGACTTCAATGTAACCTAACCTGACAGACGCCATCCATGGCTTTTCTGAACCAAATCCCTTTGGCTCACATACCATTTGTGAAATACATCCCTGTATTTCCCTGAAGACAGCTAAAGCTGTCCAAATTCATTCCCGATGAATTTGTCTTTTTGCCAAAAAGAAACCGTATGCGAAAGAAAAAGGCTCCCCGCACTACGCTTAATCCATTGAAAAACTGCAAGTTTCCGTCGTCACGATGCGCGTCCATGCTTAGGCGTGACTTGATTTTCATCCCTGAAAATCACCGACAACTTGTTTAGCGTTTTTCAATGGCGCTTCATGAGGGGAAATGGGGTGGTTTATTCACTTCCATGCGAAGCGACAACATCAGACTTCGTTAGCACACTGGCAAAATTTCAAATAGTTATGGGGGACACTGGGTCTTTAGTTCGACAAAGATGTGAGATTAAACCACCTTTGTCCGTTTAATTGACCCCGAAATAAACGGCATTCACTGCATCCTGCAGCTCAAAATGAACCTACATGCATTGCCTGAGACAACATCTTGATCTGCCCTTTCAGCTTATCTCGCGCATGGGCAGGATACGTATGGACTTCGAATTAGAAACAGGTGGTAACTTAAATATTATTAGTATCTAAAGCTCTAGTTTAGACATAGTGAATGCTTTGGTAAGAAAGAGAGCAGTCACTCTGCAATAGATGATTGACTGATAACACACCAAAGCGGACAGTCATTAACGCCTCAAACACCGGCGCAGCTTTGCTGCGTCCGAGTGCTTTGACTTGTTAAGTTCTGAATCACCAAACTACTTTCTCGTAGCTCTCAGCATCCATGATGTTTTTTCATGTATGCGCATACGATCAGAGACCAATGCTGCAGTTGACTCGTCATCTGCAGATTGCGCAAGTTTTAATACATCTCTAGAGGTCTTAACTACTTGCTCATGCCCTTTAGTCAGTAAATCAACCATTTCTTCCGAACTTGGAACTCCTTCAACTTCTTCAATAGAACTAAGTTTTGAAAACTCTTTGTATGTTCCCGGAGCGGCCACATCTAGAGTACGTATACGTTCCGCTATATCATCAACAGCAATAGCCAGCTCAGTGTAGTGCTCTTCAAACATCAAATGTAGCTCACGGAATTGAGGGCCAGTCACGTTCCAATGAAAATTATGTGTTTGTAAATATAAAGTATATGAGTCGGCTAAAAGGCGTTTGAGACCTTCAGCGATCTTCACTCTATCCTCCGTATTAATTCCTATATCAATATCTGTCATTTTGCTTTCCTCTCTATGGTTTAATTAAACTACTGACCGAACTTAACTGCCCCAATAAGCGGCGACTAATAGTTGGCTAAAATGTGAAACGAAGTGGAACACAGCCAACTGTTAGGCGTCCCGACTTGATTGGTTTGTTATACGCGTTTTACTCAAGATCTCTTCCCAATTGTATTGGTTGGTATTTAAACCCAAACATTTTTATATTTTGCTCAGAGGCCGGAGTTAAAAACTTTACCCACCAAAAATAATTTTCTTGCTCAGGAAAATACATTTGCAGAATCACTTCATACCTTGTTCCGTATGAGCCTGTTGCACTGACACCGTTTAGAATAGGCTCTTTTTTATATATAGAAGAAGAGGTGTTCAATTCAGGAATGAGGTACATTTTGGCTTTTTCAAACAAGTGACCAACGTTTATACGAACATCCTTTGCAAATCGTCTGTCGATTTCAACATCACTTTTTTCCAAACTCTCTGTTTCGAAATCAATGTTTTCAATATTCATGAGTCTTAGTTTCGATTAGCGTATAACAATTGAATAGTGCGCAAATTGCGCGTTTTTCTACTTTAACTTGGGTCGATTATATACTTTGTGCCAGTCATAACAAATTTACCCAAGTGAAGCCGCTCATGGTGGGTAGAGAGTTCTTAATATCTGGTATGAGGACAGAAACAACCCATTGGGTCGTTTTTCTGAATATGGGAGCAAACGCTCGTTTGAATTGGTCAATTACCAAATTTTTTGATGACCGCTTTTGGCACAAAGAGGCCCTTTAACCCTCACCAATAGGACATCAGCAAAAAGGTTAGAACCCAACGTTAGTTCGAATTTCGGATATCTCTGGCCCTTTCGCGAGATAAGCTGAAAGAGCAGGAAAAACCTGAAAATTGGCAACAGGGATGTTTGTAGGTTCGAGTTTACTCGGACACAGATGGTTGAATCTCGCAGCGTTGTCGAACTGATCTTTTATTCACGCCCTGCAAAAAAGATATTCACGCCATCCATGGTGCTTAAGCGCGACCGACTAGCTTATGTTGTCTCGCGTCCGGGCCAAAAGGGGGTTGAAGGGGATCTCCCCTTCGAAGAAGTAACATCAAAAAACTGGTTTGAAAGTTACGCACTCACTTAAAATAGGTATCCTTCGATAAGTGATACACGGAAATAGTTCCGAGGAAAAGATTAGCTTCTAACAAGGTGTAAGCGCTACACCTGCTATTCATCTTTCTGAGGCAAACTCTCTCTGAACCTCTCCACCAGCGTATCCATTTCGGCGGAATCACCTTTGGCCAGATAGGCGGAGTTTTTGGCTAAAAATTGTGGAGGGATAAACAAATAAGAGCGTTTTTTGAAGGTCCATGAACGGGCAATCCCCAGGCTTTCTTCAGGTTCTTCTTGCTGGCTTCCTAAGTCGAACATATTCTCTACTTCGTTTTTGCCTTTGTCTAAGGCTTTGGCATTTTTGGCGCTGTTGGGTTCGATACTCAGCAATACCGCTGTGGTTTGCGGAATGCCCATCAGGATTTCACAGATAAAAAAGATACTGCCACCGCGAAAGTACAAGCCATCGTTGCTGTTAGCATCGATATTGGCCTTTTTCCCCAACTGTTGTTGATAGCGCATGCCATTAAACATGGCGCGGGAAAATGGCAGGTGTACATCACCAAAGTGACGATTCAGGGCGTGTTGTAAAAACTGTTTACCTAACGATTCCCCCACTTTTTCACTACTGAACGTACCCTCTTCGACATTCACTTCAACAAACATGCCCGAAGATAACAAAATATTCTTTACCGCCTGATAATTGTACAGTGAGTAAGGTTTGTCGGTGAGCGGGTTTTTAGTGGTATGAATGGCTTTAGACATCGCCGAAAAAAACACGGTAACGTCGATAAAGCTATTTTTGATGTCTTCATCGAAACCACTAATATTTTTTTCGGAGGTGCACAGCATAATATTACCTGTTTCATTGAACATGTAATATTTGGGCAGGGGCTGATAGACAGACGCCTGATGAACCTTCGGTGGCGACATTTTGCGTCGTTTAAACCACCGAAATATGCTCGAGAACATAAAAACCTTATTGTTATAAGCTGAAAATTAAATGTATACCCAAACTACCTCAAGATACTCGACTTCAGCGGGAGAATAAAAGGATTTAGGCAAGATAAATTGGAGATGGCATGGTTGTTCTCACGTCGATACAATTTAACGCCGCATAAATGCTTTTAGACCCCGCCCTTCGGGAGCTTCACAGCGCTTCCATTACTGTGTTGCACTTGATTGAAAGGTAGCCGACATTCCTTCTCAAGTGCGCCTTGTATTGAAAGCGCTGTGATAGCTCTGAAGCAGGCATCTTGAGGTGGTTTGGGTATAACAACCGGGTTATGAAGTTTGCTCTGTCAAACTCGACTTCAAGGTATTCACCAAGTCATTAAAGTCCGGATTATCCATCGCTTCATTCAAGTTTTTCGCTTCCGGAATAAACGCTGGCGGCACAAATAAGTAGGTGGTTTTCTGGATATTCAGCGTATAGCTTTTACTTTGTGCTTTGAAACAAGGCCCGGCCTTAAAAGTATCCGAAGCTTGCTTGGCATCCATACTCAATACTATAGGTGTAATTGAAACCGCACCCAGCAAGTATTCACAAACAAAGATGATGGTACCCACTTGGGTCTTAGTGCTGCTGCTGGCGTTTGATACCGTAATACTTTGCCCGCTTTTACCGATATCCCCTAGCATTTGCATAAGAGAGTTACCTACTGCGGCAAGACCGCCGCTGAAGCCCAATAGTGCCGTGATCAATTCACTTCCGAAAGTGACGCCCCACGACTTACTGGTAAATTTAACGTCGCTTTCAGTGACCTTCACAAACAAGCCCGAGCGGGACACA
Source organism: Planctobacterium sp. AWM4_229 (assembly GCF_056160305.1). Classification (NCBI taxonomy): domain Bacteria; kingdom Pseudomonadati; phylum Pseudomonadota; class Gammaproteobacteria; order Alteromonadales; family Alteromonadaceae; genus Planctobacterium; species Planctobacterium sp. AWM4_229. The sequence continues at coordinate 359,867 of NZ_JBSWWX010000005.1, read as the reverse complement.
ATTTTATCGATGGCGTCAATTTCATACAAAGTATTGTTGTTCTCGCTCATGGCCTTAGTCATGGCTGCAAAAAACACGCTCACTTGACCAAAGGCGTCGGAAGCCTCTTGTGAAATTGCAGCGCCTTCGGCACTTCCGCCATTGAGCGTTGTGGCAACAAATAAATTACCCGTGGCATTAATAGCAAATTCTTTAGTAGCCGGGATTTCTTTTGATTGCGATAAGGTTAACGATTTCGCGCGACTTTCTGCATCACTGACAATAGACCAGTTCTGAGGATTGTCGCCGCTACCTTGATTACCCGTAGAGCCACTTGCTGGGGTTTCTTCACCTGCCATATCCATTCTCCTTGTATCGATAAAAATGTGCTGAATTAGCTGCCATTCGGCGACCTCAAACAGACTAAGAAATAATTTAACCTAAGAACCATAGCACAAATTTTGAAAATTCCACCTTTTAGGCTAATTTTTTACGTGCAACTGATATCAAATAGAACAGCCATGCAATGAACAAATACTCGGACTTACCGGGCGAGCTCGTATATTTATTAAGATAATCTATATTTATCAAACAGTACTTTATGTCAACCAACTTAAAGCAAGGCAATAATGAGATTTGAAGAAGAACACTCTGAGCAGGACATTGAAACTGATGATAGCTTCGATGTTGAACAGGAACAGGCACAACTGCTTGCTTATGTCCGAGAGTTAAGGGCAGGTATTTATGAAGCACAGTGCCAAAGTGAGTCGGAACTCGCCAAAGAATTAAGAGAATTAGCCCGAGAATTGGCAGAAGAGGCCAGTCAGGATATGGACAATACCGTTGGCTTGTCCATCAACACCAATGAAACCTCCATCAGTGCTGCGCACCTACTCTACAACCTAAAGCAGGTAGAAGATTTTAGTCAAAGTATTGCCTCAGCAGCAGAGCAAATGCAATCTTCAGTGGAAAGCGTTCGTGACAATAGCCGCGAAGTTAATGACAGTACCAGTAAAAACTTGAATATGGCGCAACAAGCCACTAAGCAGTTACAAGAGGCGTTGGTAGCGTTTGACAAAATACAGAGCTCTGTCACTGCTAATGTGGAAAAGCTCACGCGTTTTTTCGAGTTTTCCAAAGAAGTAAAAGAAATTGCCGATGAAATCAGGGGGATCGCTTTTCAAACCAATTTATTGTCGTTAAACGCATCAGTGGAAGCAGCCAGAGCGGGTGAACACGGCAAAGGCTTTGCGGTGGTGGCAACAGAAATGCGCTCCCTGTCGAACCGATCCAGCACGGCTACCAAACAAATCAATACTCTGGTGACTAATTTTGAAGAGGAGATCACAGAGGTTTCATCTTCACTGAAAGAAAGTACCGACTCGGTAAAAGAAGGCAGCGACGCAATTGACCGGGTACATAACCAAATGCAACAAATGCTCGCTGAATCTGAAACGGTTTCCAACAATATGAACCATATCTCTAACTCCATAGCTGAGCAGATGCAGGCATCTCAAAGTGTTGCTGAAGGAATAAGTACTATTGCCTCGAATGCTTCAGATAGTGTCGATAACACAGATCAGGTGGTGGATGCCATTGACCGAATTCAAGATAAAATCAATCAACATATTCTCAATATCGCGGAAAAAGAATTACCGAATAAAGTCATCAAACTCGCTCAATCAGATCACATCATATGGAAAAAGCGCCTGGCAAGCATGATTGCAGGCAAAGAAGGTCTTAACTCTAAAGAGCTGGCGGATCATCACAGTTGTCGCTTAGGGAAATGGTATGACGCGGTGTCCGATGCACAGCTCAAATCTCATCCTGCTTTTCATCGCTTAAACGAACCACATAAAGTTGTGCACAGGCACGGCAAACTAGCCGTCGATTATTACAATATGGGTAATGTTGAACAGGCCCTGGCAGAAATTGAAAAAGTTGAGGCCGCTTCAGTGGAGGTATTGAAGTTTTTACAACAACTGGAAAATTAATACCAATTCCAATAAACATTTACTGGAATTGGTATATGAGTGCTTTATCAAAGCACTCAGTATATCTATTTCAGGCAGCGGGCTTAAGCGCCTCATCGTAAAAAATGGATTTTTCGATGGAGCTAAAGAATTTCTGATAAACCTCCTGGTCAGTGATCTGTTTGTGTTCAACGGTTTCACCATCAGGGTTATCCCGGCGATACACAAAACTGGTTCGCACCTTCATACTCTCGCCGTAGGGCGATATGGTAATCGTTGCACTCACCGTTTCCAAATCATCAATATTGCCATCGGTAAACAGTAAAAATACGCCGTAAGTTAAAACAGTAAACGCGGTTTTTTGCAGTGTTTCGCGGGCATTCATTTTAGTACCGCTAACATTGCCTTTCACCAGTCCAGACTCGATATCAGCCACGTCGATAACAAATCCATCATCCTGCAGCGTATTCAATACTGCATGAAAGATTTCCTTGTCGGATTTTTGCTCATAGGTACGGGTTTGATATTCACGTAAAGCCAGAGACGGCGGCTTTACTGAACTTGCACAGCCCGCTAGTAACGTCATCAAGACGGCCATTAATATTGGTTTAGTCATTTTCATATCAGGCTCACTTTAATTAGTAAGCACTGCGGAAGTAAGACACCTCAGAAACATTGTCTTGCTCATTGAGTTTAATAATGACGGTCAAACTGCGACTGCTACTTTCGCTTTGGCTGGAAGAACCTCCCACCAGCGCAGCAACGTCAGAACCTGCACCCAGGATATTAATACCCAAACTACTGGCACTCTGGGTTTGAGAAATCTTGTCATAGATCCACACTTCGCCATTGGTGTCCGGGGATTTTTTGACAATATTAGGGCTTCCCAAAGTTTGTGCTACCTTTACTGAAGACACACCAGGCTTAATTTCCTTTTGTACCAGGCCAACAGTTAATTGTTTGGCATCAGAGTCTTGGGTATTTGCGCAAGCGGCCAATGTCAAGGCAACGACGCCAGCCATAACCAATTTACTATACATACGTGACATAAGGGCTATTCCTTTAGTTTGAGTGGTTAAAAAAAAATTGAGGACAAATTTTACAGACATCTGCATTTACCTATCTCTGCAACGCTTAAGGTAACTAAATTATTCCAACAATTTGCACTATTTGTCTGTAACCAAGGTTATCCACTTGTATCTGAATGTAAGCAGGAGAAAAAGAGATGAATTAAAAAAGGTGTTAAGTCGATGTTTTCACCTGAAAATTTAGGGCCGTTCAGGTTAGAACGGCCACTGGACAGGCTTAATAACCACCTTCATTTTGCTCGGCCTGAGTGCGCTGGTAATACTCGAGCAGCGTTTCACCCGGAAGTGGGCCGCTCGCTCCGTCTTTGGTGTCACCAGTACAATCACCGGTTACACCACCTGTTACTAACTCAGCTTCTGTTTTATTTAAAGTACGCATATTGATTTCCTTTTCAAAATTAATTCAGGCAAAGGTGTCATTCCTTTGCACCCGGCTCGCCTGAGAAATTCACTGAATCCCCTTAGCGAGTAAATTAATCATAGACACAAAAATACGCACTGTAACCTGTACCAAAGTACAGTTTTAATGGCTATTAATTAGCCGTGACATTGAGCAAACCATCAATCAAAATCGCCAACATTGCCTGCTGTTGTTGACTTGCCTGAGTCGCTCCAACTGACCAATCACTATTGGTTACCAGTATCAGATCTGATGCCGGGTGAGTTAGAATAAACTGTCCGCCCCAACCCCAGGCAAGCTCATAGTTTGCCGCTGAGTCGAATAGTACAGCGCTTTCTCCTAGCCAGTTCAAATAGCCATAACCACGATAATTAAGGGCACTATAACTGCCTGTGAGAGCCACCTGCTCCTTCTTTAAAGCAGTAACCCAAGCCTCAGGCACAATCTGCGCAGCAGAACCATCTGGCGCTGTGTATAAGCCATTGTTTTGAATAAGTAAGCCCAGTTTGGCCTGATCAATTGGCCGTAACTCTAAACCCGCACTGCCGTTGTGGCGTCCATCAGCCAATATCTCCCAACGAATGGCGCTGATACCCAATGGTTGAAAAAGACGACTTTGGGCGAACTGCTGTAATGAGGTTTCTGAAACTGTACTGATTATCGCTCCCAACAGGTGCACCGCTGCCGAGTTGTAGGTAAAGGTCTCACCGGGGTTGCTGGTGAGGTTTCGCGACAACAAAAACTCCACTGGCTCATCGGACTGGGCCCATTCCACATAAAGTGTCGCCCCGCTCTCGTCCCAGTCATAACCGCTGGTCATAGTGAGTAATTGTTCGACGGTAACGGACTGGGCCCCTGCGTCAGCAAAGTTGTAATCAGCGCTGAAATACTCTCCAAGCGTGGCTTGCATGGATAGCAGTCCTTCATCAATGGCTATGCCAGTTAACAGCGCAGTCACGGTTTTAGTGACTGAGCGCACATGTTGCAGTTGCTGTGCCGTGTGGCCATTGAAATATTGCTCTGCCACTAACTGACCATCTTTTAGCACCAACAAACTGCGCAGGCCATTTTGTGAGGCCGCCTGCGTGTATACGCCCGATATCACTGCCTCATCAATGCCTACTTCGGCGGGAGTCGCATGGTTTATTTCAGAAGAAACCGGTTGATAGCCTGGGCTATTGTTAACGGGAGGTACCGTGACGCTCGGTGAATCAGACGAGCCGCCTCCGCAGGCAACAAGTGAGAAGCAAAAAAGAAAAATAATTAAATGGTACATAAAGACAATTCCGAGTCATTTTTGCACCAGCTTATACAAAAAACCGTCCAAAACCCTAAAAAAATGTGATGAACGGCAGGAATTGTCATGCTGACTGGCAGATCTACCTGCGGTTCATCCTATGGGTAAAAGACAGTTTCAGGAATGAACGATCTGGTTACCACACCAGATCGTCAGGGATTTCGTAATCCGCGTACCAATCTTGCTCTTCTTCCGAAAGCTCCACCTCGCCTTGCTGATCTGCCCGGTACAAGATGCAGCTGGCATCTCGCTCTGCAATTTTATCGGCTACCTGAATAGGAATGATGGCGTAGCCCTCTTTATGAGTGACAATCACTAACTTATTGCCTTGCAGATGACTTCGCGTTTTTTCATTCACCAATAGCTGTTTAATGACATTATCATGGGTAAATTGAAATTTGATATCGCCGTTATTAACCGGTTGCTGGTTCATGTCGATCATTTGAATGATCTGCGCTGCAACTTGCTTTTTCTCAGCTTCTTTTTTCGCTTCAGCATTCAGCGCCATGTCTTTTTGCTTTTTGGCCTCTTGCTGTGCTTTTACCGAGGCTTTAACTTCGTCGGTTTCGACAATTTTACTCTTGCGCCGAATTTTGTCTTTTTTGCGTTTTTCGTTTTGGATTTTTTTTGCGCTTTTTTTGTCAGCCAGACCTGACTTTAAAAGCTGCTCCTGGAGGGATAAGGCCATAACTACCTCAAGTTGATAACAATTGGGCTATTTTAAACTGAATGGCGACGGGATCAATGCTCTACTGCTGGTTGCTGAGAAGTCCCTTGGGCGTCTGCCACCGTATACCAATAAATTGGGTCATTAACCGGTGTTTGTTCGGGCAAAACCGGATTGTCCAGTTCAAACACTATACGCTGCTGAATATTTGCCTGCTCAATGTATTCTTTGTGTTCAGCAAAAAACAACTTATCAAACTCTCCCGCTGCTATAGCTCGACGCAATCCGGTTTCCACCAACTTTTTCATGACAATGTTCTTTTTGTTAAAGAAAAAGTAAGTGGCTGTGGGATAGCGCAGCGCCAGATGGGGCTCCACCATCAGGTTTTGACTCTTTTGCGGATCCGCCATTTCCGCCCAGATCTCTACAATAGAGCGCGGAAAGAACCCCGCCTGTTCAAGACGAACAACATCAAACATTTCGTAATAATCTGTGGCAGTGACCACTTCGAAGCCATTGGATTGCAAAATTTTGGTATCCGGCCAGTCATGGCCTTGTACAGGTGTGTACTGACGCAATTCCTGAATGGTGTTGAAGCTATTAAAGACATCCAGATTTTCATCTTTTACCAGAAATAGTCGCCAACCAATCAGTCCTTTGTAAATTGGAATGCGAATGGGCAGTAGCTCTTCTTCCCTGACTTTGTCCGTCATGCTCCACACCAGGCTTATTTCGCGATTGGCTTTTAGCTGCTTTATGGAACGCCCTTGAGACAACACTTTTTGACTGGGATATAAGTTGTAGTTCACCCCAGTGTGCTTTAGTGCCAGGCGCAACACCGCGAGCGGATACGTTGTACGTTTATCTTCTACATCATCCGGTCGCGGATAATAAATAGTCCAGGTTGCCGCGACTACAGGCAGTTGAATCAATATCAGTAGTGCGAATATTAACAGTCGGCGTGATGTCATGTAGTGGTATAAAGCAGCCTTTCCAGCTCTCTTTCTTCATCGTCAATTACAGAGACGATGATTTTTAAGGATTCCCCCACAGATTGCAATGTATAAGAAACAAAACAGCTAAACAGCTTTTGCTCCTGCACATTTTTAAAGGTCCATTTCACATTGGAGAACATGATGTTTTCTGACAGACGCATAGTTTGGCACACTTCTGCCTCGCACAAAGCAGCACCAATGGATTGCAAACGGTCCATGAGATCGTCAATCACCTCAGCAATAGCCTCGTGCGTGGTGTACACATTTTTGCTTTCATCGCTCATGATAACCGCGGGGACAAAGTACATGTCAGCAACAGCCTGCGCATCGTATTGCTCATAGGCACGAGCATAGTCATCGAAAAAAAGTTGGGAAAGTGAAGACACAGAGTTTCCTTAAACCGATAGTTGTTATTAGCTTATCGACAGACAAAAGATAAGCCTTGATAAATATCTAGTGCCTAATGCCCCATTTGTCTATTCGATCCCGATAAATTTGTGAGTTTGCAAGGACAAACGCCAGTTGCGTTCAATACAAGTTTTAACCGCTAATTCCGTTGCTCGTTGCTGCTGGCTGATAGGTTGTAGATAAATAAGACAGCTTGCTTTTAAGGTCTTGTCTGCCAACAATTCATCAAGCTCTTCAATGTGCTTTTCCATGGCTATCGGGTGTTTGATTTCATCCGCCTTTTCGAGCAATTCTCGGCGAACTTCGTAACCCCCTTTCATGTTGATTTTGGGCGAAACCGTAACCCAAGTGTCTGGATGCGCTCTCAAAGCAAAGGTGCCACTGGTTTCAATCTGCACACTGTAGCCGTTTGCAATCAGCAAACTAGTGAGTGGCACCAAATTGTACAAACAAGGCTCCCCTCCCGTCAGAATCACATGTTTTGCTGTATAGCCTTCTTCGCGCAAGATATCGAGCAATTGCTCAGCTGTAGCGCGAAACCAAGTATCTGAATCGCTAGATTTTTGTATAACCTCGGAAGGACTCTGCTCAGTTTCAGGGGGAATATCCCATGTGTGCTTAGTGTCACACCAGGGGCAGCCCACCGGACAACCCTGCACCCGTATAAAAATTGAAGGTACTCCAGTAAATGCCCCTTCTCCCTGAATGGATTCAAAGATTTCATTGATCTTATACTGGGTAGTCACTTCATTGGTGATGTTAATCCGCTGCGAGTCATTCATTTGAGAATTCAATCTGGCTGCCTTTTGTTGGTTGATGAGTTACAGCAATTGCGTTTACTGAAGAAACCACTAGAATCGCCGTCATAGCGCACTGATTATAGAGAATTGTGGCAAATGACACAAAAAGTTGTAGTGATTTACTCCGGGGGCATGGATTCGTTCACGGTATTACACCGAGCAATCAAAGATGGGTACCAGGTATTTCCCCTGTCTTTTGATTATGGACAAAGACACAAAAAAGAGCTGGATTACGCCGCCGGTGTGTGTGCCGAGCTGGGTGTGGAGCACAAAGTTATCGATATTTCGGCCATCAACCAGTTAATCGGTGGCTCCTCCCTCACCAGTGATATCGAAGTACCTGAGGGCCATTACGAAGAAGAGAGTATGAAGCAGACGGTGGTGCCCAACCGCAATATGATCTTACTTTCCATGGCGGTAGGTTATGCGGTAGCCATTGGTGCTGATAAGGTTTATTACGGCGCCCATTCCGGGGATCATGCAATTTACCCCGATTGTCGTCCGGAATTTGTGCAAAAAATGAATGATGTCAGCGCCATCGCCAATTACGAACCGGTTGAAATTTATTCCCCTTATTTAACCGTCAGTAAAATAGATATTCTCACCGATGGCTTGAAGATGGGACTGGATTACAGACAAACCTGGACCTGCTACAACGGCCGTGAAAAAGCCTGTGGTAAGTGTGGCGCCTGTCAGGAAAGGCTAGAAGCTTTCGCTGAAAACGGCGTAACCGACCCGTTAGAATACGAGAGTTAACTGTTTAGATACGCCTGTCTTTGATAAGGCTAGAATCTGACTAATAGCAATTCATTCTATACAGAGCGAATAAAATTCAGAATTTTACGGTCCTGATACGTTATCATGGAGTATAAATCTATGGATTGTTCATCAATACATGTCGGGACAGGCAGATGCAAAGCACATTAGAAAAAGTCGTTATGATTAAAGAAAGTTTCTGGCAAAGGTTGCAAGAAGACGCCTTGCACGTAGTTACTTCGGAACCATTGCTGGCAAGCTATGCGCATGCCTGCATTTTGAATCACCGCAACTTTGAGTCTGCATTGAGCTTTATTCTGTCGAATAAACTAGCCGATGAAGTGATGCCCGCACTTGCTATACGCGACGTCTTTATGGATGCCTTCGAAGCCGACCCGAGTATCATTGCTTCAGGTATTGAAGATATCAAAGCCTGTTATGACAGAGACCCGGCGGTACATTCATACCTGATGGTACTGATTCACTTTAAAGGTTACCAAGCCATTCAGGTGCATCGACTCGCTCATTATCTGTGGCAACGCAATCGCAAAGACCTGGCATTGTTTATTCAAAGCCGAAACAGCCAAGCCTTTGGCGTAGACATACACCCGGCAGCGAAAATCGGTAAAGGAGTCATGTTTGACCATGCTACCGGAATCGTAGTAGGTGAAACGACAGTAATCGAGGACAATGTTTCGATATTGCAGTCGGTTACCTTAGGTGGTACAGGTAAAGTGGCCGGTGATCGACACCCCAAGATTCGCGAAGGTGTTATGATTGGCGCTGGTGCTAAAATTTTGGGTAATATCGAAGTAGGTCAAGGCTCCAAAGTGGGTGCCGGTAGCGTGGTATTAGATCATGTACCTCCGCATGTCACCGTGGTTGGTGTACCAGCAACGGTAGTAGGCCGCCCCTGCTGCAATAAACCCTGCGATACGATGGAACAAAACGTCCTGGCAGACGACAAGCCATAAGCAAGACCTGTAGGTTCGATTGTAGGTTCGACTTAAGCTACAGGGAGGTAGTGAATGCCGTTTATGTCGGGAACGTTTAAACGGCGAGTCGGACAGCGGAGGTTAAACCATACGCCCTTGTCCAGCTAAAGCAGGACCTACACAAACCCACATATATCTACACAAGCAGAAATGCCAAATCATAAGAATGATTTGGTTTAATGCCAGCATTACAATCGACTATAGTTATTACACTATAAAAATTTAAACTGCACTCAACCCAAACACCCTGCCTGTTCAAAAAAACACAAACGGGAGAAGGTGATGAATCCAGTCATTTCTGCGCAAGCAGTGGAACTTTGTAAATTTATTGCAGCAAACGAGGCAATTAAAGCTCATTTGTTTATGGAGCAAAGCCACTTACCTTATGATGTTCAGGATTTAATTCTGGCAGCACTATCTGGCTTACAAAAACTGGATGGTAAAGTCATCGAGGAAATTCTGGAGGCGTATTGTCAATGTAGCAGCTTTGATGAGCGACTGCTGCATTAGGTGCCCCGAGCATAGAAGCTGCGAGGCACTCTAAAGGCATATTAAGCTGGCACAGGTTTAGCTGTTAGCTCACCGCTGCCAGACTTGGCTTTGGTCGAGGTGGTACTCCTTGCCCTGATTGCTCGATAAACCAGGTTAACTCTTTAATGCAGTGCTTAAGTACCGGGTTGAGCCGCACGTTTTTGCCGTTAAGTACATAGAGCTGGTGTTCAAACTGAAACTGCTCCTGTGCCACTGGCACGATAAACTCCTGCATTTCCGGGGTCACAAGGTAATCAGGTAACAAGCCAATGTACTCTCCCGTCATAATGGCCGAGCGGCAGGATTCCCAGCAATCTGACCAGGTTTTAACTGATAACCTTTGGCCATCGCGCACGTAATTACCCGATGACAGGCCGGACATCCCTACCGCCGGGAAGTCTTCAAGTGCCACCTCTTTCAAACTGTCTACTTTCGAAAGGATATGGCTCTTTGCACAATACAACTTGCCGGTAACACTTGAGTTAATCTCGTTAAAGTTCACCGATTCAGGCTTTACTAAATCATAACAAGACAATACAAGGTGGCACTCACCAGAAAGCGCAACATGCTCTATTTCCTGATATTGGCGAGTCTGAATATTTACATGAATATCGTCGAATTTTTTCATGGTGCTTTGCACCGCTTTTGCTACAGCAGCCATAACGCCCGATGAGAGAGAGGATTGCACCACCAGAGTAATGTGGCCAGAGTAATCGTCGTGTAAACTTTTCAGGTTAAACACAAAGTTATCAAAAGCACTGAAAATGCGCTTGGTTTCCTGATAAACAATTTCCCCTTCTTTGGTTAACTGAAAACCGCCTCGTCCTCGTTGGCACAAAATCAAATCCAATCTTTCTTCCAGCTTTTTGATTGCCGCACTAATGTTAGGTCTTTGCATACGTAACACTGGCTCCGCTGCGGTAAATCCATTACACGATGCTACGGCGAAAAACACCCTTAACAACTTAATATCGGATTCCTGAAGACGATTTAACATGATACTCACCACTTTTTTCTATAACTGGTGTAGATAAAGCCACACCAAACGTATTTGATTTTATACTAATTCACAAAACCTGAAGTTGCCCGAGCGATGGCTTCAAATTGTGAAGTAGCACTACAAATCCGTGAAAATGTGTAGAGTTATTTAACCCAAATGGCTGTTTTGAGTGGGATAATCCCAGTTTATGAGCGCTGAACCACTTGTGAGCGCAATGCCTCAACCTGGTCTCGAACCGCGGCTGCTTGTTCAAACTCCAGATTCTGAGCATGCTCAAACATTTGTTTTTCCAGTCGCGCAATTTCTGCCATAAGTGACTTAGGATCAAGATTATATTGCCCTGGCGCCTCCGCAGCTAGATCATCGGTTGTGCCTTCACCATCGCTGCCCATATCCATCACATCAGTAACAGGTTTGTGCAGTGGTTGTGGCGTTATGCCATTTTCTTCGTTAAAGGCTTCTTGTTTTTCGCGGCGTCTATTAGTTTCGTCGATGGCTCGCTGCATAGAGCCGGTTATGGAATCAGCGTACAGAATAGCTTTACCATTAATATTTCGGGCAGCGCGACCAATGGTTTGAATCAATGAGCGGTCGGAGCGCAGGAAGCCCTCTTTATCGGCATCTAATATCGCAACCAAACTCACTTCTGGCATATCCAGGCCTTCTCGCAACAGGTTGATCCCCACCAATACATCGAATTTTCCTAAGCGCAAATCCCGGATAATTTCCATCCGCTCAACGGTATCAATATCGGAGTGCAGATAGCGTACCTTGACCTGATGCTCGTTCAGATAATCACTAAGATCCTCTGCCATACGTTTTGTCAGCGTCGTCACTAACACGCGTTCGTTAACCTTCACCCGCTTGTGAATTTCAGACAATAAGTCATCAACCTGGGTGCCAACCGGACGGATCTCTAATTCCGGATCCACCAACCCTGTGGGCCGGACCACCTGCTCTACCACATCACCGGATGATTTCTCCAGCTCGTATTTGCCCGGCGTCGCGGAAACATAAATAGTTTGCGGGCTTAAGGTTTCAAATTCTTCAAATTTGAGTGGGCGATTATCCAGTGCCGAAGGCAAACGAAAACCATACTCCACCAGAGTTTCTTTTCGGGACCTGTCGCCTTTGTACATAGCACCGATTTGCGACACGGTTACATGAGATTCATCAATGAACATCAAGCCATCAGCCGGAAAATAATCAATTAATGTTGGCGGCGGCTCACCCGGGTCTCTACCGGACAAATATCGGCTGTAGTTCTCAATGCCAGAGCAATAACCCAACTCTGTCATCATCTCGATATCAAATTGGGTGCGCTGCGTTATGCGCTGCTCTTCAATCAGTTTGTTAACTTCTTTGAGCTGCCCTTGTCTTTCTTTAAGCTCGACCTTAATACGCTCAATGGCATCCAGAATTTTTTCTCTGGGTGTAACGTAATGGGTTTTGGGAAATACTGTCGCTCTGGCCACTTGTTTTTCGATAGTGCCAGTTAAGGGATCAAATAATTGAATACGCTCGATTTCTTCATCGAACAATTCGACTCTAACCCCTTGTTTTTCTGAATCTGCGGGGAAAATATCAATAACATCTCCGCGCACTCTGAAGGTACCCCGTTCAAAGTTGACGTCGTTGCGCTTGTATTGCAGTTCAGCCAGTCGACGCAAAATGTCTCGCTGATCCATGATATCGCCCTGGCGCAAATGCAGCAGCATTTTCATGTAGGACTCAGGGTCGCCCAAACCATATATAGCGGAGACACTGGAGACAATCACAACATCTCGCCTTTCCATCAAAGCTTTGGTAGCCGACAAGCGCATCTGCTCTATGTGATCATTAATAGAGGCGTCTTTTTCTATAAAGGTGTCTGTGGTGGGAACATAGGCTTCTGGCTGGTAGTAATCATAATAAGACACGAAGTACTCAACCGCGTTATTGGGGAAAAACTCCTTCATCTCGCCGTAGAGCTGCGCAGCCAACGTTTTGTTGTGGGCCAGGATTAGTGTGGGGCGCTGCACTTTTTCAATAATGTTGGCCATGGTGAAGGTTTTGCCTGATCCCGTAACCCCCAACAAAGTTTGATGGGCAAGGCCATAACCCAAACCTTCTACTAATGCGTCGATTGCCTGAGGTTGATCGCCTGCTGGTTGATATTTAGACTTGAGTTCGAATCCCCTGGTCATGATGCTGTATCACTTATCCCCGTATTGTTACTGGTAATTGAATCCATTTCTTCATTAAGTAATTTTCTAAACCAAATAAAGGCCACGGTAGCCGTCAGGAAATTCGCAAAAACGCCCATCCAAAACATGCCCTTAAGTTCAAATAACAAACTACCTAACCACGAAATCGGTACGAAGAAAACAAACAATCTGATCACACTTAAAAACAGGGCGCTCATAGGCTTGTGCATGGCGTTAAAAGAAGAATTGGTGAGAATGATAATCCCCTGTAAGCCGTAGCCAATGGGCACAATCATCAAGAATAATTGAATGAGGTTAACCACTTCTTTTTCCTGAGCAAACACTTGTGCAATAAATGGCGCTAAAAACCACATTACAAGGAAAACCGCAAACTGCCAAAACAGAACAAACTTAAGGCAAATCACATAAGCGTCTTTTACCCGATTGATCTTAGAGGCACCATAATTTTGACTAATAAATGGTGGTAAGGTCATAGACAAAGCCAGTATCACGATGCTGGCAATAGACTCAATTCGCCCCCCTACTCCCCAAGAAGCCACTGCAGCCGAGCCGTAGCCTGCCACTATCGCAGTCATGACACCGTTAGCAATGGGCGTCAACATATTTGCCCCGGCAGCTGGCACACCAATCTTTAAGATATTCCGGCTGTATTCTCTCAGCTCAGAGAAACTCAACATTCTTGGCATAATCAACTTGCGTTTAAAGGCCAGCAAATGAATGATTTGCCCGCTCCCTATTGCCCAGGCAATAAGCGTGGCCAAGGCAGCACCTTGTATCCCCATAGCAGGAATGGGACCCCATCCAAAAATAAGGATCGGATCAAGAATGGCATTGATGGCGCCACCTAAGGCCATAATCATGCTGGGTGTTTTGGTATCACCATTGGCTCTGAGCACAGCATTACCCACCATGGGCAACGACAAAAAGATTCCGGCACCGTACCAAACTAACATGTAATCTTTGATATACGGCATTTCCGCTTCAGATGCCCCCAGCAGGGTAAAAATAGGCTCAATTGAAATGAATCCCACAACGGCCAATACAGAAGCCATAATAAAGGAAAGTATTAACGCGCCAGTGCCGACCCCGTGAGCCGTGCTTTTATCACCGGCGCCCATCAGGCGGGCAATAGTCGCTGAGGTACCTATGCCTAAACCGATGTTCAAACTGATAACAGTGAAGGTAACAGGAAATGTAAAACTAATAGCTGCCAGTTGTTCAGTCCCTAACAGGCTGACGAAAAAAGTATCCACCAGTCCAAAGGTCATCAGCAAGATCATGCCGTAAACGACGGGTATGGTCATCGTTTTCAGGGTCGAGTGAATGTTCCCTTCTAATAAATTGGGTGCTCTTGAGGCGCTGGACACTATATGGTTACTCGTTTATTGGTAATGGAAGTTTGGGGCTTAGTTTAGATATCAAATATTGACCGGTTAAACGACCGTCTTATTCTTTGCTCAGCCAGAATTGTCGCTTAGTTTACTTTATGGTTTCAGGATAGGCTACGCCGTCTACAGATTAGTTTGTAACTTTTTTTTGTCGAATTATTGCTTTGCAATAAATTATAAAAATGACTGGCTGGCAGGTGCAACAGCAAAAAAGTACAAAAAGCGCAGCAAACCAACCCGATTGTCAAATAAATGTCATATAAATATCTATGTATTTGTTTCAACGAGGCGCCATTACAGTCACTTCGACTTTGGAACCGCTTTCATCTTTCTTGATGCCTTAGCCATTTGCAAAACAAAATCAAGCAAAAAAAGTGTGTTTTTTTAATTTTTTTTTGTTGACTTAACAAATAACACACAAGCTAAAAAACGCTGTTCAAAAATAAACCAGAGTCGGGGTGGCAATTCTTAACGAAATCTTAAGCTATTGTTTTGATTGAACTTAATCACTTATTTTAGATTTTTTTAGATAACAACTTGACACGGTACATTGGGGCCTGCGCGCATGTGTTCTAATTTAATTCACATAGTTATCCACAGATTTAGTGGATAACTGTGGATTTCCCAATAAACACGGGATGTTGGAGGTTTTGTGGTAAAAAAAAGGTAAGTTAACACTAACGTTAAGCAGCGCTTAATGTCGTTAACAAATTGTTAATCACTGTATGTAAAATCAGTATCCAGATCATTTAATAGATCTTTTTTTCATAAATTTGTCATTTTTATAATCGTATTCTGTGGGATACGTTTAACCCACAACTTATAAGTGACAAAAAACAGTCGTATACCAATCTAAATATGAATGACTTTTCATTTTGGTTCAGTCGCACCAGAACATTTCCGAAGAACTTCAGTACTTTCCGACAAGCCATTCTGTTTTTACGATTAAACGCAGTGATAGCGACTTCTTAGGCGAATAAATCAGCGATTGAAAAAATAATTTTGTAATAATATTGACACCTCCCGGTCAGCTCTTTATTATTCGCGTCCGTTGTGACGAGGCGGGTTGTGATGCCCTCAAACTTAAGCCTCTTTAGCAACGTAAAAATTAAGTTACGTTCCCCCTTAGCTCAGTTGGTTAGAGCGACGGACTGTTAATCCGCAGGTCCCCCGTTCGAGTCGGGGAGGGGGAGCCACTTAATTTGACACAAAATGTCTATCTGTTCCCCCTTAGCTCAGTTGGTTAGAGCGACGGACTGTTAATCCGCAGGTCCCCCGTTCGAGTCGGGGAGGGGGAGCCACTCTTTACTTCAGCATATTTCTTCGCACTTTTCAGTAAAAACTAAAAATAACCTTATGATTCATAAGTTGTTTATCTGCTCATAAAACTGGATAATAGACTCCGTTTTTCACCATTCACCCTATAATCTTTAAAATGCGCTCATGACTGAATTTTTGCTGCTGCTTTTAAGCACGGTACTCGTGAACAATTTCGTCCTTGTACAGTTTCTCGGTTTGTGCCCCTTTATGGGCGTTTCCAGCAAGCTGGAGACGGCTATTGGTATGTCAATGGCGACGACTTTTGTATTAACGCTCGCTTCAGTTTGCAGCTACCTGGTAGAACAATACGTCCTGTTTCCATTAGGGCTGACGTACCTGCGCACCCTCAGCTTTATCTTAGTGATTGCGGTGGTGGTGCAATTTACCGAAATGGTGGTGAATAAAACCAGCCCTACTCTATATCGTTTGCTGGGTATCTTCTTACCTCTCATCACTACCAACTGCGCGGTATTGGGTGTCGCCTTGTTAAATATTAAAGAGCAACACAGTTTTGTTGAGTCAGTATTATATGGCTTTGGTGCCGCTATCGGCTTTTCAGTGGTATTGGTGTTGTTTTCTGCCATGCGGGAACGCCTTGCCGCAGCTGACGTTCCGGTGCCATTTAAAGGCGCTGCTATCGCGATGGTAACTGCGGGATTAATGTCACTGGCCTTTATGGGCTTTTCTGGATTGGTTAAGTTTTCTTAGGGAGTCGGTTTGAGTTTTATTGCGATTACGCTGCTGGCATTACTTTTTGGCGCATTATTAGGCTATGCGGCAATTCGCTTTCGTGTTGAGAGCGATCCACTCGTTGATCAGATCGACCAGATATTACCGCAAACTCAGTGTGGCCAATGCGGTTATCCCGGCTGCAAGCCCTATGCCGAGGCTATCGCCAACGGTGACGACATCAATAAATGCCCTCCTGGTGGCGAAGCTACCATTAAAAAACTTGCGGAATTAATGGGCGTTGAAGCGAAACCGCTGGACGCCGCCCACGGCGAAGAAGACGTTAAAAAAGTCGCTTATATTCGCGAGGACGAATGCATCGGCTGTACTAAGTGCATTCAGGCCTGTCCTGTGGATGCTATTGTTGGTGCAACGCGCCAGATGCATACCGTTATCGTTGATGAGTGCACCGGTTGCGATCTCTGTGTCGCCCCCTGCCCAGTAGACTGCATTGATATGGTGCCTGTTAAAGAAACCGAAAAGAACTGGCGCTGGCAACTTAACGCCATCCCTATTAAAGAAGTAAAGTAGGGATAATGCCATGCTGACAGACATCATCGCTAAACTAAAAAAAGGCCAGTTTTGGCAGTTTCCTGGCGGCGTAAATCCGCCCGGTAAAAAATCCCTATCTAATGAGCAAGAGATTGAACGCCTTCCTTTGGCAGATAAACTGTATATCCCGGTCAAACAGCATGTTGGTGTTGCCGGTCGAGTCTCAGTAGAAATTAATCAGCGGGTGTTAAAAGGCCAGCAATTAACCCATAGTATGAACCCCTTTGCGGTGCCAATTCATGCACCCACGTCTGGCACCATTATTTCAGTAGAGGACCACGTATCCAACTCCCCTTCCGGTATTGAAGAAAAAACCATTGTGTTACAGCCCGATGGTCAAGAAGAGTGGATCGATCTCAAGCCCCTCTCCGACTACCAATCGTTGCCTCGTGTTTCGCTCGTAGAAGAAATTTGCAGTGCTGGCATAGCCGGAATGGGCGGTGCCGGCTTTCCTGCTCACATCAAGTTATCATCAGGCAAAAACATCGAGTTTCTGATCATCAATGGTGTCGAATGCGAACCTTACATTACCTCAGATGATCGCCTCATGCGCGAACACGCCTGGCAAATCCGCCAAGGCATAGATGTGTTGTGTCATATTCTAAAGCCACAGCAAGTACTCATTGCCATCGAGGACAACAAACCTGAAGCGTTTGCAGCGATGGAGATCGCCTTTCAGGATAACAGTAACTATTTATTGTGTGCGGTAGAAACCAAATATCCCGCTGGCGGCGAAAAACAGCTTGTTCAGGTGCTTACCGGCAAAGAAGTGCCATCAAGAGGCTTACCGGTAGACATTGGTATTATTATGCACAATGTCGGTACCTGCTTTGCGATAGCTGATGCGATATTCAGTGGTAAACCCTTGATCGAAAGAGTAGTAACCCTGACCGGAGAAGCGATTGAGCGACCACAAAACGCTTGGCTACCAATCGGCACTCCGGTGGGACATGCCATTGAGCAAGCCCGTTACATAACCGAAAAACAGGCGCAAAAACGTATCATTATGGGTGGGCCCATGATGGGTTATACCTTGCATTCGGACCTGGTGCCGGTGGTAAAAACCACTAATTGTTTATTAGTTCCCGCCGACACTGAAATGCCCACACCGGGAGAGGAACTACCCTGTATTCGCTGCGGAGCCTGTGCCGATGCTTGCCCAGCGGGTCTATTGCCACAACAATTGCACTGGCACGCGCAAAGTAAAGAATACGACAAAGCCAAAGAGCTCAATTTGTTTGACTGCATAGAATGTGGAGCCTGCGCGTTTGTCTGCCCCAGTAATATTCCGCTGGTGCACTCCTATCGCAGTGCTAAAGCAGAAATTCGCATTCAGGAAGATGAGGCACTGAAAGCCGCCAAAGCTAAAGAACGCTTTGAAGCCCGCAATGCTCGCTTAGAAAAAGAAAAACAAGAGCGAGAAGAAAAAGCCCGTCAAAGTGCGGCAGCCCGTGCTGAGCGGCAGAAAAAGAAAGAGACTCAACCCGACAAGCCCGAAGCCGGCACAGCAAATGATCGCGTCGCTGCCGCGCTTGCCCGTGCCAAGGCTAAAAAAGCGCAGCAACAATCAGAGGCTGCTTCTTTGCCAACCAAGGAAGAGGACGCACAAAGCAGCGTAGCGCCATCCGGTCAGCAAGATAGAGTTGCGGCAGCTATTGCCAGAGCCAAAGCCAAAAAAGCGCAACAAGCCCAGGCCACAAACGCTGAAGGTGAACAGCCAAGCACCTCGCAAACCGAGCCAGCAAAAGACACAACCGACGTCAGCCCTGAGCCCAAAGAAGTCGCTGAGCCCAAAGAAGTCACTGAGCCCAAAGACGCCGCTGAAGTGAATCCGGAAGAGGATAGAAAAGCCCGTGTTGCTGCTGCTATTGCCCGAGCCAAAGCGAAAAAAATGCAAAACAATGCAGCAAGCAGTACTCAATCTTCGACATCTGAGAAAGCTGAAGAGCAACAACCAGAGCTTGTGCTGGAAGAGCCAAGTCAAAACGATGCGCCTTCGGATGAAATGGCAACAGCTGAACCTTCCAAACAAGATAAAATTGCCGCGGCTATCGCCAGGGCTAAAGCCAAAAAAGCAGCCAAGGCTCAGTCTGAAAATAACACTGAGGACGAGAACTAACCCGTTATGAAATTATTCCTTGCCAGTTCTCCACATTTACGCCAGAAACGCAGCACCCAGGAAATCATGCAGCTGGTCATGCTGTTTGCGGTACCGGGTATCGCGGTGCAAACCTGGTTCTTTGGCTTTGGCACTTTAATCAATATTTTTATCGCCTGCCTTGTGGCAGTCGTTACCGAAGTGCTCATACTTGAGCTGCGTAAAAAGAATTTTGAACTGGCCATTAAAGATTCCAGTGCCCTTGTTACTGCATTGCTACTTGGTATCTCTATTCCGCCATTCGCCCCCTGGTGGATGACAGCCATTGGCGCTTTTTTTGCGATTGCTATCGCCAAACAGTTGTACGGTGGATTGGGTTTTAATCTGTTTAACCCGGCCATGACAGCTTATGTGGTGTTGTTAATTTCCTTTCCGGTACAAATGACTGCTTGGGCGCCAGTGATGGAACTGTCTCAGATCAGCCATAACCTGATGGACGCCCTGTCAATCACCTTTACCGGCTATACCACAGAAGGCTATAGCGTCTTGCAGCTTAGAACCAACATTGATGGCTTTACCATGGCCACCCCGCTGGATGAAATTAAGAATCAGCTAAACAAGGGCCTCACGGTGCCAGAAATTACCAGCTCTGCCCTTTTTATCGACGCAGGAAACATTGCGGCGGGTTTCGGCAAAGGTTGGTTCTGGATCAATATTGCTTTCCTGCTAGGCGGCTTTTTATTGCTGCAATTTAACCTGATCAACTGGCACCTCCCGGTGGGTATGTTAGCGGGTTTGGGCATTCCAGCTCTGCTGGCATGGATTGTTTCGCCTGATACCAATGTATCGCCACTGCTACATTTATTTAGCGGTGGCACTATGTTGGGCGCGTTTTTTATTATTACCGACCCAGTCACTGCTGCCACCAGTAACAAAGGACGAATAATCTTTGGTTTTGGGGTTGGGCTTTGGGTTTACATCATCCGCACCTGGGGTGGCTATCCAGATGCCATCGCCTTTTCGGTATTGCTGATGAATATGTGTGTTCCGGTGATAGACTATTACACGCGCCCAAGAACTTATGGTCACGGCCAGCAATCAAGCGCCCAGCACAAGAGCGGGAGCAACAAATGATCAAGGGTATTTCCAGAAATGGGGCGATCTTGGGTGGTTTTACGCTTGCCACCACTATGCTAATTGCCATCACTCATTGGGTCACTTCCCCGGTTATCGCCAGACAAGTGCAAAGCAAAGCCCTGCAAACCATCACAGAGGTATTTCCAGCAAACTATTGGGATAACGACATTGCTCAAAACTGCGCCGTGCTTAGCTCACCAGCTGGCGACGAATATAAAGTCTATCGCGGCTTTCTCAATCAACAACCATCGGGTTTAGTGATAGAAGCCGTTACTAAACAAGGCTATGGTGGCAATATCAAGTATCTGGTTTCCGTGGTCGATAACAGCAAGATTGGTGGTGTGAGAGTGCTAGAGCACAAAGAAACACCGGGGTTGGGAGATAAAATTGAACTGCGTATCAGCGACTGGATCCTCGCCTTCGATAACCAAGCCACAGTAGCCGTTAGCCGCCCTGATTGGGCAGTGAAAAAAGATGGCGGTCGCTTCGATCAGTTTACCGGTGCCACTATCACCCCCCGCGCCATTGTGAACGGTGTAAAAGACACGGTCATTTTCGTACAGGAAAACTACCAGGCGATATTTGATTTACCAAACCAATGCAACGCCGCAAAGGACACCGCCAATGACTGAATATCAACAACTGACCTGGCAAGGCTTGTGGAAAAATAATGCCGCATTAGTGCAATTATTGGGATTGTGCCCGTTACTAGCCGTAACCAGCTCGGTGGTGAACGCCCTCGGCTTAGGTATTGCCACTACCCTGGTATTGATCGGCTCAAACTGCACAGTTTCCTTAGTGCGAAACCTGGTTCCGAATGAAATTCGAATTCCGGTGTTTGTGCTAGTTATTGCCACCTTTGTAACGATCGTTGAATTGTTGATGCAGGCCTATACCTATAGCCTCTATCAAGCACTGGGGATATTTATTCCATTAATCGTAACCAACTGCGCCATCATTGGCCGCGCGGAAGCCTACGCGTCAAAAAATCCGCTGAAGCAATCCGCCTACGACGGTTTCATTATGGGGATGGGCTTTTTAATCGTGTTGGTACTGTTGGGCGCCATGCGTGAATTGTTGGGTAATGGCACCCTGTTTGACGGTATGCATTTATTGCTGGGTGAATGGGCGCGCAGCCTGAAGTTACAGATCTTCACCACCGACAGTCCCTTCCTGTTAGCAATTTTACCGCCCGGTGCCTTTTTGGGTATGGGGCTTCTCATCGCGCTGAAAAACCTGCTCAATGACCGCGTTGAGAATGCCGTGGAAGGCCCACAAACACAAAAAGAAGTGACCCGTGCCCGAGTCACCAGCGACGCCTGATCAACTCTCACAGATTAAAGAAATAACGCATGACCACAAGCCTGTCTAAACAAGAAAAAGTAAAGGCCATTGTTGCCATCCTTGATGAGCTCTATCCAGAAGTGCCAATTCCATTGGATCACAAAGACCCTTACACGTTATTGGTGGCGGTATTGTTGTCGGCACAATGCACGGATGAAAGAGTCAATCAAATCACACCAAAACTCTTTGCCAGAGCCGATACCCCATACGACATGGTGATGCTTAGCATTGATGAGATTAAAGAGATCATCAAACCCTGCGGCCTGTCACCCATGAAATCCAAGGGCATCTGGCACCTGTCAGATATGATCATCAAACAACACAACGGCCAAGTTCCAGCAGACTTCAAAGCCCTGGAAGCCATGCCCGGTGTGGGACACAAAACCGCGTCCGTGGTGATGGCACAAGCCTTTGGCATCCCCGCCTTCCCCGTCGACACCCACATTCATCGCTTGATGTATCGCTGGGGTTTGTCTAACGGTAAGAGTGTTGAGCAAACCGAGCGCGATGCTAAACGATTGTTCCCGAAAGAAAAATGGAATGACCTGCATCTACAGATTATCTATTACGGACGGGAGTACTGTCCGGCCCGCGGGTTCTCGTTGGACAAGTGCATCATTACCCGCCAATACGGGCGCAAAAGCTTTATCAACGAAGTATTGAAAGCACAGAGTAAAAAGAAAAAGTAGGCAGCGATACTTTTTCAAACTATCTAAGTAACTACGACAAGGACCGTCGTATCCCACCGTGTTTAGTAACTTCCACCGTTTACATAATTGAATAATGTCAGTGACTGCCTGTTTGCTAAGGAATACTCAAATAGCATACTATTTTGTCTGATTTTAGAGCTTTTTGATGAAATGCAACTGCTGGTTGACAAAATACCAACTCCAATTGCTAGTGTGCAACCCCTACTCTGCCTAATCTGTGGGAAATTTGATTAACCGAGAAACAAACATGCTCCTATCAGAAAAAATTAGCAAACTAAGAAAGAAATTTGGCTGGTCGCAAGAAGAACTCGCAGAGAAATTGGCGGTCTCCAGGCAATCTGTATCTAAATGGGAGAGCACAACAAGCATTCCCGAACTCAATAAAATTATTC
Organism: Planctobacterium sp. AWM4_229; assembly: GCF_056160305.1. Taxonomy (NCBI): domain Bacteria; kingdom Pseudomonadati; phylum Pseudomonadota; class Gammaproteobacteria; order Alteromonadales; family Alteromonadaceae; genus Planctobacterium; species Planctobacterium sp. AWM4_229. Next base: position 337,101 of record NZ_JBSWWX010000005.1, on the reverse strand, counting down.
AGATGGCCAACATTTTTAATGTAACCACTGACTTTTTACTAAAAGATGAAATTGAAACAGAGGAGTATCTGGACAGTAGCTCAGAGTCAACATTACCCGGTGTGGATTTGGAACAGGCAATCCAATATGTCGATTTTCATAAACTAAAAGCGAATCTCATCGTGAAAGGAGTGGCATTACTGGTTTGTTCAGCCGCGCCGATGTTTTTCCTCTTAGCTTTAGCGAGGGCCGGAAGTGTGAGTCTGGATGTCAATGCTGCTACCAGTATTGGTCTGATTTTGATTTTACTGATGGTTGCTGCGGGAATACGGTTACTCATCAAAACAACACAATATGATGCGCTACTTGCTCCAATAGAAAATAACGAGTTTGAGTTGGCCTATGGTGTGCACAGTGCGTTTACAGAAAAGCTGCACTCATTTACCCCTCGCTACAACAACAGATTATCGCTGGCCATCACCTTATTTATCTTGAGTTCCGCTCCGCTTATATTAACCGCCATATATTCTGGGCGCGCTGATTTGATTTTTCTTATGTTAGCAGTACTGCTGTTTATCGTGGCGGTGGGTTTGGCTGTCATTATTCCCGCTTCCAGCGAATATGAAGCATACAAACACATCTTGAATGAAGGCGACAAAAAGCGCGGATTAAGCCAGAGTGAAATACATGCAATGAAACTTGCCCCCTTCTTCTGGCCCCTTGCTATTGCAATCTATTTGGGTTGGAGCCTTTGGACAATGCAATGGGGTGTTACCTGGATAGTCTTTCCGGTTGCGGCGGTACTATTTGCTTCAATGGTAGGACTAATGGGTTTATTGGACAGCAAATCGCCTTAACCATAAACACTATTTAATTTTCAAATTGTGTGAGATTTACCAGCCATTCAACAAATCTTCGACTTTGCAGGTTATTGCTAAAACGCAGCTTTTGTTGACGAGTTTGGTCAGTGAATACCACATTACATTTGTTGATAGATATCGATGCAATAGGTAAGGCGGCAGAATAGTGGTGCCCTTCAAAATAGTATGACATTAAATAACTTCCTTGAATTATGAGAGGAGTTTCCCGGATACACTGTAATGTTTCGGAAACAGGTCTAAGAATTGAAAATAAATTTGAATCTTTGTGGGGGAGCAAAAGGCCGAGAAGAAAATTCGGCCTTTAATATAGAGTGGTGTCGCTTAGCCTACAACAACGTTGCTGGCTTGAGGGCCTTTCTGGCCTTGCTCAACGTTAAATGTAACGCTTTGGCCTTCAACTAAGGTTTTGAAGCCTTCCGATGCAATTGAACGAAAATGAACAAAAACGTCTTTACCACCGTCACTTGGTGATAAAAAACCAAAACCTTTTTCTTCGTTAAACCACTTAACCGTACCTGTTACTGAATTTGACATAATAATTACCTTTTAAAAATCTTTTTGTTTGGTGAAATCACCGATGAAGCGATAGAACGATCTGGCTAGTAAAGCATGTATATCGATAAAAGCCTTTGGATTAAAAAGAAGATTAAAGAGGGTACAGCGCAGTAGTAGAGAAGATTTACAATCTAAAGCCCAGCCACGATACAGGGATTACATGCCAATGTCTATTATTATTGGAAAGTTATTGGATAAAATTTAAACGCGCTTTTGATGTTTTTCAAAGTGCAACAATCACTACCTTAGGTACATTTGCGAATTTGTATGCGCCACTGCGCGCCTGAACCAATATTGTATTTCTTGGCAAAATTAGCGTTATTTACAGCTAATGACAGGCTAGAGCTACTGTTCAGGTAGACCAAAGGTTTGTTAGGTGAAACGCTGTTAAATGCCTCGACAAACGGTAAAATAGCATCAAATTTTTCGCTTTCAAATTTATGTATTCGTACACACACTAAATCCCCTTGTGCTATGTCCGCTTCTGCCAATAGTTTTGCTTGAATGTTGGTCCTCAAGTTTCCAAATCGTGAATCGACTTCAGTAATAATCCCTTGAACAATTCCTTCAGAAAAAATTGCATTGTGTTGAAAAGTCATTTCCTGCGATACGTTGTTGTGTCGAATATTGGTAAATCCACGCTTCGGACAAAACGTATAAGTATTATCCTGATTGCGCTTTTTACCTTGTCCTATTACCCATCGAAATGTCAGGCAATGGTCTGCTCCGTCAAGCTCAATAATTTCTATTTTGACTGGTCTTTTAGAGCCGTATATTCGCACTTCCCCTTGTTTCCAATACCCCAGAGGGAATTTACTGCCCAAGCCGTCATAAGTACGAGCCCCCCATTGCTTGCGTTTGTCGTAGATCCTTACCAGTCCATCTTTGCTATTATTGATAGTAAAAAATGATTCAACTTGGCCTGTATTTTTAGTTTCAAATACTCTGCGATAATAGGGTATTTCGTTGCCTACCCATTCAATCTTGGTGTCATTGACCTTGGTTTTAAAAGGTCCGGTAACATGATAAGTATCGCATGGTCTGTTTTTACCGCTCACAGTTGCACAAGCTTTAGCATCAACCTCTTTTAAAGTCAGCTCATGTTGTCCATCCCAGTTCGAACCAGTAAAAAGCTCTACCGGAATAAAACGCTTTTGGGTTTCATCATCATAGGCTTTATCCCAAACAGTCTCTTGCGCGTTGGCCATAGCGATAAAGGCCAAACATGAACTGCATAAAAAAATGAGAAGTAAGAGAGTGAAACGTTGCATTGAAATTATGTTTCCTTTTTAAACTGAGATCCTTCGGCAGATAAAACAAGCAGATAGCTATTCATCATAAAACTCAAGATGTGAAACCATAGTGATCTGCAAAAACAGACTCAACGGATCAATTGTAAAGCTCTGTGTCACGAATGATTCATGAGGGAATTGTTTCAATAAATGGCCGAGACTATTGTAGAATTCGGACCTTAGATAATTCGATAGAAAAAAGGACCGTTATTATGAGAATGCTGCACACCATGCTGCGTGTTGCCGACCTGGACAAATCTATCGCTTTTTATACAGATGTTATGGGCATGAAGCTGTTGCGCAAAAGCGATAACGAGCAATACCGCTATACCCTGGCGTTTGTGGGCTATGGGGATGAGTCAGAGCAGGCGGTTTTGGAGCTCACCTGGAACTGGGATACAGACAATTACGAGATGGGCAATGCCTATGGGCACGTAGCATTTGCCGTAACAGACATATACGCCATGTGCGACACCATCAAAGCGCGAGGTGGAGATGTTTACCGCGAGCCCGGCCCGGTAAAAGGCGGCAGTACCGTTATCGCGTTTGTGCGGGACCCCGACGGTTATGCTATTGAGCTGATTGAAATCAAAAGTTAATCCGCATACTGTAGGGTAAGGCTAATGTATCCATTTTCTTGAAAAACACCTCAAATCTTAGCCATGAATAAACAAACCATTGCTGCGCTACTTTTTTTCTTTGTATGTAGCTTTACCCTACTGGCAAAGCCTCTGGTCATCGCCCACCGCGGCGCTTCAGGTTACTTGCCAGAGCACACCAATGAAGCCTTAGTCATGGCTTATATGCAAGGTGCAGATTATGTAGAACAAGACCTGGTGCTCAGTAAAGATGGGTACCTGATGGTATTACATGATATTCACATTGATACCACTACCGATGTGGCGCAAAAATTCCCGAACCGAAAACGCCAGGATGGTCGCTATTACGCCATTGACTTCAATCTCACGGAACTCAAATCCCTGCAAGTTACAGAACGCACCAATACAGAACAACAACAAGTGTATGAAAACCGCTTTAGAGGCAAAGCCGGATTTCAGATAGCAACACTGGCAGAGCACATTCAGATTATTCAGCAACTAAATCGTCAACTGAATAAAAACGTCGGTTGGTATATCGAAATCAAAGCCCCCCAATGGCACCTCGACCAAGGCCAGGACATTACCGCAATTCTGCTTAATAGCTTGAATAAACATAACCTCAATCACAAAAAAGCCAAGGTATTTGTGCAGTGTTTTGATTTTAAACACACTAAACGCTTGCGCCGGGAACTGGGACTGAAAACACAGCTTGTACAACTTATTGCAGAAAATGACTGGGGTGAATCGGATACGAATTACCAGTATTTAAAAACCCCAGAAGGACTTTCAGAAATCGCAGCAGTGGCCGACGGCATTGGTCCCTGGATACCACAAATCCTGAGCTTGAAAGAAGATCAATATGTTACTACCGGTTATACTGAGCGAGCACAAGTCGCTGGACTGTTAGTTCATCCATACACTTTTCGTACAGATGCACTGCCAACAGGGATCTCTGAACAAGAATTATTGGATGCCCTATTCCAGATTGCCAAAGTAGATGGGGTATTTACCGACTTCACTGGTACAGTTGTACAATACCTCGAGGTAAACAAGGAAAACTAATATGCTTTTCACCGTGTTTAAACAATTTCTGTTGTTGGGTTGCATTAGTTTCGGTGGCCCAGCCGCTCACCTTGGGTATTTCAAAAAGCGTTTCGTGGATGAACTCAACTGGCTAAGTGAAGCAGACTACGCCCAAATAGTCGCGTTGTCACAATTCCTGCCAGGCCCTGGCTCAAGCCAAACGGGTTTTGCCATCGGCTATCGCATGGCAGGTTTGGCTGGCGGTATAGCAGCCTTTGTGGCATTTACCCTACCCTCGGTCATCATCATTTTATTATTGGCCAGCTTTGGTGCCGTGTTAAGTGACTCGCCTGTCTACCATGGCATTGTGCAAGGCTTAAAAATACTGGCAGTAGTGGTGGTGGCAGATGCCACTTTGGGTATGTTTAACAGCTTCTGTAAAAACAAAATCGCCCAGACACTGTTCGCTGTTACTGCTGCGAGCTGTATTTTATTACCATCACTCATGCTGCAAATGTTGTTATTGTTAATCTGTGCTGTGGTGGGTCTGATTTGGTTAAAGGCCAGCGCAGCGCCGCAAAACAAACCAACATCTGCCGTCAAACCCAATTCCCTGGCACTGTTGCTCTTTGGCTTAATGCTATTGGGTTTACCGTTTGCTGCTCACATTGCACCGGAACTGGCCATGGCAAATACCTTTTTTCACGCCGGTAGCCTGGTGTTTGGTGGTGGACACGTGGTCCTGCCCATGTTGCAAAGTATGTTGAGTGATACTATCAGTAACGATGTATTTCTGTCGGGCTATGCCGCCGCACAGGCTATTCCTGGTCCCATGTTTACCTTTGCCACCTGGTTAGGTTATCACTGGTTACCTGCAACACCTTTATTGGGAGCAAGTATTGCCACCCTGATGATCTTTTTACCGGGGTTTTTATTGCTTATTGGATTTTTGAAATCCTGGCAATCCTTATCTGACAACCCAAAATTACAAGGTGCAATGCTGGGTATTAATGCCTGCGTTACGGGATTATTACTTAGTGCGCTGTATCAACCAGTGTTTATCAGTGCAGTCAATGGGGCGATAGAAATGGTGCTGGTAATTGTGGGGCTCTGGCTTTTGAAGTCCATCAAAGCCCCGGTGATGTGGCTGGTTGGATTTTATGTATTAGCCGGGGCTACCCTGTTAGTTTAATAGCCCGCAGAACCGGTTTGTACCGTGACAAACGCCAGAAAAATCAGGTAGGCGGCGGCGCCAAAGCCAATGGAATTACAGCTCAAAAAGATGAATTTGCGAAATGCTTCTAACGGCCCTTGGTCTGCTTTTTTGCTTATGTTCATTAGGTTACCTTGCTATTTTTTAAAATCACTTGCTCTGCTTATGCTATCGGCCAAAATGCAAAAATACTTGAGCCTTTTTCATCACCCAAAAAACCAAAGCACAGCCAATATCGTAAATAATGATTTAACGACTAAACTACAATTACCGTTTCAGGACATGAGAACCTTCTTATGAAAGCAACACCATTTTCTAAAATCATCCTGCTGATCTCTTTCAGCCTGTTTTCGTTTGCCCTATGCGCAGATTCGCTGCCTGATATTAAGAACTTAAAGCAACTGCCAAATCAGGTTTACACCGGAGGCCAACCCGATAAAGCTGAACTTGAAGCTCTGGCCAAAAGCGGGGTTAAAACCATCATCAATTTCCGTGGTGAAGGTGAGTTCAGCGACTTTGACGAAGCTGCGCTAGTGGAACAACTGGGTATGAACTATTTGCATATCCCCATTGATAGCAAAGATGCTTTATCACAGGAAAACGTGGCACGCTTTCACGCGGCGTTAAACGAACATCAGGATGGTGTGTTTTTGCATTGTGGTAGTGGCAATCGCGTAGGAGCCATGTTTGCTTTGGACGCATTTTGGAACAACGACAAGTCTAAAGAAGAAGCCATCATTATTGGCCTTGAGTCAGGTATGACATCACTTAGAGGCCATGTAGAGAGTCTGCTCGACGCTCAATGATATAACTCGTTTGATCGTGTAGGGGTCAGAGTCAAAATAAATGAAAAGCAAGTTAACGATTTAAAAGTAAGACTTTGAGACCAATTTAATTTGACTCTGACCCCTCGATTTTTTTCTCGTTATCTCGCAAACTAAACAAAAACAACAATAAATAGTCTTACCATGATGAGTTTCATTGGCCTGTTCGGTGGCCTTGCCCTTTTGATCTTCCTTACCATTCGCGGTTTTAATTTGTTTATTGCCGCTCCCTTATGTGCGCTGTTCACGGCACTGTTTTCCGGCTTGCCCGTATTTTTGGGAGACAATAATTTCGTCAGTAGCTATATGAATGGCTTTTCCGGCTTTGTTGCCGCCTGGTTTTTTATGTTTTTACTGGGAGCCTTATTTGGCAAGTTCATGGAAGACACAGGTTGTGCTGATGCGATTGCCAATACCATCATTGGCAAACTGGGTAAAAAGCACGCTGTCGTTGCAGTCGTATTGGCTTGTGCGGTGTTAACCTATGGCGGTGTCAGTGTTTTTGTGGTGGCATTTTCGGTGTATCCCATGGCGCTGAGCTTATTCAAAGATGCTAACCTTCCCCGCCGCTTTATTCCGGCGGCGTTGGCGTTTGGCTCAGTGACCTTTACCATGACCAGTGCTGGCTCTCCGGAAATCCAAAACTGGATCCCCATTAAATATCTGGGTACATCCCCTTTTGCCGCCTGGGAAGTGAGCCTGGTGGTGTCTTTGTTTATGGCAGTTTGGGGGTTTTGGTGGCTGAATAAAATGATCCAAAACGCCGTGGCTAATGGCGAGCGATTTAAAAGCCGGGAAAGCGATCCCGACCTCACTGAGCAGCGTGAGTTACCAAACTTTTGGCTCAGCATCTTACCTTTGTTTGTGGTATTGGGGCTATCATTCGCCTTTCATGAATCCATTCAGCAACTGGCACTGATTGTGGCGCTTGGTGGTGGAGTGCTCACCTTGCTGGTGCTCAACTTTAAACGTTTCAAAGATATTTCTTCCGCGGTGAATCAGGGCACGGTGGGCGCGCTATTGGCAATTGGTAATACCGCTGCGGTAGTGGGCTTTGGTTCGGTGGCAAAAGTGACTCCGGCGTTCGAAAGCGCCGTATCTGTGATGACCAGCTTACCCGGCAATGAACTCGTAGGGGCGGCGGTGGCCGTGAGTGTAATAGCAGGATTAACGGGGTCAGCTTCTGGAGGTCAGGCGATAGCAATGCCACTGCTTGGGCCGCATTATTTAGAGCAAGGAGTGAATCCCGAGCAATTACATCGCATTGTATCTATCTCATCTGGTGCCATCGACACCCTACCCCACAATGGCTATATCGTGACCACTATTCGCGCCATCTGTGGCGAAACCCACCAGCAAGCATATTGGCCTGTGGCTGCGTTGACTGTCGTTATTCCACTAGTAGGTTTGATGTTAGCCGTTGCTCTGTTTTCGATTTTGTAGATTCGACTTTAGTCGGAAAGCGTTGGTTAAACCACACACTGTCGTCGAACTAAAGTTCGACCTACAAATAAACGGGCATTCACGCCATCCATGGTGCTCAAGCTCAACCTACAAAGACTTGATGTATGCCGTTTATGTCGGGAACATTTAAACGGCGATGTGGACAGCCTTGGTTAAAGCACACACCGTCTTCGAACTAAAGTTCGACCTACAAGGACAACGATTACGCATAAAAAAAGCCGCTTGATAGCGGCTTTCTCAAGAAATGTCAGGTCTATACCTTCTGCATGCGGATCACGACCCGTCGGTTTTTCGCCCGTGAGCTGGATGTACTATTGGGGGAAGCATGACGACGTTCCCCGTGACCAGTAACATCAATTCGCCCAGAGTCGACGCCTAATCCCACAAAATAATCCCGAATGGCGCCAGCCCGTTGTACCGAAACTTCCTGGTTTTTAGACTTACCACCGTAACTATCGGTATAACCATCTAGCAACACTAACTCCAATTCCGGATCTTCTTGCAGATAAGCACCAATCATATCCAGCTTGCGTTTGGAGGCCTTAGTCAATTCGGAGCCACCGAACTTGTAAGTTAACACTGTGTATTTAATGTCGTCGAAGCTAAAGGGCAACAGATTAGAGACACAATTGACAAACTGCTCGTAGGGCTCGTGAAAATTACTGGCGTTTAGCGCCACTGCCACCTTATCGTATTCGCTGTACCAATCCTGATAATAAAGTGTGGGCCAAAAGCCCTTCTCCAACTCAGATAACATTGTCCAAGCGGCTTGCTCGGGTAAGTCGCCATCGAATTGCTTGCGAATAGTCATATCCGCAATATTTTTGTGCATCAGTCCCGGCATCCATTTTGGCGGCACTGAGTACACTGCAGCTACGCCGTAATTCTTAGGCAAGCGCAGCATATCCAGGTTAAATTCCATGTTCAGAATTTTACTGGCCATACTGGTAAAAGACGCCGTACCGTATCCCGGAATGCGATGGTTCAATGTACACTGCAGCCGATTGGGTTGGTCATTGAACCAATTGGACTCTTCCACGTCCGCTTTGTATTGCCGCAAACTGGCATTCGCCAATAGGGGCATGACTAATAACAATGCCAATAACTTTTTCATTATTGCCTCGTTTATTCTTTTCTTTTATTACCGTCTAATACAGCAAACAACGCTTGCTGCTCTCTCCACACCCTGTATCGACCATAATAAAAAAAGGTTGAACTTAAAAAAACAACCTGGCTCTCAACCGCATACTTACATTGTTCAGTTTAACAGCGCAAAAGTAAGTTTGCCTAATTTGTTATCGTAAATTGCTGCTTCACTGAGCAACCGCTAGATTAAACATGGATAAGTGGCTCTAAGCCTGCAATAATCAGGGTTTTTGATTCTCAGGATCTCAGTCAGGATTACTATGCAGGATGATGGACACGCTATTAACGAGCGTTTTCGCGGTTACTTCCCCGTCGTTGTAGATATCGAAACAGCAGGCTTTAACGCCAAAACCGATGCATTACTGGAGATCGCAGCGGTTACATTGAAAATGAATTACGAAGGATTTTTGTCCATCGATAAAACTATTCATTTTCATGTAGAACCTTTTGAAGGCGCGAATCTGGAAAAATCAGCCTTGGACTTCAATGGAATCGACCCACATTGTGCATTGCGCGGTGCCGTATCAGAAGAAGTCGTACTTAAAGAAATGTTCAAGGAAATACGCAAGCACCAAAAAGATGCCGATTGTCAGCGCTGTGTCATGGTGGCGCACAATGCCGCTTTCGACATGAGCTTTTTAAATGCTGCCACCGAGCGACAAAATATCAAACGCAGTCCTTTTCATCCGTTTGTCTCGTTTGATACTACCAGTTTGTCAGCGCTCATTTATGGTCAAACGGTATTGGTAAAAGCTTGCGAGGAAGCTGGTATTGCCTTTGATCAGGAAGAAGCGCACTCAGCATTATATGATGCAGAAAAAACCGCACAGCTTTTCTGTAAAATCGTTAACCGGGTAAAACACTTAGGTGGCTGGCCGCTATAAGCAAGAAATTTAGAACACTAAAAACAGAAACCATTAAAAAACCCGGCAGCTGCCGGGTTTTTAGTATCTATTGGGAACGGAGCCTTACAGGCCTTCTGCGTTCTCAGACAGGTAAGCTGCAACGCCAGCAGGGCTTGCATCCATACCTTTTTTGCCTTCAGACCAACCAGCCGGGCACACTTCACCGTGCTCTTCGTGGAAGTTCAAAGCATCAACCATACGCAGCATCTCATCGATGTTACGGCCTAATGGCAAGTCATTTACTACCTGGTGACGCACCATACCTTCTTTGTCGATTAAGAAAGAACCACGGAATGCAACACCTGCATCTGGGTGCTCAACGTCGTATGCTTGACAAATTTCGTGCTTAACGTCTGCAACCAAAGTGTATTTAACCTGACCGATACCACCGTCTTTCTCGGCAGTGTTACGCCATGCGTTGTGAGTGAATTGTGAGTCGATAGAAACACCGATCACTTCTACACCACGCTTTTGGAACTCTTCATAGCGGTGATCGAAAGCGATCAGCTCAGAAGGACATACGAAGGTAAAATCTAAAGGATAAAAGAAAACAACAGCTGCTTTGCCTTTGATAGCTTCGGCAAGGTTGAATTCGTCAACAATTTCACCATTACCCAGTACTGCTGCAGCAGTGAAATCAGGAGCCGGACGACCTACTAGTACACTCATTATATTCTCCAATAATAGTTAACTAATTTTTCTCACAGACGCAGCGTCTGCGAGAATACAAAATCGAATACGGGAAGGATATAAGGACGGTTCAATAAAAACCAATCTATTAATTCAATCAAATGATTCGATTATTCCAATCATCTGTTGAGTTTCTAATCACTTGTTCGAAAACATAGCACAAACAAAAAGTTTTGATGCTGAAGTGCAGAAAAATAATACAAGTTAGCCCTTGCATTTTTCTAAATAACAATTATTATCATTTGTATCGGCAAGTGAGAATGATTTGCATCTCCAAATTTACCAAAAAGCCGATATGAGTTCACTTTAACTATTTTCAGGAATTATTGATGTACGTTTGCCTTTGCAACGCAATTACCGACAAAGATATTAGACAAGCCGTCACTGAGCAGGGTGCTGGCAATATTCGCGATCTGCGCAATCACATGTCTATCGCAAATCAATGTGGTAAATGTACTCAAATCACTCAGCAAATTATTGATAGCACGATTCTGGACGAGTCACTATTTAAAGAGGTTTGCTAAGCTACTCCTAAATTGTCCTTCTGAGATTTGTAGAGGGCCCGCGGCCCTCAAGCATTTTTAACTCTCTGCACTGTCACCGCTATTCGCGCGCTCAGCCGCTTCTTTAATCAATGGTTGTAACTCACCTTGCTGATACATTTCCAGCAGGATATCACTACCACCAATCAACTCACCTTCCACCCATAACTGAGGAAAAGTCGGCCACTCTGCGTATTTTGGTAACTCGGCACGAATGTCGGGGTTTTGCAAAATGTCTACATAAGCAAACTGCTCTCCACAGCTCATCATGATTTGCGCTGCCTGAGAAGAAAAACCGCAACTTGGCAGTTTAGGTGAGCCCTTCATGTACAGAAGGATCGGGTTTTCAGCAATCTGCTGTTTGATTTTATCTAGCGTTTCCATTGTCTGGTCCTGTTATTTACTGACTGTTGCAACCATAATTGCGGTGATTGGCATTTTTTCAAGATCCAGCCTGCCACGCAACCTGCTTTTCATACCAAAATTTAAAGTGATCGGTTTAAATATTTTAAAGCGTACCTATATACCGGAACGGAAATAGTTAAAATTTTTCTTTTTAAGAAATCCCGCACTCTGCCTTTTCATCCTGCGATTTAGGGTCTAGGATTGTGCTTCACGAACTCATCAGCCGATTATTTGGAGATTATTATGGCGTTTGAATTACCCGCATTACCTTATGAAAAGAATGCATTAGAACCACACATCTCTGCAGAAACTCTGGACTTCCACTACGGTAAACACCATGCCACTTACGTGACTAAACTCAATGGTCTGGTTGAAGGTACTGACATGGCAGACAAATCTCTGGAAGAGATTGTTAAAAATTCTACTGGCGGTGTATTCAACAACGCTGCACAAATCTGGAATCACACTTTTTACTGGAATAGCTTAAGCCCAAATGGTGGCGGTGAGCCTTCTGGTGCATTGGCAGATGCCATTAATGCAAAGTGGGGTTCCTTCGATGAGTTCAAAGCAGCGTTTAACGACAAAGCGGTAAACAACTTCGGCTCCAGCTGGACTTGGTTGGTTAAAACTGCCGATGGCAGTTTAGACATAGTTAACACCAGCAACGCGGCAACTCCTTTGACTGAAGAAGGCGTTACACCATTGATGACGGTAGACTTGTGGGAACACGCCTACTACATCGATTACCGCAACTTGCGTCCTAAGTACATGGAAGCTTTCTGGGCGTTGGTTAATTGGGACTTTGCTACGGAAAACTTCGCGTAAATCATTCCTGATACAATAAGAAAGCCCGCTGTCGCGGGCTTTTTTGTGTCTAGTGTAAATGTTCTTTGAGGAATGAAATGATTCTTTGCTGAACGTCTTCCTGATGCTTAGAAAGACCATGGTCACCATCGGGGTACACCACCAGCTCATGAGGATGATTCAGCTCTTTAAGACGCTCTGCGGCTCGCTGTGATTGTGATACATCCACACGCCAATCTTTATCCCCGTGTAGCAATAAAATCGGCACATCATGATTGAGTTCATCCATCCAATAAACGGCTGAACGTTTACTCAGCTCCGCTGCTCTATTCTGTTCAAATCCGGGGATCATGTGTTTCATCAAGCGTTCCATTTCCGGACGGCGCAGCAATTCCGGCGCTTGCTCTACTACGCCAGCCCCAACTATCATTGCGTCTATATCAGTTGTATTTTGGCGCATTGTTTGCCAGGTCATCATCCCCCCTCGGCTCCAGCCAAAAAGCGCGATCTTATCGGGGTTAGCATTAGGGATAGTCTTGGCGATTTCAATTAAACGCAAAACATCGTTAACGTCCGCTCCACCAAACTCATCTTTGCCTTCACTGTATCTTGAGCCGCGATAATTGGACGCCAGTACCAGGTAGCCTTGCTCGGCAATGGGCAACAATCGATTGGCTAAAGTCACCCGTGTAACGTTGTGTCTGAAATTGCCGCCACGGTTGTAGATCACCACCGGCAGCTTGCCGCCTTGCCAGTTTTTTGGCCAGGCCATTACACCGGATATTTTTAAGCCATCAGATTGATAATTCATCCAGTAACTTTCCGTGTTTTTAAGTACTCTATCTGTTTTTTCAGCATCAAGAGTTCGTTCAAAACCTTTGAGAAACCGGGCTGGGCTATTTGTTTTTACGTCTTGCAGCCAGGCAGCATACCCTGCAAAAGGTATTGCCCGCCCTACCCGGTTAATGGCATCAACATGATAACCAGTTTCAAGCAATGGTGTGGCCTTGCTTGGCACTTGTTGTGCTTGCGAACTCCTTTGTTCAGACTCAATAGAAGTGCTGGAGCAGGCCGTTAATGTAGCAATAAGAGTAAGACTAATTAGTCGTTTAAGCATATAAATTCCCTTTAATATCAATCAGGTGTAAATAATAATCACTTAAAAGCAATAAATTTTAATCCAGAGTATGCCTGGAAGACGGGGTAATTTCTACACCTGGTATCAGTAAGACATTATTTGATACATTGTTATTTTTGAATTGTCATCAGCAGGTCACAAAAAGGCGTAAAATCAGGTCCCTACTTTCCTCATGTTTATTCTTGTCATGTTAAGTGTTCTGGCAGTTCTTATTATAATAATTGGACTAATACTGGTGCCTCTCCCTATACCTTTTGGCGTATTTTTCATTGTTGCTGGTCTTGCCATGTTACTTTCTGTGAACCCCAACGCCCAGCAAAAAATGCAGCAGTTGCGCCGTCAAAACCCAAGGTTAAATCACTGGCTGCATGAGATCACAAAGCGCGCGCCTCGCTTTCTACGTGTGGTTTTGCACAAAACCCGGCATCGTCCCATTACTACCTCACGGAAAATACTGCTTCGGAATAATTCACAAAGCTGAACGTTTTACAATAAACAGCTGTATAAAACTTATGTGGGTTATAAAAAACGCTAACAATTCTCGTTGTGGTTAGCACAAAAAAAGCACAAAGCATTGATATAGCAAAACATTTTGATACGAATTTTCTTAGCTAAATTTAATCTAACAGTGCAACACATTAACCAGTTTTAGGGTCTAACATTAAAGAAGCGCTATACAAATAAAGCCAAATTATGGCTTACCATGTTGGGGGTTTTCTCATGGGAATATTCGAACATTATCAACAACGTTACGAAGCTCACAAAGAAGAAGAATTCAGCATTCAAGAGTATCTTGAGCTTTGCAAACAAGACAAAACGGTTTATGCCAACGCCGCAGAACGACTACTACAGGCTATCGGCGAGGCCGAACTCATCGACACGTCACAAAATCCGGCACTCAGCCGTATCTTTTCCAACAGGGTGATCTCCCGCTATCCGGCATTCGCTGAGTTCTACGGCATGGAAGATGCCATCGAACAAATCGTTTCCTACCTGCGCCATGCGGCTCAAGGCCTGGAAGAGAAAAAACAAATCCTGTATTTACTGGGGCCTGTGGGCGGCGGTAAATCCTCTTTGGCTGAAAAGCTAAAAGAGCTAATGCAAAAAGTGCCCATTTACGCCATTAAAGGCAGCCCGGTAAATGATAGTCCACTGTGCTTATTTGATGCCGGGGAAGATGGCGAATTGCTACAACGAGAGTACGGCATTGCACAGCGTTATTTAAAGCCCATTATGTCGCCTTGGGCGCGCAAGCGTCTGCACGAGTACAACGGAGACATCAGCAAGTTCAGGGTGGTTAAGGTTTATCCCTCTATCCTGGATCAAATGGGGATTGCCAAAACTGAACCCGGTGATGAAAACAACCAGGATATTTCGTCTTTGGTGGGCAAAGTAGATATCCGCCGCCTGGAAGAATTTGCCCAAAACGATCCCGACGCATACAGCTATTCTGGTTCTCTGTGTAAAGCAAACCAAGGGTTAATGGAGTTTGTAGAAATGTTTAAAGCGCCAATTAAGGTGCTACATCCTCTATTAACCGCTACCCAAGAGGGCAACTACAACCCTACAGAGGGCTTTTCTGCCCTGCCCTTTGACGGATTAATTCTGGCCCACTCTAATGAGTCAGAGTGGCAAAGCTTCCGCAACAACAAAAACAACGAGGCGTTTTTAGACCGGGTGTACATTGTAAAAGTGCCTTACTGTTTGCGGGTATCGGAAGAGATCAAAATTTACGAAAAACTGTTGCAAAGCAGTGAGCTTACCAAAGCGCCTTGCGCTCCCGGCACCTTGGAAACCCTGGCGCAATTTAGTGTGTTATCCCGTTTAAAAGAACCGGAAAACTCCAATATTTTCTCTAAGATGCGAGTCTACGATGGCGAAAGCCTGAAAGACACCGACCCCAAAGCCAAGTCTTATCAGGAATACCGCGACTATGCTGGCGTTGACGAGGGCATGGAAGGCTTATCCACTCGTTTTGCTTTTAAGATTTTATCGCGAGTGTTTAACTTTGATCATCAGGAAGTGGCGGCCAACCCGGTGCACTTGTTTTACGTGCTGGAGCGCCAGATTGAACGAGAGCAATTCCCCACCGATCAAGAAGAGCGTTATAAAGAGTTCTTAAAAGGCTACCTCATTCCCAAATACGTGGAATTTATCGGCAAAGAAATCCAAACCGCTTATCTGGAGTCTTACTCAGAGTACGGGCAAAACCTGTTTGACCGCTACGTGATTTATGCCGATTTTTGGATACAGGACCAGGAATATCGCGATCCGGAAACCGGGCAGCTGTTCGACCGCGAAGCGCTCAATGCTGAGCTGGAAAAAATCGAAAAGCCCGCAGGCATCAGTAACCCCAAAGATTTTCGCAACGAGATAGTCAACTTCGTACTGCGGGCCAAAGCCAATAAAAGCGGCAAAAACCCGTCCTGGACCAGTTACGAAAAACTGCGCACCGTGATTGAGAAAAAGATGTTCTCCAATACGGAAGATTTGCTGCCGGTGATCTCTTTCAATACCAAGAGTTCGGCAGAAGATCAGAAAAAACACGACGATTTTGTGAAACGGATGGAAGAAAAAGGCTATACGCAGAAACAAGTGCGTCTGTTATGTGAGTGGTATCTGAGAGTCAGAAAATCATCATAACGCCCCTTGCAGTAACACAGGAGAGGCTATGGCGCATTTTATCGACCGACGTCTGAACAGCAAAGGTAAAAGCACTGTCAATCGACAGCGCTTTATCCGGCGCTACAAACAGCAAATCAAAGAAGCGGTGTCTGACTCCATCAGCAAACGTAGCGTTACTGATGTAGATTCCGGCGAAGAAGTGAGTATTCCAACACGGGACATCAAGGAGCCGGTATTTCACACCACCAAAGGTGGCAAACGAGAGCAAGTACATCCGGGTAACGACCAATTCAGCACAGGTGATAAAATCAAGCGCCCACCAAGTGGCGGTGGTCAGGGCGGTGCCGGTGAAGGCGATGCCAGCGACCAAGGGGAAGGACAAGACGATTTCGTCTTTGAGATCTCCAAAGACGAATACCTGGATTTGTTATTCGAGGAATTAGAGCTACCCAATCTGAAAAAGAATCAGCTGGACAAGCTGGTGCAATACGAAACTTATCGAGCAGGCTATCAAACCGATGGTGTGCCTGCCAACCTGGATATCGTACGCAGCTTAAAAGGCTCAGTAGCCAGGCGCATTGCCCTCACCTCAGGCAAAAAGAAAAAGCTAAAAGAGTTGGAGGCCGAGCTTGCGGAACTAAAAGCTGACAAGTTAGACCATCAATTACGCATTCTGGAGCTTGAAAAGGAAATCGCAGAGCTTAAAAAAGCCATCGCCAAAGTGCCTTTTATCGATACCTTTGATTTGCGGTTCCGCAATTATGAAAAGCGCCCCAAACCCACAAGTAAAGCGGTTATGTTTTGTTTAATGGATGTGTCGGGCTCTATGGACCAGGCCACCAAAGACATGGCAAAACGCTTTTATATCTTGCTGTACCTGTTTTTAACCCGCACCTACAAAAATGTAGAAGTGGTGTATATACGGCATCACACCCAAGCCAAAGAAGTGGATGAGCAGGAGTTTTTTTACTCTCAAGAAACGGGCGGAACAATTGTATCCAGTGCCCTGCGCCTGATGGATGAAATTATTCGCGACCGTTACGATGCCACCGAATGGAATATCTATGCCGCCCAAGCATCAGATGGTGATAACTGGGCGGACGATTCCCCGCTATGTTCAGATATTATGATGCAGCGCCTGTTACCTGTGGTGCGCTATTACGCCTATATTGAAATTACTGAACGACAACACCAAAGCCTGTGGCGGGAATATCAAAAAATCGCTGAGATTCAGGACCATTTCGCCATTAAACACATTCAAACTGTGGAAGACATTTACCCGGTATTCAGAGAGCTTTTCCGCAAAAACGTGGCTAAACAACAAGGAGTCGCTTAGTGGCAGTATCTCCTCCAAAACGCAAACGCTGGGTGAAGCCCCTTTCCGATGGCCCCGACTGGAGTTTTGAATTACTCGAGCAGTACGAAGATGAGATTGACCGCGTAGCAAAACACTATGGCCTGGACACCTACCCCAATCAGATAGAGATCATCACTGCCGAACAAATGATGGATGCCTACGCCAGCGTAGGTATGCCTATTAACTACAGCCATTGGTCCTATGGCAAAAAATTTATCTCTACTGAGCAGCATTATCGCCGTGGTCAGATGGGCTTGGCTTACGAGATTGTGATCAACTCAGACCCTTGCATCTCCTATTTAATGGAGGAGAACACCATTACCATGCAAGCGCTGGTGATGGCTCACGCTTGTTATGGCCACAATTCGTTTTTTAAAAACAACTACCTGTTTAAAACCTGGACAGACGCCAGCTCGATTATTGACTACCTAGTGTTTGCCAAAAACTATGTGGCGAAATGTGAGCGCCGTTATGGTATCACCGAAGTAGAGAATATCCTGGACTCCTGTCACGCCCTGATGAATTATGGTGTGGACAGATATAAACGACCGCAAAAAATCTCCATTCAAGAAGAAAAAGAACGACAAAAAGAGCGCGCCGAATACCTACAATCGCAAGTAAATGAACTTTGGCGCACGTTGCCCAAAAGCGAGCAAGACAAGCTACCTCAAGAACGGCGTTTTCCGGAAGAGCCACAAGAGAACATTCTGTATTTCATTGAAAAAAGTGCGCCACTATTGGAGCCCTGGCAGCGAGAGCTGGTGCGCATTGTGCGCAAGATATCCCAGTACTTTTATCCGCAAAAACAAACCCAGGTGATGAACGAAGGTTGGGCTTGTTTCTGGCACTACCACATCCTCAACCATCTCTACGATGAGGGCAAAGTCACCGACCGTTTTATGATGGAGTTTCTCACCAGTCACACCAGTGTTGTCATGCAACCAGAATACAACAGCCCCTATTACAACGGCATTAATCCTTATGCGCTGGGGTTTAATATGTTTATGGATATCAAACGCATTTGCACTGACCCCACCGAGGAAGACAAAGAGTGGTTCCCGGAATTTGCCGGCGCTGATTGGCTGGAAACCGTGCATTTCGCCATGAAAAACTTCAAAGACGAAAGCTTTATCAGCCAATATTTGTCACCCAGGATGATGCGTGAATTTAAACTGTTTGCCATCGAAGACGACGAGCGGGAAAGCTTTCTGACGGTGTCGGCGATTCACAACGAGTCCGGCTATCGCGCCATTCGCGAAAAGCTCTCAGCACAGTATAATCTGAGCAATCTGGAGCCCAATATTCAAGTGTACAATGCCGATGTGCGCGGCGACCGCTCGTTAACCCTCAGATATATCCCACAAAACGGTATACCGCTGGCCAAATCCAGCAAAGAAGTAATGAAGCACCTGCACCGTTTATGGGGCTTCCCGGTAATTCTGGAAGTGGACGAGGATGATATGCTGCCCTATGTGCTGGAGCGCTGCCCTGCTGATTAGTTGTAGCCTCAGAGGCTAAATATCCAGATGACTCAAGGGGCTAACTACCCCGTTTCCGCCTTGTTGCAAAACGTGCGTATAAATCTGTGTGGTTCTAATACCAATTCCAACAAACATTTACCCAGCTCAGTGGGAGATGAAAAGCATTTAGGCAAGGCGGATGTTTAAAGGTCTAGTGGGGCTAAATCAAAAACATCCAACACCGTATAAATGCTTTTCAGCCCCATCGAAGACGCGCCTCAGAAACATTATTTCTTTGTTGTGCGAAGTTCACAAGACCACCAGTATTCTCTCATTCGCACGCCTCGAACTAATGTCTCTGAGGCTGCGCTGAGTGTGCAAATGTTTATTGGAATTGGTATAACATCACTGTGCCCCAACTGCGCCTGAACAGTTCTGATATCTGCACCAGATTGTAAAAGATGAGTAGCAAAAGAATGGCGTAAAGTGTGTGGGGAAACGAGCTTGCTGATTTTCGCCTCACGTGCCGCTTTTTTAATGGCTCGTTGCACACTTCGTTCATCAATATGATGACGCCTGAAGAGGCCAGATTGCGGATCGACTGATAAGTTTCCCGAAGGAAATAGATATTGCCAGCTTAGCTCTTTGTGAGCGTGTGGATACTTTCTCGCTAATGCATCTGGCAGCCAAACACCAGAGTAGTTTGGGTTGGCAAGGTCAACGGCATGAACCTTTTCCACTTCTGCAATTTGCCTTTTTAACGCCAGGTTGAGCTTTTCAGCCAGAGTGGCAATGCGGTTTTTGCCGCCTTTACCATTCCAGATACGGACACTTTTATAATCAAAATCAATGTCACCTACCCTTAACCGCACACACTCCATAAGTCTAAGACCGCTACCATATAACATCGAAACAGGTAGATTCATTCTTGCTGAAACGACACTTAATAGCTGTGCTATTTCACTTTTAGTTAGTACGACCGGGAGCTTCCTTTGTTTATTACTTTGCTGAAATCGCAAATCCTGATTAAGTGGTTTTTCAATGACACATTTATACAAATAAGATAAAGCATTTAAGGCTAAAGCCTGAGTGGCTGCTGACACCTTACGACGACATACCAAATCGTTCAGAAACGCCTCCACCTGCTGACCACCCATTTCTGATGGGTGGGTATAGTGATGGAAACGGATATATGCTCTGATCCAATACAGATAGGCTTCAATCGTTCGCTTGGCATATCGCCTTTGCCACATTTTGCTGGCCACCTGACTTAACAGTGATGACTTTTCCATGTCAGTCCTCCTTTTAACTCAGTTTAAGTCGACAAAAGTTTCTAATAAACCAATAAAAAGTACAGTTTTTGATAGAAAAAAATCATGACTCGAAAAGGTCAATAGAAAGTGATTCAACCAATAGCAGTGTTAGACGACACAAGTTCGTATTTTGCCAACTGAATGAACACAAGTTCATTCTGTATCCCAACAATTGCGGGGACTTCAGAGTATTGAGATAAATTGACTTTGCGGGTTAGACGAATTAAGTTCGTGTTTTAACACGAACTTTGTTCGTCTAATAATAGTTAAAAGCCATGGAAGAAAAACCCAAATCTAACGAAAAGAAACGAGTATTAAGGGTAGTACTCTACATTATCGGAGTTGGTGCATCTCTGATTTATGCAAGTATGAAAAAAGAAGAAGTAAATGAACATATCTTTAATGCGGTTCAGAATGATATCTTTGGGATCCAAGGTGTTAGCACAAATTTAAGCAAGTATTCTGTAAAAAATGACCTAATTCATATTGAGATTGCATCAAACGGCTTACCGAACAAAGCCAGCCACTACAAACCTACACTTCTGGCATTTGTTTGCACTGATATTCTTTTGGTGCAGCATCTAAGGAGTAATAAAACAATAGTACTGGACATGACAGCGTATGACCGTGAACATGGTCAGTACGTTAATATGCGAATAAAACAGGACAGGTGCGCACATGGCTCTTAACAAATCGGTTCAAAACGGACACAAAAACGTTGGCTGTGTTCGTGCCTCACAAAGTTTAGCCAACGCTTTTGTGCTCGTTTAACCGGGCCGTTATGTTTCAAGGAAGCTAATGAAAATAGTAGTTGTACTAATAATTATGCTTTTGCCCTACAAAGGGGCTTTGGCGAATGCTTGGTTAACTGACAGCGTTAAGCATGTGAGTGTTAAGTATGGGAACGGCTGTATTCTGCTCGAAGGAGGAGAAGTGATCAAAGTGGATTTAAGCACTGACGCTGGAAAAGTTGAGATGTCCCTTGCGTTAACGGCATTCACTGCTCAAAAACAATTGCAAGTTTATCAAACCGACGAAACGCCGGTAGGAGGCTGCAATAGTGGTGAAACTATTAAACCTCATACAATGATGAATATTAGAGATTGAAACATAACAAGAAAATTTAAAACTGGACAAATACTCGTTGGCTGACCTTCGTTCCTCAGGCAGTATAGCCAACAAGTATTTGCCCTTTAATTTAGACGTTATGTGTCACGTAAATTAACAGGCATGAAAGTTAAAGAAATCACTTCTATTGGATATTATCGGGATGGAGGCTCAATAGGCATGGGCTTCAAAGCAAAAAAAAGAATTTTTTTCTCACAAAGTAATTTTCTATGAACTGTTTTTGAAAAACAGAGCGTGGGAACAAACCCCAGATACAGATTTCCACTCCCCCAAGATATTCCTGGAAAGCTGCAATAGCGGCAATTTGGTTCGAGAGCTAACTTGGGAAGAGGCAAAGGATTTTGTTTCTAAACTCTCGTTTTCTGATGAAAAGTTTCATGAGATGGTTAAGATTATTAATAACAGCGGAAAAAACACATAACAAAAAATTTTAAAATTGGACGCTTACTCGCGGGCTCCCCCTCATTCTTCGGGTATTATAGCCAGCAAGTAATCGCCCTTTAAATTAACCGTTATGCGCCTATGGGCTCCAACAAAAAATGAACTTCTTAAAAAGATTTTAAAATGATAAAGATAAGTAAAGCCATTATCTGGTCTTGTATCCTGGTGAATTTTGTAGACGTCGCCCTCGCTGATTCCAACATTACTGACGTAGAAATAAGACGTATGGAAAGTTACACTTCTTATTCAGATGTAAACTTCGACATCCCTTTGATTTTAACTGAGCCGTGCCCTTCCGGAGGTGAATTTTATTTACCTTCTGGGGATGCAACTCAAAACGAGAATACTCAACAAGTTTACTCATTGTTGCTTGCGGCCTTTATAAGTAAGAAAAAAGTCAGTTTATCCTTTAAAATCAACATGTCGCCAAACTTCACTTCTTTAAGTAATAATTGCGAAGTTCGTAAAGTATGGGTTCCAATGTAAATTATTTAAGGAAGACGCATAACAAGAAAATTTAAACGTGGACAAATACTCTTTGGCTGGCCTTCGTTCCTCAGGCAGTATAGCCAACAAGTCTTTACCCTTTAATTTAGTAGTTATATGCCACCCGAATATGGACATCTTAAATCAATTACAAGCTTGGTATAAATCAAACTGCAATGGAGATTGGGAACATTCTTTTGGTGTATCAATCGACACATTGGACAATCCAGGCTGGACAGTAACCATCGATTTGGCTGAAACTCCTCTATGCAACAAAGACTTTGAAGCAATTGAACTAAATCTCAATAGTGATAATGATTGGCTATTTTGCAAAGTAGAGAAAGAGAAGTTTGTTGGTGCGTGTGGACCTGACAAATTGGAACAACTACTCACTGTCTTTTTAAGTTGGGCACGTGGCATATAACAAATGCAATCAATCTGGACAAAAATCCATTGGCTCCCCCTCGTTCCTCGGGCATTATAGCCAATAAATTTTCGCCGTTTATTGCGGTCGTTATGTGCCACGCTAGGTCAATTATGAAATTTCTTATTATCGTATTGTTTGCGGCAACTATATCATTGCCAATAAATGGAATGGAGCTTTCAGATCCTGCTGCAAAATGGAAAAAACTCTGTAATGGAGAGCTTATCGAAAATTTTAAAAGTGAGGATGAGGCCATTGGAGCATGCACTATGGGCTTCGCTTTTTACTTAATTGGCTTATCATCACCAAGCACTCCGGTGGAAGAGCATTTGTTCCCATGTGTTGACTTTGGCATTGAAAGTACCGCTGCAGAATTTGTAAAGTTTATGGATAAAAATAGAAAGTATGAATCAGTACCAATAATCGATGTCTTGCCAAGTTTCTACAAACTAAATAAAGACTGTGGCACATAACAAATTAAATCAAAACCGGACACAAACTCGCTGGCTCTGCTCGTCCCTCGCAAAGTTTAGCCAGCTCAATTGTGCCGTTTATTTACGACGTTAGGAATAACCTCTAAATTCGATGCGTAATCAAAGCACATTCAAAAAACTAGGTTTTGGCTCGTTGATACTGTCGCTATTAACTTATGTTTATGTCGCATGGGATGACCTCAATGGAAAGTATCTTTTAGCTGAGCAAGATTATGTTCAGATAGATGGAAAAGTAGTTTATTCAGCCGTCGAAGAAAAAGAAGTGCGCTACGATAAAATCAACTACTACCCAGTAGTTAAGTACGATTTTTTTGTAAATGGTAAGCGATACAATTCTGACAAAGTTCATTTCAACTATACAGCTCACAGCAACTTGGCAAGTGCTAATAAGGCTCTAGAAAAATATCCGATAAATAAAAAAATTATCGTTTTTTACGAGAAAGGCAACCCGAGCTTCTCTGTAGTCGAGCCTAATAACTATGAAAAAGGTAATGAAGTGGTTGTATTATTATGCATAGTTTGGGGGGTAGGAATTATTGCTTTATATAATTGGCATGAAAAAAGAAAGCGCCGTCAGAGTAGTTATTCCTAACAAACAAAGTCATCGGAAAACCACTCGCTGGGCTTCGCCCAAAGCGCTCGCGTTTTCCGCTGCTTTGAGGCGTTAGCTGTCTTAAGAATTGAGCAAGAAGGAGATAAAATGCCAACTATAAAATTTAAAGGTCCTGCTCTTGTTGCTAGTGCAGAAGAAAATGATGATGGGTCACTTGATTTAATAACAGACAAGGTAATCTTGGAGTCCTTAAATGGGCTAAAGTACGAAGAAGAGGAATTCTCCGATTATTTATTTGATGGCGAGGAAACAGAGCGTTTTGCAGAGCAAGTATCTGGCGGTATCTTGTCATTCGAATATGACGCTTCTTCTAGCTCTTTGATCGGGTCTATTGAATATCTGCTGTCTCGCCCCCTTTCTGAAGATGAAGTCGAAGCTCTCGAAGAATACACAGTGGAACAATTAACTGATGGTATAGGTTCCAATTTTTCTCAGGAAAGAGCTTTGAGTGGTGAAGTCACACCGTTTATAAACATTGAAGAATTGACCCGTGATCAAGCCAGCTAACAAACAGCTCAAACCGACCTCCACTGCGTTGCTCGTTTTGTGCGTTTCCGCTACGCTCGCACAAAACAATCAACTCCGTTCCGGCGGCTTAGCTGGGCGTTAGCCGCTAGGTAAAAGTTTGAAACCACCGTTCTACGAAAAAATCCTAGATTTGGCATCGTTAATGACAGATGAAGAATCTGAAGTAATGTGGAATGCTCATAGAGAACTGAGAGAAATCTGTGAGACTCATCAAGATTCACAATTAGATCATCCTTTCCAATGGGAAACCCTAGGAGACTTCACCCCTGACAACAATATTGCTATTTCAATTTACTTAGAAGCTCTGAGTCTCGCTGTTTCTTTGAGTTTGGTCGAATATATAGCTTCCATAAATTTTGCTCTTGCTGAAAGGTTTTTTGAATTAAATGATTACGCGAGTGCCCGAAAGTTTGTAAATGAAGCAAATTTTGCAGCTCAGCAAATAGAAGACCAAGACATCAAAAGTGATATAAGTGAATTGTTGCGGAGAATAACGGCTAACAATGGCAATTAATCCCGGACAAAAATCCATTGGCTCACCTTCGTCCCTCAGGCATTATAGCCAATAAATTTTCGCCGTTTATTACGGCCGTTATCTAGCAAGGAGTATCGGGTGAATCGGATTCTTTTATTTCTTATTTTTTTATCGTTTGCAACAAATGCAAATGAGTTTTCTTTTGCTGATGCGTCCATCAATATACCTAAAGGTTTTGAGGGGCCGATTGAGCGCAGTATGGGACAAGGTGCATCAACTATTGCATTTCGTCATCCACATGAAGATGGAAATAACGCGACGCTATTGCAAATAACGACTTGGAATCCAGGCACACCATTCCCTGAAATGAATGATGATGAGCTTAGAAAAGGTTCAGCTCAATATCTCGAACAATTCTTATCAGGTATAGCTCGAAAACGAAGCAATTTTGAAAAAAGTGAGATCGAGTTCATTGAAATATCGGGAGTTCCTGCGGCCAAAATTCAGTGGAGTGGTGAAATTGATTCAAAGCAAGTTCACGGTGTAATGTATTGTTATGTATTTAATTCGAAGATTATTAGCTTGCATACTCAAGATTTATTTGAGTTTAACGGTCGCTATTTGAATCAAGCTGTTATGTCATTTGAGTCAATTAAACTAGCTAGATAACAAGTTACTTAAAAGGACGCAAAACGCTTGGCTTGTGCTCCTTCGTCGCTAATTTTAGCCAAGCATTTGTGCGCCAGTTAGTAAGGCGTTAGGTTTAATCAATTCAGCTGGCACTTAATAAACAATTAAGAAGGGAATTAAAATGAAAAAAGAAATTTTGATGTTGTCTTTGGTAGGATTATTTAATACAGCTCATGCAAACTATGTTATTGATACAGAGATTTGTGCTGGAACGGAGTATATTAACGACCTTAATGATAATTTAGTTAAATACGATCCCAGCATTCACACATTTGTAACTGAATCTACACCTATTTACTATTCAGGGTATGAAACGGTTCCACATATTTGGTTAACTAAAAACCGAAACACCAATATTTTTGCTGTAAATACCGCAGAAGCCCCCGTGAACTTTTTCTTCCGACCCACTTATTACTCAGAATCGACAGGTACACAAACTTCAATAAGTCCAGAAAGTTTTTATGGAGCGTTTAGTAGTTCAAATTCGCCGATATCAGCTGGCGGAGCTAGCATGCAAGGAAAATCACATGGCCGAATCTCTGTCACAAGCTCAAGTTCATCTGTTTACTTTGGTTTTGGTGATATTTATTGGGATTCATCAACTTGTTTTGAAATTCCGCCAATGAAAGTTACCATCGAGTCCCAGTATTATGATCAAACCCCTGCTAGAGGCGGCATTTCAGTATATTTAGTTAATGAAGGAAAGGCTTGGTAAAACCTAACAAGAAAATTTAAACATGGACAAATACTCGTTGGCTGGCGTTCATTCTTCACGCAGTATAGCCAACAAGTATTTGCCTTTTAATTTAGCAGTTAGGCTGCATTAGCACTTATGAAAATTGAAAAACCTACAATTTTTGGAACTGGTTCCGTTGAACCATCTGCCAAGTGCCCAAAATGCAACCTTATAATGTATCTGGGACATCAATGCCCACATTGTGAATATTCCCTGACCTCCCAAGAGCAAATACACCAAAAGGAGTTTTGGATACGGAAACGAAATTCAAGCTATAAAAAAGGATTACTGGTTTTTGGCCTGTTTTTTCTGCTTGTCTGGTTGTTTCATGCTGCCTAACAAAAGCGATCAATCCGGACAAAAATCCATTGGCTCCCCCTCGTTCCTCGGGCATTATAGCCAATAAATTTTCGCCGTTTATTGCGGCCGTTAAGTCTCTAATGGAGCATCATGGACTTATTGAAATTACTAAAGGATAAAGCTGAATACTTCTCCGCATCAGAAGATGATAGAGGGGTATCTAGCGTTGTGAGTCACATTGAAATTGCCGAAAGACATTATGAGAACGGTAAGTCTGGAGACGATTACTTATTTAACGATGTGATCTATAGGAGTAATCAAGCATTTGAAGGTGCTTTAAAAGAAGCATATAGAATAATTGCTGGTAAAAATCCAAATAAAATCACTCCTCATAAAATAGAAAAACACTTTGAAGAGAATGACGTACTGAAAGAAAGAGTGTTGCAGTTGTTTACTAATTACAGAACGGAGTGGAGAAACAAATCAACCCATGATTATAAGTTGTATTTTTCTGAGCAAGAAGCTTTTCTAGCAATAGTAAATATCTCAGCATTTATTAATATTCTTTTAGATCAAATGGTTGAAAAGCAAGCCTACGACAAAGAATCTGAAGATTTAAAGAGATCTCCTGTAGAAAAAGATTTAGATTCGGCTCGTAAGACACTAAATGACAGAATAATTGACCTTCTCCTCTCCTTTTCTAAGGAGGTTCCTGACAAAGCAATGGGAACTACAATACCTCGAATAACTGAGGTAGCCCTAATAGGTTCACTGACAGCTTTCGTTAATAATTTGGCTGAGGATGTTAGTATCTATCCTGAATTCTCAATAATGCGTAAGAATGATGGACGGAGGTACATTGCAGACTTCTTCCTTCAAAAAGGTGAAGATAAACTAATTATCGAAATTAAAAATTCAATGCATGGCCTTTCTAGAGTCTTAAACGGTGGTACAGAGCAATTACTTAATTACCTTACAGCTTCTGGTGTAGAACATGGCATTCTTTACATTCCACCAATTTCACAAAATGAAGAGATGGAAGTTACTAAATTGACTAAGTCTATAGGTGGTGTTTCATATAGCTTAGTCCAAATTTATCCTAAGAAAAGACTTAACAAGTCAATGCAGCGGACCGCTAATGCGGCAGCTGATTGAGGCGTTAGCTACCAAAGGGAAATTGTATGCATAAAGAGAGTAATTACGAAGAATGGAAGGAAATCAGAGAGCGAGCTGACAAAATTGCAAACACAGCGTTTCTAATCTCTGGAGGGGCATTATCACTTTCAATTACCGTTTTATTGGGTAACAAGAAAACACTACAACTTTCTGAGCATACTAAAACATTAGCTGTTGATGCTTGGTATTTTCTTTTGGCTTCAATTTTTTTGTTTATCATTCTTAAGGTAATCCTGATTGCTCAGGCCATGACACTCCAATCAAATGCATCGTTTTATGACAAGCATTTGTTCAAATTCAACATCAGCTGTTAGTTAACGGGACTGGCGGGGCTTGTAACGTTGGCTTTGGGTCTGTTTAATATGATTGAGGCCGCCATTTCAGCAATTGGTAGCTAACAAAAAATTTTAAACTTGGACGCTTACTAGCTGGCTCCCCCTCATTCTTCGGGTAGTATAGCCAGCAAGTAATCGCCCTTTAAATTAACCGTTAGCTGCCACTTGAATATCGCAATTAAAATTTTGTTATCACTTCTCTTTTCAATCCTTTTAACCATTGGTGGCTTATTGGTTTATTACTCTGTAGATCGGACCATAAGAGTTGATTTTATTCCGGGTGAGTTTCATTACTGCGGACAGGTTATAACCGACCACGACTCAGAATACATAAATATTGTGGAGTGGCTTGGGAACAATGATGAAGGTTGGAACTATGATTGGAATACTCCCGTCGCAGGGGTTCGCTACGGAAGTCCAGCTTTCAACATTTCAGTGTTTAAAAGCGGAGTAAGTGTTTCATACAAAACCGATACTGGTTACGACAGATTTATCAAAACTGTAGAACACAATTTACCAATAAGCTGCCCTGTGCATTTTAGTGAGTAATAAAGTAACATTGAACTATGCCAACAGTTTTAAAGTTAGGCCCCTATCGTTTCTTTTTTTATAGCAACGAAAATGGTGAGCCACCACATATACATATTCAGCGCGAACGAATGCTAGCGAAGTTTTGGCTCCGGCCTGTTGCGCTTGCAAGTTCTACTCGCTTTCCCGCCGATGAGCTTCGTAAGCTGGGAAACTTGGTAGAAGAACACAAATCTTTGTTTTTGGAGACGTGGAATGAGTACTTTAGCAGTTGAACTTCATCCGTTAGCACAAGATGTTAAATGCACAGATGAATCTATTGTGGTGCAACTTCTTGATGGTCGGACAATTTCTGCACCACTTGTCTGGTTTCCTCGTTTAGCTAGTGCAACCAAAGAGCAACGAAATAACTGGGAATTATTAGGCGATGGTGATGGCATTCACTGGCCAGATGTTGACGAGGATTTAAGTGTAAAAGGTCTATTGTCGGGAACCCATTAAACGGCAGCTAACAATCGGTTCAAAACGGACACAGAAACGTTGGCTGTGTTCGTGCCTCACAAAGTTTAGCCAACGTTTTTATGCTCGTTTAACCGGGGCGTTATAACCTACAGAATCTTTTTGGCATCTCTGTAGAAATTTTCGTGGGAACCAAAAGTAAGAAGCTCCAAAACGACTGAACCACTTTCATAGCTATATCCCAAAAGTGTTAACTGTTTCGCCATTTTGAATTTGTATACACGCATAAAAGACAGATCACCCTTCTTTTGCTCTCCCAATTGAGGTTCCTGCATAAGCGCTTTAACCGCATTATCCAGATCTGCTTTCTGATTTTTATGGAGCTTTTTGACAGCTTTTTTAAAAGTACTTGTTTGCAGGACTTTTGTAACTTTAGCCAAAGTCATAAACCTCTAACTTTCCTGCGTCTTTTTCTGCTTTAGCAATAATCGCTTGTTTTACAAATTCATAGGGTAAATCAGGGTTGTCCTCCATCATTTCGCCAATCTTAGCCCAATGCTCAATTTGCTTTGGTGTTGAGCGATTCAGTGCTTTTCCTATTATGCTGGCTTTTTCAACCAGATCCTCATCGAGTCTAATACTTGCTGTAGCCATAATCGCTTCTCCTCTAAACACAACCATTGTGGCAATTTACCACAATTGTAGAATTCGGTTGTAACAAAAGCAATTAATCCCGGAAAAAAATCCATTGGCTGCTCCTCGTTCCTCGGGCATTATAGCCAATAAATTTTCGCTGTTTATTGCGGCAGTTATACAACTACAAGGGTGTTGTGATGGAATTAAAACTCGTTTCAGAAAAAACTATTAACGGAATATCGACTAGAACAAATAATGCAGCAGAAATGAGTCCAAATGGAAAAATACCCGCATTGTGGCAATCTTTTGATAAAAGTATTCCTGTTAACTATCAAAATGGTGAACGTGTTTATGGTGCTTACTACAACTACGAATCCGATCACAATGGGATGTTCACGGTTCTCGCTGGCTTCGATGGTGATTCCTACCCATCAAATGTAGATATTGAGAAAGTCACTATTCCTCAAGGAAAGTACCTGGTATTCACACATAAAGGGAAAATGCCTCAAATCGCCATCGATGCGTGGAAAGACGTTTGGGAATACTTCTCTAATGAAGGCTGTGAGTATAAAAGGCTATTTTCAACAGACTTTGAATATTACCCAAACGGCAATGAAATAGAAGTCCATATTGCGGTGCAATAGATACATAACAAGGTGCTTAAGGACGGACGTAAAAAGTTTGGCTTCGCTCGTTCTAATCTAGCAGCATATTTATAGCCAACAAGTCTCTGCCCTTTAATTTAGTAGTTAGATACCAAGGAGAATTAAGTGATATTTATTGCAGGATTAATTCTTGTCGCAATCGGGTTTATTCATTCATATCTTGGTGAAAGGTACATTCTCATTCGATTGTTCAGGGGCGATAACATCCCGCATTTGTTTGGTAGCGACCATTTTACAAAGGGTACTCTGCGTTTTTGCTGGCATGTAATGTCTTTGGCTGCCTTTGGTTTCGCTGCAATACTTTTTCATACGCCATCACATAGTAGCTTCATCCTGTTAGTTATTGGAATGGTGTTTTTCCTCAGTGCCGTACTTTCTATCTACTTCACAAAAGGCAAGCATTTGTCGTGGGTGGCTTTTTTAACAGTTGCTATTTTGTGTTGCCTGGAGTTTTATGGCCTCTGACAATCCAATTAGCTCGCTGGCTGCGTTCTTACCTCACTTAGTATTGCCAGCGATTATTCGCCCGTTATCGGAGCGTTTTTATACCTAAAACTTACGTTTGAGTCATGGATGAACCTCATGAATAAGATTTATTTTATTAAACTTCTAATTACGATTCTGTTCTTGTTCCCCTTCAAGGGTTTTGGAAACAGCCAATCAAGCCATGATGCTGATTACCAAAGCAAGTATCAACCTATGCTGGATAACCTTATATCTAAACACATTCCTGGAGCAGTACTTTTAGTCGAAACTAAAAATGGTAGTTACATAGGTAGTGCTGGTTTCAAAGACTTAGAAAAAAAGAAGCCTATGACAACAGATGTTGTCATGCCCAACGGGAGTGCTGGCAAAAAGTTAACTGCACTTTTGGTGGCGATGTTAGCCGATGAAGGAATACTTAGTCTCGATGCTCCGATAGATAAATATCTTGAAAGTGAAATACTCAGCCAAATTCAACATTCGAACAAAATGACATTGCGACAGCTGTTAAATCATACAAGTGGAATTTTTGAATATAATGATGTTGGTAACTTTGATTTTTTCAGTACGCAATATGCTCAAAAAGGAAATGTCACAACAGATATGTTTCCTTTAAAATTTGTGTTTAATCAGCCAGCCGACTTTGAGCCGGGAACAGGACACTCGTATTCTAATTCTGGCTACGCATTAGCTGGCGTAGTTTTAGAGCGAGTTTTGAAAGAGCATCCATCCAAGGCGATTCGAAATCGAATTTTTGTTCCACTCAATATGGCATCTAGCTACTCAAAAGGCGTGGAAGAGCATAAGCCAGAGTTAGCTTCGGGTTTCTTTATAAATGATATAGAGCCATCGTTTCCATTACCAATGAATATTTGGGTAGATACCAAAGAGATCATTGGAACAACCGCAACCTCTGATGCTCCACTAGCCTCAAGTGTAAAAGATATGGCTAAATTATTACGAGCTATCGTAATTAATAACGATGTCATCAATCAAAGTGTTAGAACACAAATGATAGGCGAAGAAAATTTAGTTGATTCTTGGGGCCCACGTTTTTATCGTTCCTCTGACTTCTATTATGGGCTTGGTATTTGGGTTGAAATAATAGACGGGAAAAAGTTCTATCATCATGGTGGTACTGAGTTTGGATATTTTACTCAAAATATTTATATACCGGATGGCGATATAAGTATTACTGCATTCGCTAACTGTGGTGTTAATGACCATTGTGAAGAGGAGTTTCAGGATTTCACGTTTGAAGTTTTAGACTCGTTTTTAAATATTAGAAAGGGCAAATAATAAGCGCATTAAGGGCGGACGCGTAACATCCTGGTTGCGCTTCTTCGCGAATTTTAGCCCGGTTTCATTAGCCCATTATGCCGACGTTATTTGCCCCAAATTATTAACACAAAAGGATAGTCTGTGACCTTCTATACTAAGAAGCTGCTACTAATATTGATTTCAGGATTAAGTTTTTTATCTTTAGTTGCGTGCAATGGAAACAATGAAGTCGATCTTGATTCTTTCGTGCAAGCTGAAATCAATGCGTTTTTAAATGCAGAAAAGGCTCAAGTTGCTTCTATTGCGATAGTCAGCGATAGCAACATTTACCAAAATCATTTTGGTAAGTTAGGCGATGGAGCGGGCCCAAACAACCATACTATTTACGAACTAGCCTCAATAACCAAAACTTATACCGGGTTGCTACTTGCCAAAGCCGTTCAGGATGAAAAAGTAGATCTTGATGGGGACATACGAGTCTACTTAGAAAATCAAGAATATAAAAACTTAGAACGTTCTGGTAAATATATCACTTTACGGCATTTAGCCACTCACACTAGCGGCCTCCCCAAAGACTTTGCATATAGCGCGGATGATGCTCAAAAAGGTCTGATCATTGAGCGCTTGTCCGCTTACTCAAGAGAAAACTTTTTCAGCGACTTGAGTCGATTTAAGCTTAACTCTGAACCCGGTGAGCACTTTCAATATTCTAATGCTGGTACTAAATTAACCGCTTATATCTTAGAGTCTGTTTATAACAAACCTTTTGACTCTTTAATATCTGAATTCATAACGGCAAAATCAGGAGAGCTGAATACCAAATTTCAGCGAAGTCACCCGGGTTTAGATAATGTCACAACGGGGAAAAATCAGCGGGGTAAAGTAATGCCCTTACTCAGTCCCTATTCATGGGCAGAGGGCGGGTTAACTTCCTCAACAGAATCAATGACACATTATCTGCTTTATCAACTTACATCAGAAAATCCTGAAGTAGCCCTCTCTCATCACTTACTTGCCGGGGATAGTTCAAATCATGGCACAGCGTTTTTCTGGAATACCTATGAATATGATTCTAAGACACGAATGCTCTATCACAGTGGAGGCTCACTCGGCACTTCCAGTTGGTTAGCTATCTACCCTAAACTGAATATTGGCGTATTCATTGTTGCCAATGTCTCAACAGAATACTCGCAAGGTAAACTCAATGAAATATCAAATAACATTGTGAATAAAATTAGTGATATATGACAAGCCGGTTAAGGGCGGAGGTAAACCAGTTGGCTTGCACTCGTGTCTCACTAATTTTAGCCTCTTAGCGGGGCGTTGGAATTATGGAAGAATTATTGTGGAAATCTGGAAGTTAGTGTTTTTTTTACCTGCCTGTTTCGCTCTGAATATGACGCCAGGTCCCAATAACCTATTGTCTTTGAACAATGCTCGTTGTTACGGCTTCAAGTCTGCTTTTATTGCTGGATTTGGTCGTATAGCGGCATTTGGTGTAATGATTGGCCTGGCAGCTTCAGGTTTAGCTGTTGTGCTCTATGCTTCTGAAAAGCTGTTTTTAACCATTAAAGTATTGGGGGCTACTTACTTATTGTGGATTGCCTTTAATCTTTGGCGTTCGGATGTAAGTCCTGTCTCAGAATTAAAAAACACTGACAACCTACCCGGTTTGGCCAAACAAGAGTTTTTGTTAGCCGCAGGTAATCCAAAGGCGATATTAATCTTTACCGCCTTCTTACCACAGTTCGTGGATGTTTCGGCTAATGTAACTGAGCAGTTCTTCGTTTTAGGCGCAATTTTCCTGCTCCTGGAAATGGGGGCAATATCGGTTTATGCCATGTTCGGAATATATTTAAGGCAATGGTTCATTCAGCCCAAAATGGCAAAACGCTTCAATAAAGGTTGCGCAAGCTTTTTAGCAATGTCAGGAGCGAGCCTGTTACTCAATCGCCAGCAATAATACTTATGCATGGTGTTGGGTCATTGAGGTGAATTATGGGAAATTTGCATTGCCGTTTAGCGATAATGTCTGTTAGCCAAGTGTTAAAGGTCACGTAATTTTTAGATACACGGAGTCAATTTTGTTCAAGCTTTACTATTACCCCAATAATGCCAGTTTAGCGCCTCATTTTTTGCTTCATCATTTGGAAGCTGATTACCAGTTGATATTAGTTGATAAGGAGTCAAACTCCCAAAAATCAGCGGATTATCTCAGGCTCAATCCGGCTGGCCGAATTCCTACCTTAGTTCTGAATGACCAGCCAATTTTCGAAAGTCCTGCTATCTGCATACACCTGTGCGAATTGCACCCCGATTCAGATTTGATGCCATCGTTGGGCGATGCCAATCGTCCCCTGTTTTTTCAATGGCTGGCGTTTCTCAACAATACGCTACAAGCAGAACTCATGGTCCGCTATTATCCTCATCGTCATACTAATGATGAAGCCACTATTCCAAATGTTGTGGCAGCACAGGACGAAAGGATTGCTGATGCATTGTCGATTATCGATGACCAGTTAGCGCATGGCGAATACTTGTTAGGGGATACCTTAACAGCATGTGATTACTTCTTATTTATGCTGGCAGAATGGTCGTTACCTGCTAAAAGGTCACCGCTCGAATTTAAACACCTGGCAGCGTATTTAAAACGTCTGTGCACAAATCCAACAATTAAAGCTGTTTGTGAGATTGAGGGAATAGACCTCACCCCATTTGAATCACACTCCTAAGGATAAGTTTAAGCCGATTTGCATGGCATGGGCTTTTGGTTTGAATCGGCTCAGGTGATTGGGGCACAATAGCTAAGGTTCGGTGGCAGCGCAGCTCAACAGGTTGTTGGGCGTTATATAAAAGGAGGAACAAAAAAACATGGATGAACTTTTTAGAAAATACACAGCCGCATTTGATGCATTTAATCCAGAAAATATAGCGCAGCTTTACCGTTTACCTTGTGCTATTTGCGATGCAGATGGTGCCCAAACGTTTACCGATAACGCTGCGCTTGTGAAGAAATTTTCTGCTAACTGTGAAACGATGCGCGGTTTTGGTTATCAAAAGGCTGAATTTAATGTGCTTGAGAAGCAACAACTAGGCAAAGATAAAGCCGCCATTACTATTAGCTGGAGAGTTTTTACCAATAGCTCCAACATTGATTTTCGTACGCTTTATATTTGCCACCAAATTGACAATTCCTGGTATATCTTTAGTGCCAACGTGTACGAAGGCAGTTTTTGTATTGCCGAATAACGAGTCAATTAACGTATTCGTTCGTTGGGCAGTGATTCGCTAACGGCTCTCGCCCTTCAAGAATGATTGCCAAATAAATTTCCGTCGTTTATTTTGTTCTGCTGCGGTTTTGTTGCCACTCATGGAGACATTAAGTTATGGACTTATTACCTTATCTTCCAGAATTGCTATCAGTTAGCCTCATTGCAATATTCATGGCTATCAGTCCTGGTGCTGATTTTGTTATGATCACCAGAAACAGTATTTTTTATGGCAGAAAAGCAGGTTTATACTCCTCGCTAGGGATAAGTCTTGCCATATGGGTCCACGTGGCATATTCCATAGCGGGTCTTGCCATCATCATTTCGCAATCCATTGTTTTGTTTTCCATTGTTAAATACCTTGGCGCAGCTTATTTAATTTACATGGGCTACAAAACGTTTAAATCAAAATCGACCTTACATATTGAGCAAGAGGCAAACTTTGAAGCGCTGTCGAACATAGCGGCATTCAAAATCGGTTTTATCACCAATTCACTCAACCCCAAAACTACAATATTTTTTCTGAGTATTTTCACCCAGGTAGTGGATCAACAAACTCCGATTTGGTTGCAACTTGTGTATGGCGCCATCATTTCATTGGCCCATTTACTGTGGTTTAGTTGCGTAGCTCTGTTCCTCAGCCAACCGGCATTGCTCAATAAGTTTCAATCGTGGAAACAAGGTATTGAGAAAGTGATTGGGTCTCTACTGATTGGTTTTGGCATTAAAGTGGCAACGACAAGTGCCAACTAAGCGCGCTTGTTAAAAAGCACGTCTGAGCGATAGCAGCAGAAGCTGCAGTCGTTAAGTATGAGCCAGATAATCATAAACAATGGACAGTTGAATGATACAAAATATGTCAATGGAGCCCTTAGCAATCAGTCATTGCCAGGAACTCTATGAGCTTACTGAGGCCAACCGTGATTATTTACGGGAATGGCTCCCCTGGCTAGATATGATTAATTCCAGTGCTGACACCAAGCACTTTATCGAGTCAAGCATTAAGGAGGCATCCGCTGGCGGAGCGCCAACTTTCGCGATTTTGTATAAAGGCGCCATCTGCGGTGTTGCTGGTTTTCACGAAATTAATAAGCAGCACAATATCGGCTGCATCGGCTACTGGTTAGCACAAAATTATACTGGAAAGGGCCTGATAACGGCGGCTGTAAAAGTACTCCTGCAAATCGGCTTTAGCCAGTTTAAACTGAATAAAATTGAAATACGCTGCGCTGAAGAAAACCATAAAAGCCGGGCGATACCAACGCGCCTTGGCTTTATCCATGAAGCAACGTTACGCCAGTGTGAGTGGCTTTATTCAAAATACGTTAACCATGCTGTCTATTCAATGTTGGCAGAAGAATACGATGCTGCAAACATTACTGCATCACCAGAATACAATTATAAAAGATAGAGCCAACAAACAATGTGTTGAGAGGAAAATATGGAAATTACAGCCAAGAACAACGACGTTTTTGAGTTTCGCCCATTAACAACTGACGACGGTCAACGGCTAGGGAATTTCTTTGAAGGGCTATCAGATGACACTCGTTCAAAGTTTGGGCCTCACCCGCTCACTAGCCAGTATGCCAGTGAAGAACTGTGCCCTCGCATAGGAACAGACAATGTATCCAGATTTGTTATAAGTTCTCCAGCCATGATTGTGGGCTACTTTATCGTGGACTTTAACCATTACCCACATGAGGCATCGCGTTACGATGCCTACCAAATCCCGCTGGACTTTAACAAAGATCCCGTCTTCGCTCCCTGTATTGCCGATAAATATCAAAGCCTGGGTGTAGCCAGTCAGGCTTTGAAAGCACTCATCAACCTTTTGACCGAAAAAGGCGTGCGCAGTTTGGTTTTAATGGGTGGTACTCAACAGCCCAATCTCTTGGCACGCAACTTCTACAAGAAATTTGGTTTCGAAGAACAAGGGGAGTTTTACACCGATTACAATGGCTTAAACAATATCGACATGCGATTAGTTTTATAATCACCTGACAATAAGCTAACTCGGTATTTAAGCACCTTGGGTTTAAAGCCACCAATCGCTTCTCAAAGGAATTGGCATTTTTATGGAATTACTTAACTATTTAAATAAGTACTTTGTTACCAAAACAGAATTAATAGAACTCACTAAGGTAAAGGAGGCAGAGTTAAATGAACTTCAACTGCAAGGTTTGATGCCGCAGTGTTCATACAAACTTAAGCTGAATCTGGAAAGCGACTCCTTTTTTGGTGTGCATAACGAGTCACAAGAGTTGCAGTATTTCGCAAAAGGCTACATCTCCTGGTTAACCGAAATCAACACCCTTAAAAGTCGCAATGACGCTTTTGCGACCTTCTCAAGTCGCTATAAAGCAGCGGTGAGCCGACTGAAAGATGAAGGCCACACGCCTAATGACCCCAAAGTGAATGAAGGCCTGGACTTACATGTAGAAGAGGAGTGGTCGCACTTCTTAAAAGGTATCTATGGTTTGTGTACCAAGACAGGTTTACCCGAAGACATCGCGGCTAAAGAGCTTGCAATACTTGAAATCAACGCGCTTAACGAAACAGAAGCTCTAAACCCGGAGCAGTTACAACAACTGCAAAAAGCGGTTAATCTGCTGGATTCGGTAAGTGCTTTGTTTGCGCCCCATGAACGCTTGAAAAGCTCGCGCCATAGGCTTGTGGATGAAGTTCGCCGTCGCTACCAATTAGCCATTAACTAAATTGTGTAAAGCCAGGAACAACGAATTAATATGAATATTGAAGAACACTTAAACCAGTTTGAAAAAAACAATAAAAACCTGTTTGGTAGTAAGCATATCTGGCTCATAACAGTTTCTATATGTGCACTTGCTTTACTGCTTTTTGTCACCCTTCCCCCAGTAACGGCAGCAATATTATTAGCCATAGCCGCGTTTTTTTGTTTATTTGCTTATACAGGGTATGCCATCAAAAAAACCAATGAGCGCATATCCTTATTAGAAACTAAAATCAGGAGCAATCAATGAGCGACTCTTGGGACGATTATGCCGATGGCTGGGACAGTAATGATGCTGTGATTCACTATGCCAATAAAGCGCATGAGGCTTTATTAGCAACAATTAATCCGGCTAGAATGACTGTTCTCGACTTCGGCTGCGGTACCGGGTTATTAACGCAAAAGCTGGCACTCGTTGCACACTCGGTAGTGGCACTGGACACCTCCTTAAAAATGCTTTCGGTACTTGAGCAAAAAGCGCTTAAAAACGTAACTACTTTCCATGGAGAGTTGACTCAAGTGGCGATTGAAAGTGAGTCATCGTTACAGCAAAAATTTGATTTGATTGTGGCTTCATCAGCCCTGGCATTCGTTCCGGACTATGTTGCTACTGTGAAGCTCCTGGCTTCACAACTGGCAACAAACGGTGCACTGGTGCAATGGGATTGGCTAAAAGCAGAGAGTGCAGAAGGCATGGGTTTTTCTAAAGAACAAATTGAGATTGCTTTGCAACGTGCCGGATTGAAAGATATTCAGATTTCCGTGCCATTTACCCTCAACAGTCCGCAGGGCGATATGCCAGTTGTGATGGCGGTTGCTAAAAAAACAATAGCAACACAGTAATTACCTCTGATGTAATTGCCTCGCTGCGTATTAACTTTACTCTTAGAAACTCTACTTCTGAGGCTTAAGAGATGAAAGTGGTTGCTGTATGTTTATTTCTGGTTGGGTTAATTCACCTGTTACCACTACAAGGGTTGCTCGGTGCTGAGCGCATTGCCGGGCTCTATGGCGTAGCTGTTAACGACAGCAATATGGCGATACTCTTATTGCACCGGGCAGTATTGTTTGGAATTTTGGGCGGTTTTTTTATTTTTAGTGCTTTTAAACCGGGGTTACAACCAGCTGCAATCGTATCGGGATTGATAAGCACGTTGAGCTTCATCCTCATCGCTCAGCTTTTTGCCCCTGTGAATAATGCCATGAACAAAGTAATTATCGCTGACTGGATAGCGGTAGTGCTATTACTAATTGCGACAGCCATCGTGTTGAAACAACAGTTATTGAGATAAACCTTTGCGGCCTACTGACATTGCGACGCACTTCTCAATAACAGCACTTAACATTGACAGTTTTACAAGGTGAGGTCACTCTGGTTGAGAATATTTAGTAAAAAGAGTGAGTTATGAACAACAAAATTATTGGAATAGTCATGATTGTTATTGGAGTCGCTCTGGCTGCGTGGGGTTACGATGTTTATGATTCTGCCAGTGCTCAAATTTCCCGAACCTTTAGCGGAGACACACCTATCGAAGCGTGGGCCGGTATGGTAGGCGGAGCCATTTTGGTTCTGGTGGGGTTACTGCGTCTCAAATAAAAAGCCATTTTTTATCGAAATTGTGAAGCAGCTAACATTATCGCCGCTAGCGGTAAAAGTTGGTTGCGATAAACTATATCCATTGTCTCAGACAACAGGAATTACCAAAAAGGAAAGCGAAGGAGCGCTTATCGCATGGACGCGAACGATTCCTCTCCTCTATTAATTAATTATCCTCTAAACTAAACTCACCTGCTTAAATCGGGCACCTGGGGTTAACACTTCAATTAACTTAATTTGTTCCACCAGCACAGCTTCTGTTCCTGATTTAGATTCGAGAGTTAAAACTTCCTGGCGCTCAGCACTTAACCCGACGTCTACTGCTTTACCTTCGATATCAGTATGATTTTTTAAGGTGATTAAAACCTCATAGTGAAACATACAAATGATTTCGAGGTAGTCGTGCAAATCACAACTTAGCATGATGCTCTCCGGTTAATGAACTGAGGATACAGACCAGATCAGAGCCTGGTCTATTTCTGCACATGAAAGAAAATGTTCCCCTGCTAATTCTTTAGGCCAGACAAAGATTGTTCCCATGTAATAAATCAGGCTAACATAGGAGAAACATGTTTTGATGAGTAAAAAACTGTGCGATTAGTGGTGATCCTGTTAAGTGGTTTACTGGCGCTTTCGGTGGCGCTTAATGTCTATTTTTACGCACAAATGACCATAGGAGGATTCGCCATAGAGCAAGAAGATGTGACCTCTGAAAAATCCAGGCTCACCGCGCCAGTATCTTCTGTAACCACCATCAATGCCCCCTCTCCCATTGAGATCGCTTTCAGCGAATTTGATTTTGAGACTGTGCTTAGCTTGTATGAACAACAACTGCAAACCTCACCTGAACAAGCAGAGCAGAACCGAAAGTACTGGTTTGAGCGCATCCATTCGGCCATTAATCATGCCAAAAGCAGCCAAACTACTCATCCCTTTGGGGGCTTTATTACCGACTATTTAAAGCTCTGGCCTTACGACAGTGAATTCCTGTATCTGGAGATACTCAACGAACAAAGTGATAACGATCCGTTGGAACTGTTGGTTTCTTTGTACAACCTGCAGCAGGCGGAGGTAAGTGAAGATTTGGAAGTACTACTGCAAAGAAAAACCAAACAAGAATTTGATTTTATGGTGCAACAATTAACTCAGTTAGGGGCCTGGGATGTGCTGGCCACATCGCTGGAAACCTTAATGCCCTACGATCAAGGTAATCGCGAGTTATTGGTTAATCTGGCTTATGCCTATTCACAATCAGGTCAGTTTGGGCTGATGGAAAGCATTATCGCGTATTTACCGCAAAACGATGCCGAAATCGCGCGTTTGCGGGAGTTCAGAGATAAGCAATTGGCCAAAGAAGAAGTTACCAGCACCCAAGACAGTGGTATTCCACTGGACAGAATTGGTGATCAATTCCTGGTTTCCACTCTTATCCAGGAGCGTTTTGAAGCCTTGCTAATGATTGATACTGGCGCTTCCACTACGGTTATCAGCAGCCAGCTGTTCCGTTCTATCCGGCGCAATGTGGACACTGAATATCTGGGTCGTTATAACATCAATACTGCCAGTGGCAGAGTGCGCGCCCCTATATATCGCTTTAAAAGTTTAAGTGTGCAAGGCTATCGAGTTAATGACATTGCTATGGTGGTTTTACCTTTAGATGAACTGCAAGCCGATGGTCTATTAGGCATGAACTTTTTGCGGGCATTCCGCTTTTTAATCGACCAGGACAGCGGCAGTTTGCACCTGTTCACTCGTGCTTAAACCGCCTTACGCATGTCGGCAGATTTGACCAGCGCCATCATTAGGGCACCTGTAAGGGAAGCCCCTGCTGCGATTAAAAAGGTGAGTTGAGCGCCATCTCCTTGTTGCCATAAATGCCCTGACAGATAACTTCCGAGCGAACCACCAAGGCCAAAAGACACACTGACATAAATAGCCTGACCGCGACTTTTTTGATTATTACCAAAATGAAAATGAATGAACTGCATGGCCGCGGCGTGAGCCAGACCAAAGCTAAAAGCATGAATGCACTGACTTAACAGCAATAACATTGGCTGATGGGCAAATTCCGCCAACGCAGTCCAGCGCAAGGCGGTCAAAACCAGACACAATATCAACGTGTATTTAACCCCCATGCGATTAATCATCTTACCCGCCAGTAAAAAGATGATCACTTCTGCCGCTACACCCAAAGACACCAGCCAACCAATTTCTTGAGCATCGTAGCCAATATCACGCATATAGAGCGCGAAAAAACCGTAGTAAGGAGCAAAGCTCAATTGCAACAAGATAGAGGCTAACATAAACAGCACAAAGGCCGGATGTGTCGCCACTTGCCAGATAGATTTTTGCTGTTGTGCCGGTGTATGGCTTTTACTGGCATCCTTGAGTAATAAACTCATTAGCAGTAAACCCGACAGAATAATGGTATTGAGTAACAGGATACTTTCAGAGCCACGGGCATCCACTAGCATGCCCGCCACAATTGAGGCTACAATAAAGCCCACACTGCCCCAGAGACGAATATTGCTATAGGTTTTGGCGTCACCGTCGACAGAATTTAAAGTAATGGTTTCCATTTGCGGTGCGATGGCTGTCCAGAACATCATTACCAGACCAAATGCCAGACTTATGCCCCAGAATCCTTGCACTTCAAACAGCAACAGATAGCTCAACAAAGTAATAACACAACCGGCCTGCATCACCCTGAGGGTTTTACCAGACTTGTCCGCTATTACAGCCCACAAGTTAGGCCCAAGAATGCGTACAAAGGTGATCACCGCGATAAGCTCACCTATTTGCTGCGAGCTAAAACCCCGCCCATCGAGGAAAACCCCAAGAAACGGCACTGTGACACCAAAATAGCCGAAGTAAAAGAAATAGGTGAGCGCCAGCAGGACCAAACTCTGCCCTGCTGTTTTGACTGTCTCAGAAGATGGAGAGAAATTATTCAGTGATACTTCCAGGTGAAACTTTTCCTGGTATCACAGGAGTTTCACAAGCCACATGAGCATTTTGCGCCCGGTGACGCAGCAGCTGGTCCATGATCACTAAAGCCAGCATGGCCTCAGCAATAGGCACGGCACGAATACCGACACAAGGATCGTGACGTCCTTTGGTAATGATCTCGGCAGAATCTCCGCGCACATCGATGGTTTCACCTGGTACACTGATACTGGATGTCGGCTTCAGCGCCATATGGGCCACAATATCCTGGCCGGTAGTAATGCCACCAAGAACCCCTCCAGAGCGATTAGAAGTAAAGCCTTTCGGAGTTAACGAGTCTCGGTGCTCACTGCCTTTTTGCGTGACTACATCAAAGCCATCACCAATCTCTACCCCTTTTACTGCGTTGATACCCATTAGCGCGTGGGCAATTTCGGCATCGATGCGGTCAAAAACCGGCTCGCCTAAACCCACAGGCATATTAGTGGCAACGACTGATACTTTCGCACCAATAGAATCGCCTTCTTTTTTCAAATCCCGCATATAGGCATCCAACGCCTCTAGCTTGCTCGCATCGGGGCAAAAGAAAGGATTATCGTTAATAATGGCGCGGTCTACCGATTCGATTTTTACCGGCCCTAATTGCGACAGATAACCAAAAATTTCGATATTGTGTACTTGCTTAAGATATTTCTTAGCGATACCACCAGCCGCAACTCTGACAGCAGTTTCTCTTGCTGAAGAGCGACCGCCACCGCGATAGTCTCTGGCGCCGTATTTTTGTTGATAAGTATAATCAGCATGACCAGGTCGAAAAATGTCTTTGATCTTTGAATAATCTTTAGAACGCTGATCGGTGTTTTTGATAAGTAATCCGATAGAAGTGCCGGTAGTTTTACCTTCAAATACTCCGGATAAAATCTGGACTTCGTCCTCTTCCCGACGCGCGGTGGTATAACGAGACGTTCCTGGCTTGCGACGGTCTAAGTCCGGCTGTAAGTCAGCTTCGCTCAATTCAA
The DNA here is from genome assembly GCF_056160305.1 of Planctobacterium sp. AWM4_229. Classification (NCBI taxonomy): domain Bacteria; kingdom Pseudomonadati; phylum Pseudomonadota; class Gammaproteobacteria; order Alteromonadales; family Alteromonadaceae; genus Planctobacterium; species Planctobacterium sp. AWM4_229. Next base: position 293,428 of record NZ_JBSWWX010000005.1, on the reverse strand, counting down.
GTCCCGGCGGGCAACCATCTACAACCCCACCAATGGCAATACCATGGCTCTCGCCAAAAGTACTTACCGAAAACAATTTTCCAAAGGTATTTCCCGACATTATGCGTTCTTTTCTCCGTTGTTCCAGGCTTCTAATTCTGCTTTGTTTATGGCAAATATGCCGTCACCACCCAATTCCAAATTCACCCAGTGCAAAGGCAAATCAGGATAGGCAGCTGGAATATGTACCAGAGAATTACCTACTTCGACAAATAACCAACCGTTATGACTTAGGTGTTGTGCTGCATTTTTGAGGATATTATCCACTAAATCCAGACCATAGTTACCCGCTGCCAGCCCCAGTTCCGGCTCGTGATGAAACTCTAGGGGTAAATCCGACATATCCTCAGCATCCACGTAGGGCGGATTACAGATGATCAAATCGTAGATCTGCCCTTGCAAGTTGCTAAACAGATCCGACTGGATGGGAAACACCCTTTCACTGAGTTGGTGTTCCTGGATATTGATTTCCGCCACTTGTAATGCATCATCACTGATATCTACGGCATCAACGCTGGACTCAGGGAAAGCATAAGCAGCCGCAATGGCAATACAGGCGCTGCCGGTACACATATCTAAAATGTGCTTTGGTGGTGCTTCCAACCAGGAGCTAAAACCATTAGCCAGTAATTCCGCGAAAGGCGAACGTGGCACCAGCACACGCTCGTCCACATAAAAAGGGACCCCTGCAAACCAGGCCTGGTTGGTGAGATAGGCCAAGGGAACGCGTTTTTCAACACGCAATTGTACAAGCTCTAAAACTTGTTGTTTTTCACTTTGAGTTAAACGCGCCTTAAGGAAGTCTTCATGCACCGGCTGAGGTAACTGTAACACTTGCGCAATCAGGCTCAGCGCTTCATCCCAGGCGTTATCCGTACCATGGCCAAAGTATAAATTTGCCAGATTGAACTGCGTCATGGTCCAACGGGCCAGATCCAGCACGCTTTGCAGATCGCTTTTGACCTCATTCTTATGTTGCTCGGTAAGTTGGTAGTCGCCGGACACGTTTGCTCTCCATTGGCATTGTAAAAGCCGCAGTTTACCTTATTTTGAGTAATAACTGGAATGCGCTTGTGGGTAAAAACAAGATTAAACCCCACTGTTTTGCTAAACTGCGCCGACTGATTAACTAACAACCGATACCATGCACAGAAAAGACCCCGGGCGGGAATTCTCAGAAGACGACGATCTGCAGCTATTTCAACAAGCCGTGCGTGGTGTTAAACCCTTGTCTCAGGACAAGGTTGTTCATCCTTCAAGGCCCGTGAAACAAGCCCGCAAATGCACCGAGAAAAATCGCCACAGTGCTCAAGAGCAACGGCGAATGCGGGCCAGCTTTCAGTTTTCTGACGGCTATGAGGCCTGGTTCGATCCCAATCAGCCAGTGAAATTTTCTCGTTCTAAAACTCTTTCAGGGGAGGTAAAGCGACTTCGCCGTGGCGAGTATCCCCCCGATTTGACCCTGGATCTGCATGGTTACAATCGCGAAGATGCCAAATGGGAGATTGCGGAATTCATTCATACCGCCAAAAAATATCATCACTACTGTGTCTGTATTGTGCACGGCATTGGCAGTCGGATCCTGAAACAGCAAATACCCAACTGGCTGGTGCAACACCGGGATGTTTTGGGCTTTCACGAGGCACCACTGGAATGGGGTGGCAAAGGTGCACTACTGATCTTATTGGACGTGCAAGACCAGGAATCAGGGGAATGGCGACATCGCTAAGCCTGCCTAAGCACTAATCTGAAGCTTCCTGCCCCTCCTCGGCAAGCGGCAATACCAAGGTAAATACCGAACCTTTACCCGGCTCAGACTCCACCAGAATGTCCCCACCGTGGGCCTCGATAATCCCGTGGGACACACTTAATCCAAGGCCAGTGCCCACACCGATGTCTTTAGTGGTAAAAAACGGGGTGAACAAGCGATTCAAGGTGGTTTCGTCCATGCCACAACCGTCGTCAGCAACCGCGACATTTAAATGGTTATCACTTGCTTGTACCGACACCGTGATCTTGCCATTTTCCTCAGTGGCATGGGCGGCATTAACCAGCAAATTGATCAACACCTGCTGCAGCTGGCTGGCATTGCCGTTCACCGGCGGTATTTGTTCCGGCAGTTGTAAAAGTAATTGCCGATCATTTTTTAGTACATTGCCAGCCACTTTTCTCGCTTTAGAGATACAGTCAGCAATATCGACATTTTGATATTCTGCATCACCACTGTGGGAGAAGTTCTTCAGGCTGTTAACAATATCGGCCACCTTCTCGGCACCATCTTCATTGTCTTTAACCAGCGATTCGATATCTTCCATCAAAAACTCGATGTCATGCTCATCACATAGTTTGCTAAGGGCGGCGCTGTCCAGTTGTTGGTTTTCAGAAGCTCGTTGCTTAAGATCGGTAAGGAAGCTTTTTAGATCGTTGATGTAATCCTGCATCACGCGGTGATTAGACAATATGAAGCCAATCGGATTATTTATCTCGTGCGCAACGCCTGCCGACAGCTGCCCGAGTGAGGCCATTTTTTCTGAATGCACCAGTTGGGTTTGGGCAGTTTCAAGGCGAGTAATCGCCTTACTCAACTGGCGGTTTTTTTGCTCCAGTTTGCGTTCATCCACACGGCGTAAAATCCCGGCCCGAATATGGCTTTTAGCAGTATCCAGCACGTACAGAGTTTCTTCGTCTAACATTTCCTGGTCGAGTACAAACACCAGCCAGCCCACTTTGTCCTGAATCAGTTCAAAATTCAGTGCCACCAGCCATTGCCCATTAATATCGAATTTCGCCAGACCATTCGGTGCATCGCGCATATACCAGTTATCCAGAATCTCATCCGACTCAGGCAATGCGTTGAGAATAACTGAATACAGCTCAGGTACTTCGCGCCAGTCGTTTTCACCGTACCAGACAACCGCATTTTTGCTGGTGCGCACTTCCCCTCTGTCAGAAACAAAATAGGTAGCACACACGGCATTGGCAAACTTCGCGGTTAAATCTGCAGTGCTGTGCAACAGCTCATTGAGGTCTTGATCTGATGCCACGCTGGCAGAAGCTTTAGCCAGGTATTCCAACTCTCGTTGACGTTTGTGACTGTTATTTAAGGAGCGTTGCAGTGCTTGATTGGAATAATAGATTTGCCTGGAGTAGTCCTCCAGTTGTTTCTCCGCCGTTTTGCGGGCATTGCGCTCCCGTTCAACTTTGCGTTGTAACACGGCGATTCTTTTTTCCAGCTCCTGACTCAAAGTACACGCAACTCAATAAGATAGGTTAATAAAATACTAATACAGCCTAGAGAAAAGTCACCTGGACATTAGTCGAAATAGCTACACAGCATTAAAAAATACCGAAAAACCACCCGCTCTTAAGATCCTCTTCGCAAGTTTTAAGCTGTTTAGCATAGGTTAATGAGCGGGCCTTCACTTTTTTAGATACCGCGATCAACCATTTTTTCCTGAGATAAGTTTTGCGTTTGTAACCGCCCCACCCCTCGTGATAATTGAGGTATTGAGCATAGGCATCCCACTTGGAAATACCGTTAATTTTATAAGTCTTGCTAATAAACCATCCCATAAAATCGATGGCATCTTCAAAATCATCTCGGTCGGCGCCTGAATTCCCGGTTTCGCGAACATAATCAGCCCATGTTGGGGTTTTAGCTTGGGAGTATCCATAAGCGGAGCTGACTCGCCCCCATGGGATCAAGCCGAAAAAAACGTAGTCTCTGGGCGGCCGGGCATCATCTCGAAAAGAGCTTTCCTGATACATCATGGCCATGGGTACATGAATGGGTACGCCCCATTTGTCACGCATATCAGCAGCGGCATCATACCAATCATCTTTCTCTTCAAATATCTCACACAGGTTGTGCTTATTTTTAGGTGGAGTGGTGCTGCAGGAGGCTGCAAACAGTGAAACAAAAGCCACAATAAAAATAATTTTAATTTTTTTTGTATGATTCCGGAACTTTTTGCTCACTGATGACGTCCTAATTCATGTGTGTTCTAGTTATTGTGTTTTCCCTGGAAGTAACTTACGCCTGACCTTGTTGTCAGGCGTTTTTTTTTGCACCGCCAAAAAACACATTAAACACCAAATTGTTGCCGCATAAAGGTATCAAAGTCGATCTTGTCATTGGCTTCAATTTTGGCTCTGGCCTGTTGCGAAAGCTCAGCTTGCTGCACAAAGAATTCCTCACTATGCACCGTATATGCGGCGTCCATTAATGTGCGCTTGTGTTGCTCCGCAAGACTGATAGCTAACTCACCATTATCCAGTTTCTGCTCCTGCAGCATATTGAGTATGCGTCCGGATAAGGTTAATTCTGGCTCAAGGATTTTCTCCATCTCACCCGCCAGAGCCTGGGTGTAATCTTTACAGCGATTGACGTTGTCCAACAATTCTGCAAGAGGTTGCATTTCGGCTACTAGTTGTTTCGCCCAATCTCGCAATAACACGGGTTGCCCTGCCCGGCTGAGTGTCGCCTCAGGGCAACGACCGGTTTCCACCGCCACTTTAATATTGTGCTCGGTTTCCTCAAAATCCCCGGTTGCAAACGGGGCACTTGGACGAGTTAAACAGTGCAATAAAAACACATCCAAAAAGTGAATTTGCTGTGCTTCAACGCCAACCGGAGAAAACGGATTAACATCTAATGCGCGTACTTCGATATAGCTTACGCCTCTGTCGTCCAATGCATCCGTGGGTTTTTCCAAACTGCGCGTCGGCTGTTTTGGTCTGATGGGAGAATAAAGCTCGTTTTCTATTTGCAGCACATTACCATTCAACTGCTGGAACAGACCATTGTGCTTTCCGTTGAACTTTTCGAACTGCGGTGATGGCGTCTGAATAGCCTGACGCAGTGAGGCCACGTAGGCGTCCAACTCGTTATAACAAATCTGCAAACTGGATTGCGCATTATTGGTGTAACCCAAATCGCTCATACGCAGGGAAGTCGCTCCTTTGAGATAAATCGAGCCTTTGCCAATTTCCTCAAACGGTAGATTTGAGCTTTTACCTTGTAAAAATGAACTGCACAAGGCTGGTGAAGAACCATAAAGATATGGGATCAACCAACATGTACGGCGATAGTTGCGTACCAACCCCATATAAGCCGCAGAGATATCTTGTTGGGAACCTGATTGCCCCAGCGCTTCAGACAAATAAGGTGTCCAGAAGTGGCCCGGTAACGAAAAGTTAAAATGCACTCCAGCGATAGCTTGCATCATGCTGCCGTAGCGATTTTTTAAGCCCTGTCGATACAGAGTTTTCATACGACCGACGTTGGATTCACCATAATAAGCCAATCGAATTTCGTCCTGGCTTTTGATAAAACACGGCATGCTCATGGGCCACAACATCTCATCGTCAATGTTGTGTACCACAAACTTGTGGATATCCTGCAATTGCTGCAATGTTTTTTGCGTGCAGCTCTCAGGCGGAGTAATAAACTCCATTAAAGATTCAGAAAAATCAGTGGTGATAAAATGATGAGTTAAAGCAGAGCCTAATTTGGCAGGATGATCGGTACTGGCCAGTGTTCCATTGGTATTAATTCTCAAACACTCCCGCTCAATACCGTGCTGAATGTCACGCAATGTTGAGGCTACATGAGGTTGCTGTAGAACTGTCAACCTTTTGTAAAATGCTTTATCTGTGTTTTGCAAAACCCATTCCTATCTTTGCACCGCATCGTTATACGGTTTTACCATAAGGCTAGCCTGATATGCGGAGCATATCGGTTATTTCAAGGGCTTACCAGTAGATACCAGCAAGCCTTATCTATAAGAGCCGCCTGAGCTGGATTAAATTTCCAGTGGCATTAATTTTCTGCCTTGAGACTCAGCCCATCGTTTTATTTCTTCAGCCAACGCTTCGGTATCCGCAACCAATACAACTTGCATGGAATCGGTTTGCAAATGCTTTGCCGCGAGTTGATTCAGGGTATTTAACGTCACGTTAGCAATAATTTTATTCTGCTGTGCTGGATAGCTTTTATCCAGTCCATACACCGTCATTTGCCGTAAAAAACGCGCCTTACTGGCGGGTGTTTCGTATTTAAGTGCATCCCCTTGGGTATAGGCACGGCGCATAAACTCCAGTTCTTGTTGCGTCATCCCCTGTTGCTGATAGGTTTCGATTTCAGCAAACAGTTCTTTAAGTGCAGCAACAGTATGCTCTTTGTTAATCGCTCCACCGGCCTGAAAACGCCCCAATGTTTTACCCCCCACAAAGCTACTGCGGGCACCGTAAGTATAACCTTTGTCTTCTCTTAAGTTCAGATTGATACGACTATTAAACATACCGCCTAACGGGAAGTTCATTAAATTGGTTTTGAAGTGCTCACCAGTGGCGTCATAAGCTAAAAACGGTTTAATGATGGCCACAATAGACTGTGCCGCATCGGCATCGTTAACCAGATAAATGGCCTTTTCTTTAAACTCAGGAAACGGTTTATAGGCGGGTATTTCGTAAGCTTTAGCCGGCCAGCTATTGATAAAATCCAATGCCTTGAGTAATTCTGGCTTAGCCAAACTTCCCACTGATATCACACTGGCTTTGTGCGCATTGTAATAATCGTTGTAAAACTGTTTAACATCTTCAAGGGAAATATTGTTTAGCGTCTGTACTGTGCCTGAGTCAGGGATAGCGATGCGATTCTGTTCACCGTACAACACTCTAATTACCGCTTTTGAAGACAAGGTTTGCGGGTTCTTGTCCGCCTGCTGTAAAGACTGCATTAGGCGAGTTTTCAGTCTGACAAAATCAGCCTCGTGAAATGCTGGTCGAAATAGTTTTTCTTGCAACAAGGCCAGCGTAGCATCGATATTTTCTTCAAGACTGTTGACGTAAACCGAAGTAAAACGTCCACCGGCGGAAAAGCTGATGCTGCTGCCCAATTTAGCCAACTCGTTAGCCATAGCTTCATTACTGTAGTTTTGGGTGGCCTCGGACATCATCATGGCCGTCACGCTCGCCAGCCCCGCTTTATCAATGGGGTCTAGCAGAGGGCCACCTTCTAAATTGATAACCAGAGTAACGGTGGGTGTTTCTTCAGTTTCATGGGCCATCAAAGATACCCCATTTTTCAGTTCGGTTTGCCAGAAATCGGGAACATTAACAACCGGATTAGGCCCTGCTTTGGGCACAACTGAACGATCAAAATCATCTTCTGCTGGTACTGGGGCGACAGGTTCCTCAGTTACTTTGGCGCTGATAGTACGCTCTGGTTTAACAAAATCTGGCGCTTTGGCCTGCATCGCCAGTTGCCCTTTGGGCACAATACTTAAAATGACACTGGCTTTATCCTTGATGTAAGTATTGAAGACCCGCATAACATCAGCTTTAGTGACCGAGCTGTAACGCTCGATATCGTACTGCACTTTATCTGGCTCACCGGAAAAAATCTGATTTGAAGCCAGAGTACTGACTTTGCCAGCAACACTTTGCAAACCAAATACCGTCCCGGATTTAATGCTGGCTTTAGTGCGCTGCAGATCATCATCACTGACGCCACGCTGTTCAAATTCTTCCAGGGTTTTGCGCATGATCTCCTGCAATTGTGCCAATGACGGCACCCTCTGTGGATTGGGCAAAGCAATTAATTCAAATTGACATGCCAGTTCCCGGCAAGGATGGCCGACTCCGGCGTGTACCGCCCAACCTTCTTTCACCAGGTTTTTATAAAATAGTGAGGTTTTTCCGCCCCCTAAAATATCGGATAAAACATCCAGTGGCGCTTCATCTTCATGACGCACATATACCGTTGGAAAGGTCATTTGCAGCAATGGCAAATGCACATCATCTTCAATTGTCAGGTAGCGCTCTTCGGTCAAGGTTACTGGCATCTTTGCCAGTTTTTCCACCTTTTGGCCTCTGGGAATAGCGCCAAAGTATTTGTACACCCATGCCAGTGTTTGCGCTTCATCAATAGCACCACCGATACTAAGAACGGCGTTGTTTGGACCATACCAACGAACAAAGAAGGCTTTTAAATCATTAACGTCAACTCGGTTTAAATCTTCGATGTAGCCGATAACCGGCCAGCTATAAGGGTGGTCTTTGGGGTACAGGGCTTCTGCAATTTTTTCGGAGCGCAAGCCGTAAGGCTGATTATCCACCCGCTGTGCCCGTTCGTTTTTAACGGTTTCTCGCTGTACTTCAAATTTTTCCTGGGTCACGGCATCCAATAAGAAGCCCATACGGTCCGCTTCCAGCCACAACACCTTTTCCAATTGGTTGGCGGGGACAGTCTGATAATAATTAGTGCGATCGGAATTCGTGGTGCCATTCATGTCACCACCCGCTTCAGTAATCAGCTCAAAGTGTTGTTCGTCGGCGACATTTTCGGATCCCTGGAACATCATATGTTCAAAAAAGTGAGCAAAACCAGATTTCCCCGGCTCTTCTCTGCTGGAGCCCACATGATAGGTCACATCCACGTGTACCAACGGATCTGAATCGTCCTGATGCAGAATAAGCGTGAGTCCGTTGTCCAGTTGATATTTTTTATAGGGAATTTGGTAGTCGCCCTGCGCATCACTTTTATCTTCCAATAACACGATACCCGATGGCAAAGACGTTTGTTCCGAAGCTGGGTTATTGACCGAGCCAGAATATTGGCAAGCAGAGAGTGACAAAAAAGAGAGCGCCAAAATGAGGCGAAGTTTTACAACCATAAGATATTCCCTGAATCATAGTGGACATTGCAAATCACCAATAATGGCATCTCAGCTTGCGAATGAGAACCCGCATTGTGTAACAATCATTGGCCAGCACTGAATTGTGCAGTCAGACAACAAACAGAAATAATTCTTTTTTAGCTTTACTCGTAAAGCAGTTGCATTCTCTGCCAGGAAACTGAAAAATAAGGGAAAAGCAGTTGAAGGACTCGGGGCATCTTATGCAACAGGACAAAGAAACATTATTTGATACTGAGTTTGGGCTTAACCAGCTCAGTGGCAATAGAGAGTTACTGATCAAAATGTTAGATCGGTTTGCCGCCGATTACGCATCAGTGGGTCAAGAGCTGCAAGACGCTGTTGCACAGCAAGATATCGCCACAGGAAAAGCAAAAGCTCACACCATTAAAGGTGTTGCCGGTAACCTGGGACTTTGGAAGCTGCACCATAGCAGTAAAGAACTTGAGGAATTATTTAAGGCACCCGACAGCGACTTTACAACCTGTTTGGCCAGTTTTAACCAGGTAATGAGCGATACCTTCGCTGCCCTTGAACAATTTAAAACTGGAGATAGCGCCCCCAACGATACTGCTACTGATGCTGAAGAAACACAGTCCAGCGACTCACCCGTAGATGCCAAAGACGAACTCACCGCCCTTTTGGAAGGCTTTGAGTTTATTGATGCCGATAAACTACAACAACTCCTCCAGAATGCGGGTATCGCAGAAGACAAGCACGGTGAAATCACACAAGCCATTAGCGACCTGGACTACCCAACCGCCATTGAGTTATTAAATAGCTGACAGGTTCTCGTGCAAATAATCGATTCAATGACAATCCCGGTAATCGCAGAACACCGGGATTTTTTTATTGTGAATAAACCTGCTGGTATCAATGTTCATCAGCAGGAGCAGAGTGATGGATTAATCACTCGCCTCAAACAGCAACTGCAAAGCAACGAGTTATGGCTGGTTCATCGCCTGGATCAAATCACCTCTGGTTGTCTGGTTATTGCGCGCAATAAGGAAACTGCCAGCCAATTTGGCCAGCACTTTCAGCAGCGTAATGTAAATAAGTTTTACCTGGCTCTGTGTGACAAACGGCCGAAAAAAAGACAAGGGCTCATCAAAGGCGATATGAAAAAAATTCGCTCGGGTAAGTGGGCGCTGTCCCGCTCATTTGAAAATCCAGCAATAACGCAGTTTTACGATATGGGCCTGGGTAATGGGCTGAGATTACAACTATTAAAGCCCTATACCGGTCAAACCCATCAGCTCAGGGTAGCACTCAACAGCCTAGGAAGTACCATCTTAGGAGACAGTTTTTACGGTGGAACTGTGGCAGACAGAACCTATTTACACGCCTGGCAAATTGCCTTTGAACTGAATGGTGAAAGGTATCAGTTCTCTTGCCTGCCACAAAGCGGAGAACACTTTCTCTCACCTGAATTCATCAATAAAACTGAAGAAATCCAGCCGGTAATGACAAAATTCCGCTGGCCAGAGATTGCTTTCAATGACTCGGACAAAGCGCCGTGAAGGTTGCCGTTTTAGGTAGAGGTGCGATTGGCTCCCTGTTGGTTGCGCAAAGCCAAATCAACCAAACACCATTCGATATGTGGTGGCGCACGCCAGAACGAACGGATATTCGCGTATGGTTGAAAAATGGCGACGTGATACACCTGAAACACGCTGAAAAAGTACCGCCCGATTTGCTTATTTTACCGCTTAAAGCCTGGCAGATAAGCAAGGCATTGGAAGACATTAAGCCCTACCTCAATCCTGATACCTGTATTGGGTTATTACACAATGGTTTGGGAACCGAAGAAATTACGCTGAAGACTTGTCCCGAAAATCCGATTTTGCGTTTAACCACTAGTAAAGCGGCCCGTAAAAAAGGCAATGATGTGTATGAGACTGGCTATGGTCAAAGCCATGCCGGTTGGTTGCGCAAGCCAAACACTGCACAACGGATAGCCATTGAGCGTTTGATATCACAGGTACTCACACCTTGTGATTGGCATAGTGATATTAACCAGCCACTGTGGCAAAAGCTGGCCATCAATAGTGTGATTAATCCGCTTACCGCCATATATCAAGTGAATAACGGACAGCTTGCAGATAAACGCTTTCAAAAACACATTGATGAACTGCTCAGAGAGTTTTGCCGCATCAGTGCGCTGGAAAACAGACACTTTGATTTTGAGCAACTGAAGGCAGCCGTTGCCAAAGTGATAGCGCTAACGGCAGATAATTTCTCTTCCATGCACCAGGATATTAGTCATCAGCGGCCCACAGAAATAGACTTCATCAATGGATTTTTACTGAAACGGGCAGAGCGTCATGACATTACTCTGCCCCTGAATCAATCACTGTATAGCCAAATAAAACAGTTAGAAAACAGCTACCCTGATAGCTAAGTCACCTATTAAAGTCCGAGAACACTATGGACGGTAAACCTTAACATTTTTAAAACCGCGTTCTTTTAATACCAGCGCTTGCATTTTACTCATTACACCGCGATCACAATATAAATAATAAGCACGACTTTGATCCAGGTCGCCAAAGTCGGTGGCCAGCTTATAAAATGGCATGGTCTCTATCGTGCAGTGGTTGATTTGCAACGGATTGTGGTCGCGCTCTGCGGGTGCGCGAATATCCAAAAGCACTTCACCGGGTTGTAGCTCATTACTGGATTCAACGGCAATAATTTCCCGCTCGGTCTTTTCTCCCAGGGTTTTAATATCTTCTACATTTGCCGCCGACACCACTTGCTCAATGAGCGCCAGATTGCACTTACTTTCCTGCTCTAATACTTTGTCCAGCGGTGCTTTAACATTGGGTTTGATGGAAATCACACCACAATACTCCGGCATGGACTTGGCAAAATCCTCAGTACCTATCTGTCTGGCAACATCAATAATATCAGCTTTGTCAGAGCAGATGAGAGGACGCACCACTAACTTATCCGTTACCTGATCTATTACGTGCAAATTAGTCAGTGTTTGGCTGGATACCTGCCCCAAACATTCGCCGGTGACCAGGCCTTTGATTTGCAGATTATCAGCAACGATACTGGCAGCGCGCAACATCATCCTTTTCAGGATAACCCCCATGTAACCGCTTTCTACATTTTCCAGGATGTCGGCAACGATAGGTTCAAAATCCACAGCAATAAACTTAACGCGATGGGACGGACTGTAGTTTTTCCACAGATAGTGGCTCACTTCACGTACGCCAATCTCATGCTCTCGACCGCCTAGATTGAAGAAACAGAAATGCGTTTTCGCGCCACGGCGAATCATTTGATAGCTGGCAACACCGGAATCGAAACCACCCGACATCAAAGACAGCACATCTTCCTGGCTAGGCAACGGCATGCCGCCAAGCCCCTTAAATTTGCGCTCCACCAAAATGAGCTTGTTGCGATCAATTTCCAGGTGAATTGTTACATCGGGTTTCTTGAGTTTGACGCCGCCGGTTTCGCAAAACTGATTCAACCCCCCACCCACGTAAGCTGCTACCTCAGTTGAGGTAAAGGATTGCTCGCCTTTGCGTTTCACCCGCACCGCAAACGTCTTGCCTTGCAATTGATTGTGCCAAACTGCTTTAACCTGCTGATAGATATCATCAAGATCGGCATACTCAGACTCCTGTACCACCAGAACTTGATCCACCCCGGGAATACGAGCCAGCAGATACTCCACTTTGGTACAAACCTCGCTGTCATCGGATTTGACGTTAACCAGGATTTTGTCCCACTGATTCTGAATCGCAGAAGGAATGTGATTCTGTCCCAGAATCAAGCGAATGTTGGATTCCAGTAAACGAATAAAGCGCTTGCGCACATCTTTACTTTTAATGGTAATTTCGGGGTGTAACTTTACCAGGAATCTCACAGCTCTCTCCGGTTCAAAAAAGGGCGCAGATTATACCTGATTGCAATTCGAACAGGCAATTAATTGCAATAATTGTGGCTTATGCACCATCCTCAGAAACGGAAATGGGATCAGAAAATTTGGGTTTGCCCTGATTAATGGCAATTTCCACGCGGCGATTGCGATTGTTATCGGAGTCTTGTCCCGGCATCTCCAGCGGTTGAGTATCGGCTCGTCCCACCACTTCCATGCGTCCTTCGTCAAAGCCGTTTACCAGCCTCAACACCTCAGCCACCGCAACGGCTCGTTGTGCCGACAAGTCCCAGTTTGAACGATACAGTTCATTGGAAATTTGCTGGCTGTCACTATGGCCGGATATAGTAATTTCGCCGGGCATATCCACCAGCAGGCCACCTATTTTTTGAATGACTGGGACAAACTGTGGTTGTAAGAACGCAGAACCCGCAGAGAATGAACCATTCTCCTTGATACGGATCACGATTTGCTGACCCAGTGATTCCATTTCGATGGAACCATCAATAATTTCACGCTGCAGCTTTTCAGCCACTTTTTTCATATTTTCGTTAACTTGTTCCTGGCTTTGCTGCTGCGTAGGCACTGAAGAAGAAGAATCTGTCGCCGTTTGTTGTGCCTGACCACCACGCTGTTGCCCTCTTTGCTTTTGCCTGCCGCCAGCGGAATCTTCATCACCCGCCTGAAACTCCAGCATTTGCTGAGTCATTTCAATGGTTTGTTGCTGAATATTCTCAATAGGGGTTGGATCAGGACGACCCGGTCTGAATTCCATCGCGATAACACTGGTGCCTTTGGGAATGTCTTTAACTTCAATCTTGTTCTGTACACCAAAAGCGAACTTCATCGAGCCGGCGATTTGTTTGAATTTCAATACGTCCATTTCTGAGAAGGCCAACAACAGAACGAAGAAACACATCAATAACGACATGAGATCGGCAAAGGTACCCATCCAGGCGGGCAGGCCTTCGGGGGGACATTTGGGACACTCTTCAGCTTCTTCACTCATCTCGTTTCTCGGTTACCAAATACCGCTAATCGTCAGGCGTGGCTGCGCCACGTTTTGTTGACGCTAAGTAACTTTTCAAAATCCCTTCGATAACTCTTGGATTTTGCCCATCGGCAATACCAATAATGCCATCCAACACCAGGCTTTGATTGATCTTTTCTTCATCTTTTCGGTTTCCTAACTTAACTGAGATAGGTAAACAGATGACATTAGCAAAAAAAGCACCATACAAAGTGGTTAACAAAGCCACCGCCATGGCAGGCCCGATGGCTTTGGGGTCGTCCATGTTTGACAGCATAGCTACCAGACCAATCAATGTACCAATCATTCCCATAGCTGGTGCGACATCCCCCATGCCTTTAAAGATTGTTGCACCAAATTCATGCCGTTCAGTGGTCAGGGATATGTCTTTGTGCAGAGTTGTACGTACCACATCAATATCGTGACCATCAACCAACATGTCTACGCCCTTTTGCATGAACTCGTTTTCAATTTCCGCTTCTTCAAGCGCCAGAAATCCACCTTTGCGGGCAGCATCAGCCATCTCTACGATTTTTTGAATAAGCTCATCAGGGGCTTCAATTTTAAACATAAAGGCCTTAGCGGCTATTTTTCCGGCACCGAAGAATTGCCCTAGTGTCACCTGGGATAGGATTACAAAAATGGTGCCACCAAATACAATAAGTAACGAGGGTACATTGATGAACATGCCCATCTCACCACTCATCACCATGGACATTACGACAAAACCAATGGCGCCTATAATGCCGATTAGCGTTGCTAGATCCACACTGTCCTCCCCAAATAATCAATTAAATCTCGTCAGCTTGTTGGGCCTGAGCCACTGGAATTCTTATTTAAGTTGCTGACTTAACAACCATTCTATCGGCAAAGTGACATTTTTCCAGAGGAATAAAAGTAATTTATTTTCAATAGTGCTCAGATCCAGCAAATATTTCACCCGGGTTATTTTGATTGACCCTCGGTATTGGCTTATGTATCTTGCGCGTTCGCAACGGCAACAAGTGAATCTAATGGCAACAGATAACACAACATCACAGAACAGCTTTGAAGACTCGTTGGCTTCTTTAGAGAATATCGTCACGGCCATGGAAAAGGGTGAATTACCACTAGAGGAAGCGCTGAGTTCATTTGAACAAGGGATCAAATTAGTTAAACATTGCGAAGAAAAGCTAAAGTCCGCGGAGCAGCGTGTTAAAATCCTGACTCAATCGGATAAAGGCAATGAACTGCAAGACTTTGATATCCCAGAGACACAGAATCCGTAGTCATGAGCTGGCAAAACGCTGCAAATAAATATGCCGACTCGGTAACCAGCCTGTTACAAACAACGTTGGATGAATATCCTGATTTACCTGGCAATCTCAAAGAAGCAATGGCTTATAGTCTGTTTGCTGGCGGAAAACGCGTGCGCCCTTTCCTGGTATTTGCCATAGGCGAGATGTTCAAAATCCCAAAAGAAAAATTGCTGGCCTATGCTGCTGCTCTCGAATGTGTTCATACCTATTCTCTGATCCATGACGATCTCCCCGCCATGGATGATGATGACCTGCGCAGAGGAAAGCCTACATGCCATGTGGTTTATGGTGAAGCTACCGCAATACTCGCTGGTGATGCTTTGCAAACCCTCGCCTTTGAACTCATCAGTCATTCTGACGGTCTCAGTGCAACAGAGGCTTTGCAAGCCATCCAGGAATTAAGTCGTGCTTCCGGCCTCGCTGGTATGTGTGGCGGTCAGGCAATCGATTTACACCAGGCGGGTAAACACACCGATAAAAAAGCATTAGAACAAATGCACCGTTTAAAAACGGGGGCATTGCTCAATGCCAGCATTATGTATCCCGGTCATTTAGCCAATCTGACAGAGGCGCAACAACTACAACTACAAAAATTTGCCGATGCTGTCGGACTGGGTTTCCAGGTGATGGATGACATTTTGGACGTGGAAGGTGACACCGCTCAGCTTGGCAAACCGCAAGGCTCCGATGCAGAGGCAGAAAAAAGTACCTATCCTGTGCTTATGGGCCTTGAAGGGGCGAAAGAATATTTGCAGCTATTGCACAATGAAGCAACACAAGCGCTACAATCACTACCTTACAATAGTGAAACTTTGCTATCATTCACCGATTACCTGTTTAGTCGCAACCACTAAGGCATTACATACCCAAAATGACGCTGGATATTTCCCACTACCCTTTATTGGCTAAAGTTCACACCCCTGACGATTTGAGATTATTACCCAAAGAAGATCTCCGGCAAGTAGCGGATGAGTTACGAGCCTATTTGTTAGCTAGTGTCAGCCAAAGTAGTGGTCATTTTGCTTCCGGGTTGGGCACGGTTGAACTTACAGTGGCATTGCATTATGTCTACAACACGCCATTTGACCGACTTATCTGGGATGTGGGGCATCAAGCTTATCCCCACAAGATCCTGACTGGACGCAAAGAACGCATCACCAGTATCCGTAAAAAAGGGGGATTGCACCCCTTCCCTTGGCCACCGGAAAGTGAATACGACACCTTTGCCGTGGGACACTCCTCGACTTCTATCTCTGCCGCATTGGGCATGGCCATTGCAGCAGAAAAAGAAAAACGCAATCGCAAAGTCGTTGCGGTTATTGGCGATGGTGCAATGACAGCAGGCATGGCCTTTGAAGCGCTGAATCACGGTGGCGACATCAGTAAAGATATGCTGGTGATCCTCAACGACAATGAAATGTCTATTTCTGAGAATGTCGGCGCTTTGAACAGCCATCTGGCACGATTACTAACAGGTAGTTTTTTCAACTCCATTAGAGACGGTGGCAAAAAACTATTGTCCAATGTGCCACCTATCAAAGAATTTGCCAGCCGCGCTGAAGAGCACATAAAAGGCATGGTAGTACCCGGAACCATTTTTGAGGAGCTTGGCTTTAATTACATTGGCCCTATTGATGGCCATGATGTCAATGGTGTCGTGGACACTCTTAGCAATATGCGCAATTTAAGCGGACCGCAGATTTTGCATGTAGTGACCAAAAAAGGCAAAGGCTACGAAGTCGCAGAAAAAGATCCGATTAAATTCCACGCGGTGCCTAAATTTAATCCGGCAGATAACCAATTACCCAAAACGGCACCGGGCGCGCCCACCTTCAGCAAAATATTTGGCGACTGGATGTGCGATATGGCGGCACAAGATCCCAAGCTAATGGGCATTACCCCGGCTATGCGAGAGGGATCCGGTTTAGTGCAGTTTTCGCAGCAGTATCCCGAGCAGTATTTTGATGTCGCCATTGCTGAGCAACATGCGGTAACCTTAGCGGCCGGCCTTGCCATTGATGGCTTGCATCCGGTAGTCGCTATTTATTCCACCTTCTTGCAGCGTGCTTATGATCAGCTCATACACGATGTGGCCCTGCAGAATTTACCTGTCCTGTTTGCCATAGATAGAGCGGGGATCGTAGGTGCAGATGGCCCTACCCATCAAGGTGCTTTTGATATTTCATATTTGCGCTGTATCCCCAACATGGTAGTGATGACGCCTGCAGACGAACAAGACTGTCGCGATATGCTCTACACAGGGCATCTGCTCAAACAACCCGCTGCAGTGCGCTACCCACGTGGTGCCGGTAACGGTATTGCGGTGTCTAATGAGATGACCCAATTAGAAGTGGGTAAATCCAGAACATTAAGACAAGGTAAAGAAGTCGCTATTCTCAACTTTGGTACTTTGCTGCCTAATGCTGAACAAGCTGCACAACAGCTGAACGCGACGCTTATTGACATGCGCTTTGTCAAACCACTGGATGAAGCTGCCATCAAGGGAGTTTTAAGCTCCCACTCTTTACTGGTGACGCTGGAAGATAATGCTATCGCAGGCGGCGCAGGCAGTGCAGTGGCAGAATTTGTAAATACCCAACCACAGCTGGTAAAAGTGCTAAACATTGGTTTGCCCGATGAATTTATTATGCAAGGCACGCAGCAGGAAATGTATCAGGAGTTAGGTCTGGACGGTGCAGGGATTGTGGCGAAAGTCGCTGACACTATGTCAGCTTTGGGCCTTAATTCAGGCTCAGAAGTTCAACAACTGAAAATACAATAATAACTGCATACAAGCCAGAGAGAATACCCCAGCGAGTACATCATCTAACATGATCCCAAGCCCGCCGTGAACATGCTTGTCGCAATAGCGGATGGGCCAGGGTTTGAGGATGTCGAAGAAACGAAATATCACAAATCCCACGAGTAGATTGATGGCCGTCAGCGGCACCGCCAACATGGTGATTAGCATGCCCACCACTTCATCCCACACAATAGCAGAATGATCGTGCACGCCCATGTCCCGTGAAGCAACGTCACAGATACGAATACCTATTATGGTTAAGGCTGCCACAAAACAGAGCTGTGCGGCGAGTGGCATTATGGGAAGTAGAAACACCAGCGGTAAAGCCGCCAGAGTACCAAATGTACCGGGCATAAATGGCGCCAGACCGGTACCAAATCCAAGGGCTAAAAAGTGCCATGGGTTGGACAGTTTGAGTTTTTTAAGCGCCGCTTTTTTTGTGGCTTTATCCATGATTGACCCTGAAAAGTAGCGCTATTGGGCACTAGCTAAAATGTTGAAAGCCCATTTCGGGTAACTGATAAGGCTTATCGCCCTGTTGCATTTCCAGCTTTTCTTGCACACCATTGATTCGGCCAATGCAAGTGGCTGATACATTACAGTTAGCCAAGGCCACCTCCAGGCTGCCCTTCTGCTCTTCTGGCACGGTAAACAATAACTCGTAATCATCACCGGCTGTGAGCGCATAACGGATCCCTTCGGCTTTACCCACTGTGGCTATCATCGCCTCAGATAATGGCAACTGCTCAACATTGATGATAGCCCCGGTTTGTGAGGCGAATAGAATGTGTTGCAAATCGGACTTCAAACCATCAGATAAATCGATACAGGCAGTAGCTAAGCGTCTTAAGGTGGTCCCCACCATCAGTCTAGGTGAAGGAAAGTTGAGCCTGTTGATAAGGTAATTGCGATGCATAGGCTCAGCCGCTTTTTCGGTTTGCACCAGATCCAGTCCCAAACCAGCATCCCCTAAAGTTCCGGTAACATAAATCCAGTCACCGGGTTTAGCTTTGGAGCGCATCAGTGCCTGCCCTTCTGGCACAAAACCCTGAGCAGTAATGGTAATCGACAAAGGTCCCTGTACCGTATCACCACCGATGAGCTGGATAGAGTAATAATCAGTTAGCTCTTGCAAACACAAGGAAAAATCTCGCAGCCAAGCTTCGTCATATTCAGGAATAGATAGCGATAAACTGATCCAGGCGGGTTCAGCCCCCATGGCGGCTAAGTCGCTTAAGTTGACTGATAAGGCTTTATGGGCAACGGCTCTACCGGAAGTTCCTTTGGGAAAATGTACGCTTTCCGCCAGTGTATCAGTTGTAGTTACCAACTGCTGTCCTTCCGGTACAGTCGTCAGGGCGCAATCATCACCGATACCCAGTTGCACATCCTTGCGCTGATAACTTCTGGATAAGAAGTAATTTTTAATAATATCGAATTCTTTCACTGTATCACCGCGTTAGCGTGGCACTTCATCCTTGCGTAACAACCGCACTGCTTTATCCAGCACACCGTTGATAAACTTGTGGCTGTCAGCTGCGCCAAATTGCTTGCCAAGTT
Source organism: Planctobacterium sp. AWM4_229 (assembly GCF_056160305.1). NCBI lineage: Bacteria > Pseudomonadati > Pseudomonadota > Gammaproteobacteria > Alteromonadales > Alteromonadaceae > Planctobacterium > Planctobacterium sp. AWM4_229. The sequence continues at coordinate 274,107 of NZ_JBSWWX010000005.1, read as the reverse complement.
CAATCGCTTCATTGATAACCACTTTGTAAGGCACGTCGATACGCTGTGTCAGTTCAAAAGTGGCAAGACGTAAGATAGCCTTTTCAATGGGATCAATTTCGCTCAATGGGCGATCTGTAACGTAAAGCTTGTAAGCTTCGTCTAGCTCATCAACATGCTCAGCAACATAGTTTAACGCCGCTTGAAAGAAACTCATGTCGACCTTATTCATGTCTTGCTGAGTAGCGATGTTGAGTTCGATTTCACTCACGGGGTTACCCGTCATTTGCCACGAGTAAATGGCCTGCATAGCCAGTTCTCGGGCCTTTTTACGTCCTGCTACCTTCACGTTTACGCTCCAGCTAACTGGTCGATGACATTGACCATCTCAAGGGCTGAATGGGCAGCTTCTGCACCTTTGTTACCCGCTTTCGTGCCCGAACGCTCAATAGCTTGTTCGATGCTGTCCACGGTAATAACGCCAAAGGCTACCGGAATACCGTATTCCAGAGAAACTTGAGCCAGGCCTTTATTACATTCACCAGCAACAAAGTCAAAGTGAGGCGTACCACCTCGAATTACCGCACCAATGGCGATAATAGCGTCAAACTTACCACTTTCAGCCGCTTTTTTAGCCACCAAAGGTAGCTCATAAGCACCCGGAACCTTGACTACCGTAATATCTTGCTCATTGACTTCACCCGCTCTTTCCAGCGTGTCGATAGCGCCTTCAACAAGGTGATCTACAACAAAACTGTTAAAACGTGAAACCACTATGGCGAATTTTTTACCCGTAGCTCTGATGTTGCCTTCCACAATATTCATATTAAAGCTGCCTCAATTAATCATCCGGAAATTTTCTGGCGCGGATTCTACCACAACTGTATTGGGTTCACCGGATTTTTTGTACTATTTCCATCAAGGCCAACAGGCCCTGAACTCTTTATTCCGAGATTGTTTCAACCACTTCCAGGCCATAACCAGAAAGTGCATGATATTTAACAGGTTTACTAAGTAAGCGCATTTTTTGTACGCCCAAGGTTTTCAGAATTTGACAGCCGACGCCAACAGTTCTGGATGTACCCTTCCACAAATTGGTGACGGGCTTTTCCCCTTTGTCCTCTGCTTCAAACTGTTTTACCACGCGAACCAGCTCATCACTGCTCTCTTCACGGCCTAGAATGAGCAACACCCCACCATCATCGGCGATGCGCTGCATGGCTTGCGGCAAATCCATAGAACGGTCGATAGAACGCCCCGAACCCAGCACATCGCTGAAGGTGTTGCGCAAGTGAACACGCACAAGTGTTGGCTCATCTGGGGTAATATCGCCCTTACACAAGGCAAAGTGCACCTGGTTGTCGATGCTATCTTTAAAGGTCGCCAGGCGAAACTCGCCAAATTCAGTAGGCAAATTACAAGTGCCCACTTGCTCAACGGTGGCCTCGTTGATATTGCGATACTCAATCAAATCGGCAATGGTACCCAGTTTCAAATCGTGCTTCTTAGCAAAGGCTTCAAGCTCTGGGCGACGCGCCATAGTGCCGTCTTCGTTGAGAATTTCCACAATAACTCCGGCGGGTTCACAGCCTGCCAACCGGGCTAAATCCACTGCGGCTTCCGTGTGGCCAGCGCGATTCAATACACCACCTTCTTTGGCAATAAGTGGAAATATATGTCCGGGCTGGACGATATCAGCAGCAACGGCATCAGGGGCCACGGCGGCTAAAATGGTTCTGGCCCTGTCAGCGGCAGAAATACCAGTAGTCACCCCTTCAGCGGCTTCGATTGAAACCGTAAAGTTGGTGGAGAATTGCGCACCATTGTTGTCCACCATTAAGGGTAATTTGAGGGTCTCACAACGGTCACGTGTCATGGGTAGACAGACAAGTCCTCTGGCGTGAGTCACCATAAAATTGATAGCTTCAGGCGTAATATGCTCTGCGGCCATGATGAGATCGCCTTCGTTTTCACGATCTTCATCATCCATCAGGATAACCATCTTGCCGTTGCGGATGTCTTCGAGTATTTCTTCGGTGCTATTTAATGACATAAATTCTTTACTGTAGGGTTCTCGGCTGATTCAGATTAACAATCACACCAGCCTGATTTTTGTTTGTGCAATGAATGGTGGCGAATTGTACTATCGCAAATAACCATTTTCAGCTAAAAATGCCAAATTGATATCGCCAGACTGACTTTGTGCGGCTTTATCACCTAACATCAGGCGCTCCAGATAGCGGGCAATTACGTCAACTTCCAGATTTACCTTGGTACCAGCTTGATAATGCTGAATGATGGTTTCTTGCAAGGTATGAGGCACCAGAGTTAATTTAAATTTTGCGCCGTCCACATCATTTACCGTGAGACTGACACCATCCACCGTAATTGAACCTTTTTCAGCGATGTATTTGGCCAGATTATCGGGAGCTTTTACCCAGATTTCCCAGGTTTGTCCGGCATTCTCGATACTGGCGATTTCCCCCACCCCATCAACATGACCGCTGACAATATGACCGCCCAAACGAGATGTGGCCATCAGTGCTTTTTCCAGGTTAACCGCCATGCCTTGGGAGTAGTTAGCGAACCCGGTGCGTTTGATAGTTTCCATGGAAACATCCGCCACGTAGTGTTGTGAAGAAAATTCGACAACAGTCAAACAAACCCCATTAGTTGCGATACTGTCACCTAATTGTACGTCCGACATATCCAGTTTGCCGGTGGTAATGGCTACCCGCATATCGCTGCCTCGGGCCTGCATGGAAGCAATGCTCCCTACTGATTCAATAATTCCGGTAAACACTCTAACCTCTCGGGATAAATTAGCGAAAGTGAGCCACGATTTTCATATCGTCACCCACCATTTTAGTTTCTGTAATCTGAAGTTCCGGTACCTGTTGCATATTCTCGAATTCGGGTAACTCTACCAAACTGAAACTGCTATGCCCCATTAGTTTAGGTGCAAGGTAGAGAATGAGAGAATCCACCAATTCGGCTGCGATAAATGCCCCCGCTAATCGGCTGCCTGCCTCTAACCAAATATCATTTAGTTGCATCTGCGCAAGGTGGGCTAATACGGCTCGTAAATCAATTTTTCCGTTTTGGGCTGGCGCTTGCCACTGTTTGATGCCGACTTTTGATAATTCGGCATTAGGCGACAGATTGATCACCAGAACATTGTTATCGGCAAAAACTTTTAATTTACTGTGCAGTTGATTTCTGCCATCCAGGATCACCCGAAGTGGTTGCCTTATCTCATTGGAATAACCTGCTTCTACTGACTCCGGCAAATCTTCACGGCGCACGTTAAGAGATGGGTCATCTGCCAGCACAGTACCTGAGCCACTAATGATGGCACAACTCATTGCTCTGTGGCGCTGCACATCTCGACGCGCCGCGGCACCAGTAATCCACTTGCTTTGAGTATTTGAAAGGGCCGTTTTACCATCCAGCGACGCCGCCATTTTTAAGGTCACTTTGGGCATCCCGTGCAAATGACGTTTTATAAAACCGATATTGAGCTCTTTGGCAGCGGCTTCCATTAAGCCAACATCCACTTGAATCCCGGCGTCACGCAGCTTTTGAAAACCGCGGCCAGCTACTTTCGGATTGGGATCTTGCATCGCCACGACAACGCGCTTTACTCTGGCGTCGATCAAGGCATCACAGCAAGGCGGCGTGCGGCCATAATGAGAACAGGGCTCCAAGGTGACATAGACGGTAGCCCCTGCCACCGATTCAGTACTATTGGCAAGTGCAGCGGCCTCTGCATGGGCCTCTCCGGCTTTTTGATGGAATGCTTCTGCCAAAAGCGCGCCGCTTTCAGATACGATGACACAACCTACATTGGGATTGGGGCTGGTGGTAAATCTCCCCTGTTTAGCCAGTTCTATCGCTCTGGCCATATGTTTGGCGTCGGTTACGGAGAACATCTTAATCTCCCAGTCGGGCAATTGCCTCGCCAAATTCTTTAATATCTTCAAAGGAGCGATAAACGGAGGCGAAGCGCACATAAGCCACTTTGTCCAATTCAATGAGTTCCGCCATGATCAAGTTACCCACCAGTTCACTGCTGACTTCTCGCTCTCCGGTGCCACGTAAATGGGACTTTATGTGATGAACACTTTGCTCTACTTTTTCAGTATTAACCGGGCGCTTTTCCAAAGCCCGCTGCATGCCTGCACGCAATTTGTCCTCGTTAAAGGGTTCGCGGGTGCCATCTCGCTTCACTATTCTTGGCATCACCAGCTCGGCCATTTCGAATGTGGTAAAGCGCTCATGACATTGCGTACACTCCCGGCGTCGGCGCACCTGAGCCCCTTCGGATACCAAGCGAGAATCAATAACTTTGGTTTCCTGGGTCATGCAAAAAGGACAAATCATAGAAGTGAAAACCTGAAAAAGCGTGTATTGTGGTATAGGCAATATAGGTGCTGAAAGACTATTTTCAAGCCTTGACCAAGCCAAAAGAGAAAGGTGTATAGACGATGACAGACTTGCCAGCTGTCAATTTGCCATTACAAGCCTCGTTTAACGTCCTTTTCCCAAAATTCGTCCACTAACAAGGCAAGCATATCGTGCAGGTGTTCTTCAAACTCCTCCAGATTTTGACCGAACACTGCCAGGTACTTTTCAGCCTGATCGTGAGTGAGATTTTTATTCAATGCACGAAACTGCATTTCCGGAAGCTTTTTGTTCATTCGAGCGACGATTTCCCACTTTACAAATTCGGCATGCAGGTTCTGTACACGCTGCTGCGCATATTTACAGTAGTCCTGGATATAATCGATACCGGCAGGACCCATACAGCCGGGTTCAACCCGAAACAAAACGTGTAGTTTTTTATCGTCTGGAAGTTGCGTTACAACTGGCATTTATAATTGTTCGAAATATTTGCTATACCCAACAACATAACTTAATCGGGGCAAAAAATAAAATAGGGAATACGAAGAAGAGGCATTAAACTCGTTATTGGCCGGCCTGATGCGCTCATCAAGCCAGCCGTGGAAATCATCGTAGTCTTATTTAGCGGGCAAATGTTTGTCAAGAAAAGCATCTATTGCCTTCAGAGCAGCCATACGATGCTCGGCTTTACTGAGATAATGATCGCCTTCATCCAGTTCAACATAAGTCACATCAGCGTCGGCATCTTCAAGCTCATCATACATATTTTCCGATTGATGATCTGGCACAACTTCATCGTGAGTACCATGGATTAATAACACTGGAATTTTAATTTTGTCCACATGATTAATTGGCGAGATACTTTTGATGTGGGCTTCATCTACTTCACCATTTGAGATCAGTTTATTCCAGTAGGCCACCACCCAATGATCTTTGCCGTGTTCGTAACGGTCATCTTTTAGCATGCGTTCAATATCTGCAACACCATTCAATGAAATTGCACACTGATACACGTCAGGTGTAAAGGCAGCACCAGCTAAAGCTGCGTAACCACCATAACTACCACCTACTATACAAACCCTGTCAGGGTCTACATAGCCTGATTTAACCAGGGTTTTCACGGTATCGGTAAGGTCGTCCTGCATTTTACGCCCCCACTCACCGCGACCTTGCAAGACAAAGTCGGCACCAAAGCCTTTGGAACCTCGAAATTGCGGCTGCATGACCAGATAACCTCGACTGGAGAAATACTGCGCTAGCCAGTCAAACTCTATCGTGTCATAGGATTCTGGCCCACCATGCGGGAGCATGATTGCTGGCAGGTTTTTCAACTCTGCGACAGCGGGTAATGTGAGTAATGTCGGTAACTTCAAACCATCACGGGCTTTAATTTCGGTCTGGAATACTTGATTAATTTTATCAATGGGCATATCCGGGCGGCTGGAAGTAATGAAAGTAAACTTCCCTTTGCTGTACAGGTAATAGTCACCGGGACTGTCGATACCTGAAATCTTAAACACCATGTGTTGCCAATCCGGTGAATAGCTCTCTAATGAAACCGAATGATCCGGTAAATCAGCAATCACTTTGCTCACCACCTGCTGAATATTCTGATCAAAAAAATCATAGCTTGGTTTGAAGCCAGCATAACTGACACCGCGCACGATTCGATTGTGATCAGAAATAACATAAGCAATATCTTTATCCTCTGGATTAAAGATAGGACCCGACACTTCACCATCTTGCAAAGACATAGTGTAATAGGCGCGGCGTCCGTTTTCGCCTTGGGTTAACATCACCAGGCTTTTTAAATCAGCTGTTAACCCCACAAAAGAACGGGTGCGGATCTCCGTTTCTTCGCGATAGATTTCCAGCCATTCATCGTTTATCAATGCCTCGATACGGTGCAGATTCTTTTTATTATCGAAGCGTTCACGGGCAACAACCTCATCGTTGTATATAAAATAGTCGATGGCATCATGAGCGCCGCGTTTTACAGGCCGTGGCGTGCGTCTACCGGAAATCCGTACTTTCATCAAACTGTACACCCCCGCCGATTGCCAGGCAGGCATATAAGCAAACTCGCCATCGTTACTTAACCCAACAATCCAACCCAATTGAGTTTGCCCCGCATAAATTCCATCACCGGGTGTTAACAACTGCCTTATGCGATTTTCTTCAATGTTAAAGGAAAATGCGGCACTAACGTCATGACGGCCACGGAATCCAAATAATCGCGTATTATCTACCGTCTCCAGTATTAAGGTATTTTCATCTATAAACCATGCATGGCTGGGGCGGATTTTAGAAATATCGACACCGGTGATCATTTCTTTTTTAACCAAATCGTAAATGACATACATTTCTTTATTGCCTTTGGCAACGCGGTAAGCAATGCGATTGCCGCTGGGCGACACTTCCATCATGCTAATTTGTGGCAGCATGCCATAGACTTCTAAAGGTACCAGTTCATCAGCAGCGGAAGCAGTTAAGACGCTTAAAAACAGAATAATAGACAGGGTTATTTTTTTCATAACCTCTCCTTGGTTATTAAGATGCGAGAGTGAAAATTTGGTTTTGTTTACAGAAACGGTGTGGATTGTATTAAATAGCTCATGAGATAGCCACAAAAAAGCCAGCTTTCGCTGGCTTTTAACAAAAATGAAAAGCGTTAGTGCTTAAGCATATACAGGGAAACGCTCACACAAAGCAACAACCTGCTCTCTAACACTGGCAATATTCGCTTCATCTTCGATGTTATCCAGCACATCGCAAATCCAGTTAGCCACTTGAGATGCTTCTTCTTCACCAAAACCGCGACGGGTAATCGCTGGCGTACCAATGCGCAAGCCACTGGTAACAAATGGAGAACGAGGATCGTTTGGCACAGCATTTTTGTTTACCGTGATATAAGCTTTGCCCAATGCTGCATCAGCATCTTTACCCGTGATGTCTTTATCTATCAAGTCCAACAAAAACAGGTGGTTTTCAGTACCGTCAGAAACAATCTTATAGCCTCTGTCCTGGAAAGCTTTACACATTGCCTTGGCATTCTTAACTACTTGTTGCTGATAGGTTTTAAACTCTGGCTGCAAAGCTTCTTTAAATGCCACCGCTTTAGCTGCGATTACGTGACACAAAGGACCGCCCTGGCCGCCTGGGAATACCGCGCTGTTAAGCTTCTTGTAGATAGCTTCATCACCACAAGCAGACAGGATCAAACCGCCACGAGGACCTGCCAGAGTTTTATGGGTAGTTGTGGTAACGACATGCGCATGAGGCAGCGGGTTAGGATAAACACCTGCCGCAACCAAACCAGCTACGTGGGCCATATCCACCAACAAGAACGCGCCAACGCTGTCAGCGATTTCTCTGAATTTAGCCCAATCAACGATGCCTGAGTAGGCAGAAAAACCACCGATGATCATTTTTGGCTTATGCTCTTCAGCCAGGGCTTTAACCTGCTCGTAATCAATTTCGCCAGTTTCTTCATTCAAACCGTACTGAACGGCCTTGTATAATTTACCTGAGAAGTTAACGTGTGAGCCGTGAGTTAAGTGACCACCGTGTGCCAGGCTCATACCCAGTACAGTATCATTAGCTTCCAGTAACGCCATGAATACAGCAGAATTTGCCTGCGAGCCAGAATGAGGTTGTACGTTGGCGTAATCAGCACCAAAAAGCTGCTTAGCACGCTCAATAGCCAGCTCTTCAGCTACGTCAACATGTTCACAACCACCGTAATAACGCTTACCTGGGTAGCCTTCTGCGTATTTGTTGGTGAGCTGAGAGCCCTGAGCCTGCAAAACACGCGGGCTTGTATAGTTTTCTGAGGCAATCAATTCAATATGATGTTCTTGACGCTGAGTTTCTGCCTGGATGGCATCCCACAATTCGGGATCAAAATCAGCAATATTCATGTCTTTAGACAGCATCGCACTTCCTTCAGGTATTTGGGAAAAAGAAAAGCCGGGGGGATACGTATCCAAGCGCCCGCCTCAAAGGTTTCGGTATGATAGCGATTTTCAACCTTTTGTACATATGTACGCCAAAATCATTCTAAACTGACTTATGCTGCAATGGCATAGAGTAGAGTCACAGGTCGGATTTGCAGTAAGAATAACCTGACTTCTCAGCTCAGAATGGATTACAATATTAGCAATTCAATAGAGAATAAGAATCACTATGTCACAATACGTTTACACCATGTCGCGAGTGGGCAAGATTGTTCCACCGAAACGACAAATACTAAAAGATATCTCTTTAAGCTTTTTCCCTGGAGCCAAAATCGGCGTGCTGGGTCTTAATGGTGCGGGTAAATCCACCTTGCTGCGCATTATGGCGGGTATTGATACCGAAATAGAAGGTGAAGCCCGTCCCCAGCCGGGTTTGAATGTTGGCTACCTACCCCAGGAACCTAAACTCGACGAAAGCAAAGACGTACGCGGCAACATAGAAGAAGCCGTTGCCGATGTGGTCCACGCCCTTAAGCGCCTGGACGAAGTGTATGCCGAATACGCTCAGCCAGATGCTGATTTTGACGCCTTAGCCAAAGAGCAAGGCGAACTGGAAGCCATTATTCAAAGTAAAGATGGTCACAATCTGGATAACGCCCTTGAGCGCGCCGCTGACGCTCTGCGTTTGCCACCATGGGATGCCGATGTCAGTAAACTGTCAGGTGGTGAGCGCCGCCGCGTAGCGCTTTGTCGTTTATTATTGGAAAAACCAGACATGCTGTTGCTGGACGAACCTACCAACCACCTGGACGCTGAATCAGTAGCCTGGTTGGAGCGCTTCCTACACGATTATGAAGGCACCGTAGTAGCCATTACCCACGACCGCTACTTCCTTGATAATGTCGCAGGCTGGATTCTGGAACTAGACCGTGGCCATGGTATTCCATGGGAAGGTAATTACTCCACCTGGTTGGAACAAAAAGAGAAGCGTCTCGAGCAGGAAGAGCGTACCGAAAATGCACGCGTTAAATCCATGAAACAGGAACTGGAATGGGTGCGCAGTAATCCCAAAGGTCGTCAGGCAAAAAGTAAGGCTCGTATGACGCGTTTTGAGGAAATGAATACCTCGGATTATCAAAAGCGTAACGAAACCAATGAGCTGTTTATCCCGCCGGGCGAGCGTTTAGGTGACCAAGTTGTCGATGTGGTGAATCTGAAGAAAAGCTACGATGGTCGCGTACTGATTGATGATTTGAGCTTCTCCATTCCCAAAGGTGCGATTGTGGGTATTATCGGTCCTAACGGCGCCGGTAAATCTACCCTGTTCCGCATGTTAACCGGCCAGGAGCAACCGGATAGCGGTGAGATTAAACTGGGTGAATCAGTACAAGTTGCCAGTGTCGAGCAGTTCCGCGATCACATGGACGACACCCGCACCGTTTGGCAAGAAATCTCAGACGAGCAAGACATTATCCGCATCAATAACTTTGAAATTAACAGCCGCGCCTATTGCAGCCGTTTTAACTTTAAAGGCAACGACCAGCAAAAATTTGTTAAGGACTTGTCTGGTGGTGAGCGCAATCGTGTGCACCTGGCAAAACTACTCAAAGCTGGCGGCAACGTATTGCTGTTGGATGAACCCACCAACGACCTGGATGTAGAAACCTTACGTGCTCTGGAAAACGCCATTTTGGAATTCCCAGGCTGCGCCATGGTTATCTCGCACGATAGATGGTTCCTTGACCGGGTCGCCACCCACATTCTGGATTACCGCGACGAAGGCAAAATCAACTTCTACGAAGGTAACTACACCGACTACGAAGCCTGGTTAAAAGACAACTTTGGCAAAGATGTAGTCGAGCCCCATCGTCTGAAATACAAAAAGATTGCGAAGTAACGCTTCGCATTGAGTGCTACGAAGGCCGCCAGTAGACACTGAGCGGCCTTTTTTTGTAGATTGTAGGTTCGACTTTAGTCGGACAGCAGTGGTTAATTCAACTCCTCTGTCCGACTAAAGTCGAACCTACAAAAAACCTACAACTCAAATCGCTTCCAACGCTTCCTGAAGATTTTTCACCCCCACCACAGTAATCCCCTGTGGGTTTTTAGGCACATTGGCTTTGGGAACGATGGCACGGGTGAATCCGTGTTTTTTAGCTTCAGAGATACGCTCGCTGCCATTGTTCACTGGACGAATTTCACCAGATAAGCCCACTTCGCCAAATACAATCAAATCTCTGGGTAAGGTTTTGTTGCGAAAGCTAGATAGCAAAGCCACCAACAATGCCAGGTCGGCACTGGTTTCCGAGACACGAATTCCTCCAACCACGTTAACAAAAACGTCCTGGTCATTCATTTGCACGTCACCATGGCGATGCAGCACCGCTAACAACATGGTTAACCGATTTTGCTCCAATCCTACAGCGACCCGTCTTGGATTGGCCATCTGGCTGTAATCCACCAAACCTTGGATCTCCACCAATAACGGTCTGGTGCCTTCCCAAACCACCATAACCGCACTGCCCGGCGAGGCTTCTTCGCTGCGATTAAGAAAGATGGCTGAGGGGTTTTTCACTTCTTTTAAGCCTGACTCGGTCATGCCAAAAACCCCCAATTCATTAACTGCGCCAAAGCGATTCTTGTGACCACGTAAAGTGCGGTACCGTCCATCAGCGTCACCGTCCAGCATCAACGAACAATCGATGCAGTGTTCGAGAACCTTTGGCCCGGCGATGGAGCCCTCTTTAGTAACGTGACCAACGATAAACATGGCGACATTGTTTTGTTTGGCAAAGCGAGTAAGGAAAGCGGCGCACTCTCGCACTTGCGAGACACTGCCGGGTGCCGATTGAATATCCCCCATGTGCATCACCTGAATAGAGTCGATAACCATGACACCGGGCTTTTCGTTTAAAGCCAGTTTACAAATGGTTTCCACCTCAGTTTCTGCCAGCACTTTAACCTTGTCGCTGGGCAATCCTAATCGTTGCGCTCGCATAGCCACTTGCTGAAGAGATTCCTCCCCGGTGACATAAAGTACGTTCTGGCTTTTTGAGAGATGACAAATAGTCTGTAATAACAAAGTACTCTTGCCCGCCCCCGGGGATCCTCCAATAAGAATCGCAGAGCCAGGCACTATTCCGCCGCCCAAAACGCGATCCAGTTCCAGGAAGCCGGAGCTGAATCTGGGTACCGTTTGCAAATCAATTTCTGACAGGGTTTCGACTTTGGCTTGAGTCAGGCCGGAAAAACCACTCTTTGACGAATTGCTGGAAGCAGGTATTCGCATCTCCACAATAGTGTTCCAGGCCCCGCAATCATGGCATTGTCCCTGCCATTTTGAATATTCGGAACCACATTCGTTACAAACATAGCCAGTTTTGTTCTTTTTCATAAATTAAGTCGTACAAACCTTATCAATTGATTGTTTTATTGTGGCACTTTTAATAAAGTAAGGGGTTATAAAATATCGATTCCCCTCAATGTTTTAGCGCCTCCTGCCGAAACATTGGGTAATATAATAAAAAACACAGAGGTTTCGACTCTTCGTAATGGATAAAGTACTCGAAGAATACAGCGAAGTTGTTGATAAGTTAAAGCCGTTCGTCAATAAGCCTAACTTTGCGCAAATGGTCACCAAACACGCCGTTGGTGTGCCCAAACAAAAAGTGTTCCTCATCAAGATGGAGCTCAAACGCCTTGCGCAGCCTACCAAAAAGCCCGTGGATCTGCGAGGCAAAGTCGACGGCGAATGTAAACCCTTTGAATACGAAGGGGTGACCCACTTTCTCGATGACGCCGCAAAACGCGTATTTGCAGAAGAAACCATGTCTTATGGCGGATATACCGTCGGTGTCTGGGAAGCGGTAAACAACTCCGAAAACACTTACAAGCAAATCTACAAGAAAGAAAAGGAAGCCATTCTTCAGCACAAAGATGAGCCAGAAGAGAAATTCGAAGAAGAAGCTTCATCAGAAAAGCAAGATCACGTCGTTCAATCCATACTGTTTTCTCATGTGATCAGCCGTAAAGAAGAGCGCATGAACTTTGCGATTGCGGTTGAGATCATCTCCGAAGACGGTAAGAAGATCAAAGCGACAACCATGGACATTTCTGTGGGTGGCATGCGAGTTAAATGTGATGAAGACGTTACCTTTTTCAAAGACAAAAAATACGGCGTATTTCTGCGGGGATTAGAAACCGAATATGCGCTGGATAGAAAGAATCCAATTCCTTTTCAAGCAATGCGCATCGAAAAAGAAGGCAACGAACAACGAGTTAACTTCAAACGCGACATCGAAAACTCCAGTTCTTCAGTAAATAGCTTTCTGCAGAAATTTATCCACGGCTACAAGCGCCGCTACAAGATCAATCTGGAAAATACCGAAGAAGCAGTAATTTCCAAAATTTACGAACAATATTACACGCCCTACATGGAATCGGTTCCCGTATTTCTTGGAGTCAGACAAGGTAAATTGTTCCCTAAGTTTTTACTCACCAACACTGCTAATAAAGACTTTGTGCAGTATTGGACTGATGAAGCCGACCAGGTGCGCATTGAGCATCTATTATCTGCATCACGAGTAAAAACCGCCATGCACAAGGAAACCAGTGAGTTTCTGGTGTATTGCTTTAAGCAAGTGAAACAGAACAAGACTTTTTTCTGTTCTGCCACTATAGAAGAATTAGCAAGTAGCCCCACATTACGCAGTTCCTACTTTGCACTGGGCACAAAACGCGAAAGCTGGCGTGTGTTTAAAGTGCAACTCTCAGATGTGCATCCACAACAAGCGCACGCTCCACTGACGATTCCAGAATCGGTCAGTGAAAAGGTAAAAAAACTCAACGCACCACCCGCACCAAGGGTAATGGCGGACATCAAAGTACTGAAGTTTGTGGCGCTGATAACAGACATTACCACTGACGAACTGGTAAATCAGTTTAAGAATACCTCCCCCAATAAGGCAGACTTACCCCGTATCAGTAAAACCATTCACCCCAAACTGAGTACGCCCAGCGCCCTGACCGTGCATCCATACAAGTACGTAGATAATCGCCTTGAGCAGCGTTATTTTCTGTCGGAAAAAGCGCGCCTGGAGTGGAATGACGGCTATTATGACGGCAAAACTGTCGATATTTCTTACAGTGGCCTGATGATTGAAATGGACGAAGATTTCCCGGCCAGAAAAGGGGCTCTTATAAAAGTGAGCTTGCCCGGTCTGCAATCCATGACCACTAAGTACAAACTGGACAGAATGAATTATCAGCTGGTTAACGTCAGTGAACACGGCTCCCATCTGCACCTGAGAATCCTGGAAAATCGCGATAAAGAAACCAAACCACATCAGGGTAAACAGTTTTTTAACGATTTAATTCGTCAAAATCGAGAGGTATTGGAAGCCAAAGTCACTGAGGATACCAGTAACCACAGTAAAGCACTGCGCAATATCTTTGCTGCCAACATCTTTAATATGGCTCTGTTTTATGCCAAAGATGGCGTAAACCTGAAACACGATGTGATGGTGTGCGGTGATGTTCCTAACCAGCTGTGGCCCTTGTTTACCCACGGTGAACTGGAACGCAACCAGTTTAATATTTTACCCTTGTTTGGCCACGAAAATGTGCACGCCAACTGGCTAACACGAGAAATGCGGGACTTAAAGTCTCAAGAAAAGCCCAAACAGCATGAGGTATATATTGGCTTCAATCCCAAGCTGGAAGGGCCAGACGCCTTTAACGTAAAAGCAGACATTGACTTCCCCAATGCGGAGCTGAAAACCAGCTTTATTCGCAGCATATTAGAGGACAAAGAACAGCAATTTTATGCCATCAAGCTATTTATGGTGAAGGTAGGTAAACCCGACCCGGAAAACATCAGTGCGGAATTGAACTACATAAAAGTTTATGCGCCTCACAAAGCTCAATCCCTGCAAAATCATGTTTGGCAGATTATGAGTTTTGCCGACATGTTGGATATTACCGACGAAGTTAAAGTGCGCTTGAGTTTAGATTGAGCCGGGCCGCAGGTACAGGTGCAGCGCAATGAGTCATGAATTAGAACAATTTAAAGACATCATTGAACAGCTCAAACCCGTTGTCTACGAGCCTGACTTCAATCAAATTGTTGATGATACGGCTAAAACCATTCCTCGTCCCCACCGGCATATCCTCAAGTTGGAGTTACGACGCCAGGCGCGCCCATGTAAAAAAGCAGTGGATATGCGTAAAATTGAAGGGGCAGACTGCCAACCATTCGAAAATGATAAGATAATTCACTATCTTACGGATTCCGCACAAGATGTGTTTGAACGCCAAATTCGCGCTTTTGGGCAATACACTGTCGGGGTTTACGAAGCGGTGATGGAAGAGGTAGCTCGCTTTGAGCAAAATGGGCTTAACAAGCTTTTGTCCCCTCAAACCGACAGCGTCTTTGGCGAAACAGAGTATTACGTAGAAGAAGATGACGACTCGCCAGATAAGTATTTAGTGCCCGCTTTTCAGTTTTCAAACTCTGCCCATCGCAGTGAAGAGCGCATGAACTTTACGGTGCGAGTGGAGCTGCAAACCGGCCCCAAAACCATCAAAGCCAATACCATAGACATGTCGGTTAGTGGGGTGAAAATAAAAGCCGTAACCGAACACGAATTTTCTGTGGGGGAACAATTTGCGATCTTTTTCCGCGGCCTTGAAGTAGAGTTTGCACTCGACAGAAAAAATGGTATTCGCTATGAAGTAGTCAAAACCGAGAAAATTGACCATGAATACCACGTAGCACTCAAGCGGGATATTCGGGCACCCGATGTGCAATTTGATGAATTTTTAAGGCGCTTTATTCAAGGCAATAAACGCCGTTATAAGGTAAATATCGATAATACCTTGCACGCCATTCGCAGTAAGAGTTACGAACAGTACTATGTGCCCTACTTTAGCTCTATACCAATATTCATTGAAAGCGAAGGCGCAAAAATGCAGTGTCGTTACGTGCTCACTAACGACAATAATAAAGATCATGTTTTTTATTGGGTGGATGACAGTAACCAGCTACTACTCAGCCAGGCGCTAACACCAAAGCGACTAAAAGATATCTACAACAGTCCGCTTAAAGAAGCCTATTTGTACAGTTTTAATCACTACGACTCCGGTCAGGTGTTTTTCTATTCGGCAACCCATATCGAGCTACGCCAGAAAAAGGCGATGCAAGATGTATTCTTCGCTTTTGGCTCCAAGAAAGCCAGCTGGCGAGTATTTAAAATACAGATGACGAGCGTTAAACCTGAGCAATGTTATCGCCCCCTGTCCATACCCGATTCAGTGGGTGAGAGCGTCAAGGAACAAAACTCTCCTCCTGCTCCTCGGCTTATGTCAGCCTTAAATAAAATTAGCCATGTAGTATTGATCACTAATGTAACCGATTCACTCAGCAATCAGGCTTACCAACGACGCCAACTGGTGGATAAGCATTTACCGATACTAAAAAATTTCGCGCACGATAAAACTGAAGACATTAATCCGGTAGCGCTATATCGTTTTAAGTATCAAAATTTACGTGCCGAATCTCGCTATCAATTGCGCTCCAAAGTGATTGTTACCTTTAACGAACGTGAACTGGAAGGCGTTACCGAAGATGTCTCTCCCAGTGGCCTGAGTATTGAACTAAAACAAACCTTCGAAGGGGTCAACTTTTCCGTTGTTGAAGTCGCTTTTCCCGAACTACAACGCATGACCAAGCAAATTCCTTTAAAAGAATTACCCTACGAAGTGCGCAATATTTCTAAAGACAAAACCATCATCAACCTGAAAATATTTCAGGAATCTGAAACGATCCCCCATCCTGCTCATATCTTTTTTACGGAACTGTTGAAAAACAATAAAAATAAGTTGAAGAGTGATACGGAGCATGAAGGCATTCCGGGAATGGGTGAAGCGCTGCGCAACATTTACTGCTCGAATGTGCTTAATATTGGCTATTACATCATCAAAGATGGCGCCACTATGTTACCTCACGCAATGACAGAACCCAGCTCCCATCACCGCCTCAAAAACGTGTTTTCCTTCGGTGCAGAACAGGAAAATACGTTAAATTGTAAAGCGCTCTTTTCGGCCTCAGGGGACTATTCAAGACGTATTTTTGATTTGCTAAAAGAGTTAAAATCAAAAGCGCCGCCCGTAATGGAAGAGATGTTTATTGCTTTCGAACCCGATGCGATCAAAGAAGAAGACACGCTTCGCGGCCAATTCATGGACCAGTTCAGAGACGAGCACGCCCGCAGAGCATTTATCGTTGAAGCCATGTCAGTTGGTGTATTCTATGCTATCAAGGTTTTTGTATCGCGTACCGGACGACCAGATCAGGATATACTGCGCACCGAATTGGGCTACGTATCTGTATACGCAGCTCACAAAGCCAAGGAATTAGAAGAAGAGTTGTGGAACATCTGCGGTGCCGGAGACATAGTGGACATTACTGATGAAGTCATGCGCCGTTACGGCTTTACCGATCAACACATAGAACAAAACCAGAAACAGGATAAGCAAATTTTATTGGCTGAATAGCAGCAAGGCTTAGTCCTGGATTTATCCTAAACATTTTAAAATCCAATATAGCAAAAAGACAGTGAAGTTAAATATCCATCAAGCACTCCAGCATGCCATAAAGGCTCACCAGAATGGCAACCTCAAAGAGGCAGAAAAACTATACAGGGCCATCTTAAATGCGCAGCCACAACATCCCGATGCCAATCACAATCTCGGCATTATCGCCCTCCAGGCTAATCACCTAAATGCAGGATTAGCTTTGATTGAAAAGGCAATAGACATTAATCCTGCCACAGTGCAGTTTTGGATGACCTATACAGATGCCTTACTTAAAGCAGGTAAGACTAAAGAAGCCAGACAGATAGTAAAAAAAGCAAGAAAAAAAGGGCTAGCTAAAGAAGCTATTGATGTGCTTGAGACAAAAATTCAAAATCGAGAAAATCTCTCTGAAACAGCCCCTCCCAAGTCACTAGAGCAAGAACTGACAAGTTGTTACTCAAGTGGTAATTTCAGTAAAACGATAACCCTTGCTAATAAACTACTTTCCGCATTTCCCAAATTTCAATTGGGTTGGAAAATACTTGGTGCTGCGTTGATTCAAACGCAAGCCTTTGAAGAAGCCATTAAGGCCAACAAACAAGCATCGCAACTACAACCTGAAGACACGGATGCGTTAAACAACTTAGGCATAAGTTACAGACTAAATAAACAATACGCAGAAGCCGAGAGAGCATTTAATGACGTTGTTAAACTGAATCCTGAGGTATTTCAGGCATACAACAATTTAGGTAATTTATGCAGAGATATGGAGAGGTTCGAAGAAGCACAAACCTATTATGAAACTGCTATAAAGTTGAAACCTGATTATTTCGAGGCGCTTTATCACTTAGGAGATACCTTAGAAAAGCTTAATAAATCCGAACAAGCAATTGAGTGTCTTAAAAAGGCAATTAAGCTCAATCCAAACTATCCACCAGCCTATTATGACCTTGGCATTAGTCAAAAACGCCTCAACCGAATTGATGAGGCCAGAGAAAACTTCACTCTTGCTATTAAATTAGATCCAAAATATGGCAGGGCCCATCGCTCACTCTCATTATCGCAAACCTACAAAAGCGAAAATGATCACTTCAAACATCTGGTAAAACTCAGCGAAGATGAGTCTTTATCCCAAAGCCACAAATTGCACATACATTTTGCACTGGCAAAAGCCTATGAAGACCTCGGCCACTTTGAATTAGCATTTAGCCAATATTCGCTAGGAAATAAGATTGCTAAAAAGCAATCTGGTTATAGCATAGCGCGAGACACTAATATTATTGAAGCTATTAAAAAAAGTGCCAGTGCCGTTATGCAATGCAATCTGGATAACACAGTTGAGCAAAATAATTGTAAACCCATCTTTGTACTTGGCATGCCAAGGTCCGGAACAACATTGGTGGAACAAATTATCTCCAGTCATAGCGCTGTACTTGGCGCCGGAGAACTCAACTATATAGAATATTTTGGCGGCCGTATTGCAAGAGGTCTTGATGAACCTGACGGACAAAAAATCAACAACTTCAGAGAAGCTTATCTGGCAAAGCTCAAGGCCCTATCAAAGGATGGCTCAGAAAAGTGGATCACCGATAAGATGCCCCTCAATTTTCGCTATATTGGCCTGATCAGTAGCGCATTGCCTGAAGCCAAGATCATTCATGTGAAACGGGATAAAAACGCTGTATGTTGGAGTAACTTCAAACACTTTTTTTATTCCAGCGATCTTCATTATTCGAACGATATTAGTGACATCTACACTTACTACGAGCTTTATGAAAATCTAATGAGTTTCTGGCAAGAAACAGTATCAGCGAATATTTATGAGCTGAACTACGAGGAGTTAGTTAGCAACCCTGAACCGCAGATTCAGAAACTTATCAACTACCTTGAACTGGAATGGGAAGAAGCATGTCTGTCTCCACAAAACAATGAAAGAAGCGTGCTAACCGCATCAAATATGCAAGTAAGGCGTGGTATTTATCAAAATAGTTCACAGCAGTGGAAAAACTATGAGTCTTTTTTAAAAATTTAAAATTGAACGGTGGATGCAAATAAAAAAGCCAGTGACATTGGCCACTGGCTTTAACTCGTTCCCACATTCAGGACTTAGTTTTCCTCAGTCGTATCCAGCTGTTCGCTTTCTTCTGGCAACGGCTGTAAAAAACCTTCAATGGTTTGAGTGAGTCTACCGGCATTAAACGAGGACAATTGATACACCCACTGTTGCCATCGACTATCCAAAGTCTCGCTGTCTAGAACCAATAGATCCTTTTCATCAACCCGGTATAGCTTCAGGGTGATGGTATCACTTGAGTTGGTTTTGATGGTAACCTGCGATTGCAAGTTGTCCTCTTGTATCTCATAGGGACGCTGTTGAGCCAAAGCATCAAAACTCAAGCTGAGAATATTTTCAGCAGTATTTTCTAATATGCTGTCATATTGCAATGCACGCCCCTCTTCCAGTCCAGTCAATTGCCATTTAGCCTCGCCAGATGTATCCGCTTCCGAGTCGATAACTTCTCGCACTATACGCCAATGATCTACGCGGGAAATTTCGCTAATATCAGCAAGACTGATATCAAGAATTTGCGTATCAAGCCAGGCGTTAGGCTCAGAGGGCAAATTCAAAGGAGTATGTGACAACCAGGTCTGATTTTCTTCGGGTTTACGTACATAGATACCATTGCCTGAACTGGCTTTGTTGCCCACCAGCAAAGACCACTGCAGCTCTCCTGCAAAAAGAGTTAGCAGCTTTGCGGCGCTGTCATTTTGCCCTATGTCCTGCAATCCGAGGCGTGCAAAATTCTCTGGTTTGGCGGTTTTGGCGCTGTTTAACTCTGCCTGAACAACGTTATTCAACAGACGCACAACCTCGTCCTTTTGCAGCGGATAATCGCCGCTACTTTGAGCCAGCCAGTTCCCGTCTTGTTTTATCGCCGCCAGGATAGTACCTCCAGCACTCTCCAATTTGAAGGCGTCCACCGCTTCAATCTGGCGCTGCAAGTCGGGGAAAATCGGTTGCGCACTAAACTCACTTTGACGCTCATCAGACCCTAACAACCAGCCAACGAAAATTGCTGCCAGCGCAACAGTTGCGATGATTAGATTAATTTTTTTCATGTCATGCTGCTCCTCTTAAGCGAAACGAACGACGTAAAAAAAACACCGCCAATACCAGTAATAACGGAGCGACGATGATATTAATCAGTTTTAACTGTGCCCCCAATGACTCGATATCTTTATCTAGCTGGTGACGCACTTCCCGTAACTCTTTACGGATCTGGATTTTCTTATCCATAAAACTGTCAATAGCGGCTTGTTGCTCTTCGTTCAACACCAATAAACCGTCTTCTCCACCGCTGGTCTGTAGTTCAGCCAGCTGTTGCTCAGTTTCTGCTAGTTGTTCTTCCAGCGCTTGTTCTTGCTCTCTGAACCGTGCTTCGGCCTGAACCGTCAACTCATCCACTTTTTCAAATGGACGGGCAAAGGTACCCCGACTGCGAATACTGATGAGGGCATTGTTGCCCCCCAGGTTTTCGATAGCATTGGTAACAAAAGCCCCGTTGTCTGCAAAAGGTGTAGCGATCATCTGTCCAAAAAAGTTAGATTTATTTACCCAGAACCGATCTGTAAGCATGTCTGTATCAGCAACCACGATAACATTGAGCTCATCGGTTTGAGCGACGTGTTCAGCTTCTGATTCCAGGGTTTCCGGCTTGCCTTCAAAAGCGGATGACGCAGAGCCGCTGAGACGCACGGCTAAATTGTGTTGAGCAGCTTGAGTTTGATCAAATTGTTCAAACAATTGCTCCGGATCCCGTGTCATGGCGTAGACCATGCTCGACCCGGTAGCCGCATATTCACTGGATTGCAGCAGTGGCGTAATGGTTGTTGTGGCTTCCGGCAGTAACGATATTACGCCAAAGGAAGCACCGTTGATGGAGTCCAGGTTCGCGGTGGTCACATCTTCACTATCAAACCCCGAACCTTGTAAGCCTACAAACCCCAGGTGTTTTGTGATGCCTCCAGTTTGAGTACGGATATCCAAACCCAAAGCGGCATCCAGCAGCACTTTCTCTGCATTCACCTCGACACCCCAGGCACTGATGAGCCTGTTAATATTGGAGCTGTTTGCGCTCGCCATCCCGGACATTGCCGCCATAGGATCTGATTCGTGGTGCTCATCAACAAAAGCTAAAATCTTGCCACCGCTTAAGGCAAACTGGTCAATGGCATAGAACAACTCGTCTGAGATCCCTTTTGGGTGGATTAGCAACAAAACATCCAGTCCTTCAGGTAGCGACTGAGCCGAACTGTCAATGTCTTCTAGCTGATATAATTGCTGAATTTGCTCATAAATCGTCCACGCCGGATCAAATTGACCCGTCATGGGGTTTTGTCCCCCTGTGAGTGACAAACCGGTGATTAACCCTACTTTTACAGGCTCCGGGTCGCTCAATTCATAAATCAGCTGACTTAAGTCATATTCAAGGAATTGCTCTTTAGAAGGGTCGAAGAAGGGGACAATTTTTTCATCGTCCAGCGCATTGGTACCCGCAAGGCCCAGATAAATCGGGTCCATCCCCATGCCAGCAGAAGCTGCGGTAAGCCCATAATCATTCGCCAAATCTTCGGCTTCTGAAAACGGCTCCGGGTCAATCAGGTGTAATTTGATTTTACCGTTAGATGCTGACTCATACTCCTGTAACAGGCTCTCCACTCGATCTGCATAGTTGCGTATTGTGGTTAACCCCTCAGAGGCTTTATCTGAAAAAAAGAAGTACAACTCAATAGGTTCATCAATCTCAGCCAGTATTGATTTACTACCTTCAGACAGTGAGTAAACCTGGTTTTCCGTCAGGTCGATTCTGGCGCTTTTAAATAGTTGATTGCTCAGTAATACCAGGCCAAAAAATAGTACGGCCAACAATGGATAAGTAACAGTGTTAGAAAATTTCATTAGTCCGCCTTCTTTTGCTCAATGATTAACAAACTGGCAAATAACCAGACGCCGATGCTGATAAGAAAATACATTAAGTTGTTCATAGCCAGTACGCCTTTAGACATACTTTCAAAGTGAGTCAAGAAGCTGAAGGAAGCAATTGTGTCCACCAGAATAGTGGGTAACCATCCCTGAAACGCTTCCAGCACTACTCCGGAACCGCTCAAGACGAACAAGAAGCATATAACAACCGACAGAATAAAGGCGATAACCTGTGATTTGGTAATTGCTGACATGCAAATCCCGATAGCCAAATACGCCCCAGACATCAACCAACTACCAATGTAAGCAGCGAGGATAATGCCATTGTCCGGTTGTCCCAGATAATTCACGGTTAACCACAACGGAAAGGTTAGTATTAACGACAATCCCAAGACGGCCCATGCCGCCAAAAACTTGGCAAGGGTGATCTGCCAGGTGGCAACCGGCAGCGTCATCAGCAACTCGATAGTGCCGGATTTACGCTCTTCTGACCAGGTGCGCATTGCCATGGCGGGCACAAGAAACAGGTATAGCCAAGGATGAAAATTGAAAAACGGCAGTAAATCCGCTTGTTCACGTTCGAAGAAATTGCCGATATAAAAAGTAAAAACCCCTGACAACATTAAAAAAATCAGGATAAAAACATAAGCCACTGGCGTCGCAAAAAAGCCTGCGAATTCCCGTTTAAATAATACATTGACCATGTTCATTAGCTCGCCTCCTTGAGAGTAATAGTGCGAAACACTTCGTCCAGACGACCCGCCTCAATGTGCATTTGCTGAACCTGAAAGCCTTGCTGTGCAAAACGGCTCTCCAATTCGTGTAATTGAATGCTTTGGGCACCCGGAAACAGCACGATGTTCTGTTCATTTGCTCCAGCCTCCCACTGCACTCCGTCGGGCAGCAGTTCGTTCACCGAAGTTGTTATTGCCTTATCCAACGTCAAGTTTATCGCCTGGTAATAGCGAGACTTTTGTAACAAAGCCTGGGGTGTATCGTCGAAGCATTTCTGGCCATCAGAAATGATCACAACGCGATTACACACCGCCGTCACTTCTTCAAGAATATGAGTTGAAACAATGACAATCTTGTCTTTCGCCAGATTTTTAATGAGATTTCTGACTTGATGCTTTTGATTCGGATCCAGACCATCTGTAGGTTCATCCAGGATCAGAATTGCCGGATCGTGGATTAATGCCTGAGCTAAACCGACACGACGCTTAAAGCCTTTGGACAACGTTTCGATAGGTTTATCCAATACCGCGCTCAATTCGACTTTTGCCACGACATCGGCAATGCGATAGCTTTTTTGTTGGGCATCAATTTGACGAACTTCGGCGATAAAATTGAGAAAAGCCAGCACCGTCATATCACCGTAGGCAGGGGCCCCTTCTGGTAGGTAACCAATTTGCTGCTGAACTTCCTGTGGTGAAGTTATCACGGACTGTCCGTTTACCAGTACGTCTCCAGAATCAGGTGGTAAAAACCCGGTGATCATTTTCATACTGGTGGACTTCCCGGCGCCGTTAGGCCCTAAAAACCCCACAACATCTCCGGGATTAACATCAAATGAAAGCTGATTTACTGCAGTAAACTGAGCAAACCTTTTTGTTATATTTTTTACTGAAATCATGATATTCCCTAAAGGATCAAGCTGTTACACAAAGGTGGCGTAAAAAAGCAAGGAAAGATATGGCGATTTTCGCAAAAAAATTCAAGCGCTAACTTTTAATTCTTTGTTAACATCTTGCTCTCACAAAACACAGCCGCAAAAACTATGACCAGTCATAATGATCCAGAGACTATCTCGCCCATTGCCAATGTGAGTTCCCCATTTAAAGAAAAGTTTGCCATTCCAAGACAGCCTAACCTCACGCCGTCGGTTGTCAGTGAGATTGTTGTGCCGCTGCCGTTTGGCACCCAGGAGGCCTTTGAGGGCATTGAAGAATTCAGCCATATCTGGTTGCTGTTTCGCTTTCATCACAATTTGCAGAAAGGTTGGAAGCCACAGGTTCGTCCTCCTCGATTAGGTGGTAACCAGAAAAAAGGGGTATTTGCCACCCGTAGCAGTTTTCGTCCCAACGGCTTTGGTATGTCAGTTGTGCCCTTACTGAGTGTGACAGTTTCAGCTGCAGGGGTCAGGTTGCGAGTTTCCGGTCTGGATCTAGTGGATGGTACCCCCATTTATGACATCAAGCCTTATATTGCCTACGTTGATGCAATAGCCGATGCCCGTAGTGGCTTCGCTCCAAATCCACCTCAGTTGATGGAGGTGCACTTTCAGGCGGAAGCATTGCAGCAATTAAAAGCGCTTTGCAGGGACTATCAGGTAATCGAACTTCAGGTAAGAGAGGTTCTGGCTCAAGACCCTCGCCCCGCTTATCGCAAACAAGCCAAACAAGATCTTAATCAGTATGGCACCAGCTTTGATGATTTTAATTTTCGCTGGCAGGTCGTCGACAACAAAATCGAAGTGTTTGCTGTAAATAAGGTTTAATTTCGCCATTTTTTTGCTAGGAACATCACGCCGCTCTGGTACACTAGCGGCAGTTTTAATTTTTGAATTTATGATGCTTTTGTTTGCACTTCAAAGACACCAGACAAAAGCGATGGTACAGGACTAATTTATTAATGCGCACCAGCCAATATTTACTTTCCACCCAAAAAGAAACCCCTGCCGATGCAGAAGTTATTAGCCATCAGCTAATGCTGAGAGCCGGCCTGGTTCGAAAACTTGCTTCAGGCCTATACACCTGGCTACCTAGTGGATTGAGAGTACTCAACAATGTCGCCCAAATTGTACGGGAAGAAATGAATCGCGCCGGTGCCGTGGAAGTGTTAATGCCGGTAGTACAACCCGCGGATCTATGGCAAGAATCTGGTCGCTGGCAGGATTACGGTCCTGAGTTATTACGCATAAAAGACCGTCACGAACGCGACTTCGTTTTAGGTCCAACACATGAGGAAGTTATTACTGATCTGGTAAAAACTGAAGTTTCCAGTTACAAGCAATTACCACTGAACCTATACCAGATCCAAACTAAGTTCCGCGATGAAGTTCGTCCTCGCTTTGGCATTATGCGTGGACGAGAATTTACCATGAAGGATGCCTACTCTTTCCACTTATCACAGGACTGTTTATCCGAAACCTATCAAAAGATGTACGACGCCTATTGTCGCATCTTCGAGCGCATGGGATTAGATTATCGCGCAGTAATTGCGGATACCGGCTCGATTGGTGGTAGTGTTTCCCACGAATTCCATGTACTTGCTGATTCAGGTGAAGATGCCATTGCCTTCAGTACGGGTTCTGACTATGCGGCAAACGTTGAGATGGCGGAAGCTGTAACCCTTGAGCCTGATTCACCACTATCCGGTGAGACAAAGAAAGTCGCCACACCTGACACCAAAACCATTGAGCAGGTTAGCCAATCACTGGATGTTGCAGCACAAAACTGTGTTAAAACCTTAATCGTTAAAATCGTTCAAGACGAAACCTCTCACTTTGCTGCTCTGTGCTTACGCGGTGACCACCAACTGAACGACATTAAAGCTCAAAAAGTCCTGCCCTGGTCAGGAGAGATGCAGTTTGCCAGTGAAGCAGAAGTGCTTGAGATATGTGGTGCAGAACCAGGCTCTGTCGGTCCTGTAGGATTATCTATCCCGGTCTTTGCTGATCGCAGTGCGGCACAACTTTCTAAGTTTGTTTGTGGTGCCAATGAAACTGGCTTCCACACCTACGCAGCCAGCTGGTCAGATGTATCGGATTGCACAGTTGTGGACATCAGGAATGTTATCGCTGGTGATGCTTCACCGGATGGCAACGGCAATATCGAAATTAAACGCGGGATTGAAGTAGGACACATCTTCCAGCTAGGTAAAAAATACAGCGAAGCCATGCACTGTGGTGTATTGACTGAGTCAGGCAAACACGAAACCTTATCCATGGGTTGTTACGGTATTGGCGTTTCGCGGATCGTTGCTGCTGCAATCGAACAAAATCACGATAAATTTGGAATTATTTGGCCAGAAGCTATCGCTCCGTTTAAATTGGCTATAATTCCTATGAACATGCATAAATCCCATCGTATCCAGGAAGCCGCTGAAAGCTTGTATGAAAAGCTTGCGCCAATGGGGGATGATATTTTGTTCGATGATCGCAAAGAGCGTCCGGGTGTGATGTTTGCCGATATGGAATTGCTGGGTGTACCTCATTCTATCGTAATTGGTGAACGCAACCTCGACGCTGGAAAATGCGAATACAAAAATCGTCGTACTGGCGAAAAACAACTGGTAGATCTGGAAGGCCTTGATTCCTTTATCAAGGACTTGTTGAAGGACTAAAACAGGTCCTACTCACCTTTTGTTTGAGCTGTACGAGGTGAGATAATAAAAGTGACGAAAAAGGACGCTTAGAATGCCATTTCGCCGAAAGACAGCTCAATACCTGTCGATCCTGATATTAGCCACTGCGGGAGTGCCCGCATTGGCACAATCCTCCAATACGAATGCAAAGGCAACAACATCCTCGGTAACTGAGAGCCTGCCGGCAGATATCAAAAAATTACAATCCTTAATTAAACAAAAGCAGTTTCCAGAAGCGTTTGCCCTGTCCAACAAGCTCATTGAAGAATGGGGCGGCGAACCGGGTTTCGACTTGCTGGCTGGTCAAGCAGCCTATGGCGCCAATTATTTTCAGGAAGCGGTATTTGCCTTTGAGCGCGTTTTATTAGTTAAACCTGATGTTTTGTTAGCTCGTCTTTATCTGGCGTTCAGTTATTTTAAAGTGAAAAACTTAGGCGCCGCACAAACCGAACTGACCCGCCTGCTGCAAGAAGACTTGAAACCGGCAGATGCACAAAGAGTGCGCAATTACCTGCAACAAATTACCGAGCTAAAAAACAAAGCAGTACAAAGTCACGCTTTCAACGTGAAACTTTCCCAAACATACGACTCCAATGCCAATAGTGGCACGACCCTGGATAACCTCACCAACATCCCCGTGGAAAGTCCCTTTTATCCCATTATTGGTAGCCTGGATGAATCCAGTCTGGAACAAAGTGACCACAGTAGTGATGTGGGGTTCAATTATATCTACAGCAGAAAGCTCAGCCAAAAACGTTCCATCAGTTTTAATGCCGCTTATGTAAACACTCAATACAATCGTCAGAGTCAACTGGATAGAGAAATTATGAGTATGACCGGCACTTTCACTGACCAATACTGGGGGGCCATTGTTAATTTCTCCGGTTACGTGCAACCCATGATGCTCGATAGTGAGTTTTACCGTGCCGCTTATGGTGCTTCGCTTGACGCCAGTTGGTCGGTTGCCGACAACTGGCAATGGTTATGGGGGATTAGCTATGCCAGTGTTAACGTAAATGCTAATGATGACCAGGACATTCACCAATACTCTGGACGCACAAGATTGACGTATTTTGGCAATACCATTCATATGTTTGAGTTGGGTTACGGAGATGATGAAGGTAAACAAGACAATCCTGTCAGTATTAGTAATGGCAAAAACTTCTGGCTTTTGAGCTACACCTTGGTGCGCCCTGTAGGCAGCGAATGGTTGATTGTTGCCAACGGCCGTTTTCAAGATATCGAGCACGACGGTATTAATCCATCGATTGGAGTCCTGAGAAAAGAGGAAAGTTTTAATCTGTCCTTTAGCCTTGATTACCTGTTGAATGCCGACTGGAAGATATCCGGGGGTGTTACCTATACTGATAAACGCAGTAGTGTTGAAATATATGCTTACGACAGAACAACCGCAGCGTTATCGGTAACAAGAAGTTTTTAGTTAAAAACACTGAATTATGGAGTAAGAGTTTCCGAATTCTGTGAACTGATTCATTTTTAAGCGCCTTGTTATTTGAGTTAATTCCAGATTATCCGAAACTATACTTATAGTAATGTCGGGATCCGATGGGCACATTTTGCACAACATCAATATTCTGACTCGAACGAGATGAGAAGAGTTTATGCGATTCAAACTATCTTTGGTTGCCTTATCACTTTGTTGTGTATGTAATCCCGCTTTTGCCCTCAGTCCTGCGGGTAAGACCATGATAGCCAAAGGTAATGTAAATGCCTGGGAGGAAGAAACGAACGTCAGGAAACTGAAGCGTCGCGCCCCGATATTCGATGTCGATACGGTGAAAACGGCAGCTAAAAGTAAAGCACAGTTTCGCATGACGGACGGCACCTTACTAGCCTTAAAAGAAAACACAACTCTGCTTATTTCCGAATATCAATACGACGAAACGAACACTAATAACTCTGCTGTGCTGGAGTTGGTGGAAGGCGGTTTGCGCTCGGTTACCGGCGCCATCAAGTCTAATGACGGCACCTATGAACTCAAAACACCAGTAGGTTCAATCGGTATTCGAGGCACCCACTACGAAATTGAGATAGTGAGCGGTGAAATGTTTATCGCCGTTTGGGATGGTGCCATTGATGTGAATGTCGATGTTGGCGGAACTGAGCAAGAAGTATCATTTGGTGAAGGCGAGGATTTCTCTTTTGCCGTGATTAACGAAGAAGGTGAAGTCACAGAATTATTAGAGCCACCGGAAAACTTTGATCAAGGTCATTCCGAAGATGGCAGTGAAGAAGAAGAGGAAGAAGAATCTGACGATTCCGATGATTCCGATGATTCCGATGATTCCGATGACTCCGATGACTCCGATGATTCCGATGACTCCGACGATTCTGATGATTCCGATGATTCTGATGATTCTGATGATTCTGATGATTCCGATGATTCTGATGATTCCGATGATTCTGATGATTCCGATGATTCTGATGATTCAGATGATTCTGATAGCTCCGATGATTCTGATAGCTCCGATGATTCTGATAGCTCTGATGATTCTGATAGCTCCGATGATTCTGATAGCTCCGATGATTCTGATAGCTCCGATAATTCTGATAGCTCCGATAATTCTGATAGCTCCGATAATTCTGATGGCTCCGACGGTTCTAATGGCTCAGATAATTCTGACAATTCAAATGACAGCGGCGACACACAAACCGGGACCGGTGATAATGATGTAGACAGTGATGGGACAGACAGTACCAGTGGTGACAATTCAAGTCCCACACAAGGAACTGAGAGCTCAACAGGTAACGACAGTGGTACGGGAGGGACGACACCTGATCCTGAAACAACTGGGCCGGATACAGATTCCAGCTTTGATACTGACACTACTGGAACTCCAACCTTAGAAACTAACACGGAAACCACAGATACCGGGCTGGATACTGAAAATACCCCTTTTGACGATGAGAATGAACAGATTCGTGAAGATGAAATTATCCAAACCATTGATAACAACACAAAAGTAGCACCTGAAGTTATTGCCGCAAGAACCGGTTCTGCAAACTACTCACGGCTTATTAGCAGCTCGTTGTCGGGCAACCAAAATCCTCAAAATTTGAACATCAACATCGCAGTAAACTTTGATACCTCTTTTAGTGAGGGCAATATGTCTTTGCAAGATGACGGGGGCACTTGGGATGCAGTTTTTCAGGGAGTCATTGTGGAGGCTGATTTAGAATTGGATATGACCCGCGTTACCTATGGCCAACCCGGTGTACCTAACTCAGTGCAAGAAGGAAGTGGTGATATATCGGCATTTTTCGCCAATGAAGGCGATGTGCTCAATGGTGATTTTAACTTGTCTCAAGGAAGTAATCGCGTGAGCGGTAATTTTTTGGTCGGGGAAAGGTAACTGGAAGTCCTCATGAAAATATCAAACGTTTTTCGAAAATATACAGGCACTATCGTTGCTTCACTAGCAGGCATACTTTGCCTACCAGTTCTCGCCGCACCCACTGGTGAGTTTCGCTACCCCGCCAACAATCATACCTTTAGCGGTAATTTACTGTTCTCAGCAAGTATTGAAGACCCAGATGGCATAGGCAACCTTCGTCTAAGATTTAACAATGACAGTGGACGTCAAATTACCATCTGCAACAATTGCGGTAATACAGAATCATTTACAGATGCAGGCATTAATCCTCGCGACTACGACCTCAACATTGGCAGTCATGAAGCGCAATTGGTGGTAATAAAAAATGGCAACGAGCAGGTATTAGACAGCGTCAGGTTCACCTGGAGCCCACCAGAAATCAGCGGAATATCCGTCGTTCGCTCCATTGGGGACATTGCACTTAGTTGGTCAGCGCTAAATGGCTACAATTTATACAACTTGTACATTTCCTCTGAAGCCAATATCAGCCCAAACAACATAGATAGTCTTAATGACAGTATTACCTTTCGTTCCATCAGAGGGACCTCTCAATCTATCTCTGGTGTTGATGACGAATTAGGGCTCTTTGGTTTGATTACAGGAACAGATACCAGTGGTGAAAGTGCCTATAGCGAAGTTTTCCGAATCGAAGCACTGGATAATCAAGACCCTGAAGTCACATCGGAATCCTTCACTTTAGATGAAGACGGACAAGTTAACGGTAATTTACTGACTAATGATTCTGATCCTGAAGAACAACCGCTTACGGCCGAGCTGAGCAGCCAACCATTTAACGGTGAAGTGACTCTGGACTCAAATGGTGATTTTACTTATCGTCCTTTTTCAAATTTTAATGGTGAGGATAGTTTCAGTTACCTGGTTAGCGATCCACAAGGCGGTTCACAATTAGGCAGCGTTAGCCTCACCGTCAGACCTGTGAATGATGCTCCCGTGGCTGCGTCTGATGCCTATCAACTTGCTGAAGATACGGTTTTAAACATCGCCACTGCCGACGGTGTGCTAGCCAACGACAGCGATGTCGATTTAGACTCGTTGACTGCCACGCTTGAGAATTCAGCCCAAAACGGCGTTGTTAACTTAAATAGCGATGGTAGCTTTAACTATCAGCCTACAGAGCACTACTTTGGTTCAGATAGTTTTACCTATTCGGTCAGTGATACAAACGGCGGTTCTTCCACCGGTACCGTAACGATTACAGTATCACCTGTAAATGACATACCCGTTGCGACAGACGATAATTATCAGATGAATGAAGATCAAACTCTGGTTATTTCTTCTGTTGCTGAGGGAGTATTGGCTAATGACAGTGATGCCGATTTTGCCGGGGATGAGCGTTTTAGTGAGCTTACGGTGACCCTGCTCTCTTCACCTGATAATGGTGAACTCAATCTACAAAGTGACGGGACCTTTCAATATACCCCAGCGTCAGATTTTTTTGGCGCAGTGAGTTTTAACTATCAAGTTACTGACCCACAGGGTGCTTCTGCAAGTGCTGTGGTGTTTATTGAAGTGGCTGACCAGCCAGAATCCGCAATTGCTCAAGATGACGCATATATACTAGATGAGGATACCACGCTATCAGTTCAAGCCTCTGACGGAGTACTGGCGAACGACAGTAATGTTGACTCCAATGATGTTTCTCTCACGGTACTCACCTCAACTGAATCTGGACAGTTAACCCTAAATGCTGATGGCAGTTTTAGCTATCAACCAGCCGATAACTTCAATGGTAGTGATAGTTTTAGTTATCGCGTCAGCAATACAATCGGTAGCGACGAAGCCCAGGTTATACTCACCATCAATGCCATCAATGATGCACCTATTGTCACAGACGATACCGCCACCACGTTAGAAAACACCGCGGTAACCATTACACCTCTGGACAATGACAGTGATCCTGATGGTGATGCACTTTCGGTTGCTATTTCTTCAGTATCTGATGGTACGGCTGTAGTGCAAGAAAACAGTATTATCTTTACTCCAGCAACGGATTTTATTGGTGATGCAACTGTTAATTATCTAGCTAGTGACAATCAGGGAGGGGAGACCAACGGCATAATAACCATTAGCGTCATTGCACAAAATGAACCTCCAGTTGCCACAGACGATGAAGCGCAAACAGACGAAGACACACCTGTTACCATCTCACCACTAAGCAACGATACAGATCCTGATGGCGATCCCCTTACTTTAAGCATATTAGCGGTAAGTTCTGGCAGCGCCGAATTAAGTTCAGACAATAGCATCATTTTTTCACCAGAAGCGGACTTTAACGGTTTAGCAACAATTTCCTATCAAATTGCCGATGAAACAGGTGAAACCGACCAGGCTGTTATTAATGTTACCGTGAGTCCGGTGAACGATGCCCCTATCGCCCAAGACGATGAAGCAACAGTGGATGAATCAGCAACAATAACGCTTAGCCCACTCGACAATGACTCAGATGTCGATGGTGATGAACTTTCGATTACCTCAGTTGAGACATCATCAGGTACTGCGACATTTACCGGTAATGCAATCACCTATACCGCACCAGATGCACCTGGCACTGACAGCATTATTTACACGATTTCAGATGGCAACAACGCCACCGCGACAGCCACCATTAACGTAACTATCACAAATGTACAAGATGCGCCAGTTGCAGCAGACGATGCTGTAACTACCGATGAGGATACCTCGGTTGTTATCTCCCCTCTCGACAACGACACTGATGAAGATGGCGATACATTGAGCGTGACTATAGATTCAGTAACCAATGGTACAGCTGAACTTGAGTCCAGTACGAGTATTCGCTACACCCCCACGGCTGACTTTTTTGGTACAGCCAGTATCGTTTACACCGCGAGTGATGAGTCAGGAAACAGTGATAGTGCCACAATCAGTATTACGGTTAATTCCGTTAACGATGCACCAGTTGCAAATAACGACTCGGCTTCAACAGATGAAGACACGGCAGTGACAGTATCTGTACTCGACAATGACAGCGATGCAGAAAACGAGAGTTTGTCAGTGACCATTACTAGTAGTGGTAATGGTTCCGCCGTCGTTAACGGGGATAACTCAATTACCTTTACTCCAGATCCTGACTTTAATGGCTCCACCACTCTAGAGTATACGGTATCTGATTCCAGCGGAGGCTCGGATAGTGCAGAGTTAAGTATTGTTGTTATCGCGGTGAACGATGCGCCAATAGCAATAAACGACTCTGCAAGCGTTGACCAAGGAGAAAGTGTTGTTATCTCGCCGCTGGATAATGATAGTGATGTAGATGGGGACGATTTAATCATCACATCAGCAACCGCTGATGATGGTAATGTCGTTATCGCTTCTGATGAAATGTCTATCACTTACACCGCAACAAGCAGTTTTTCTGGCACCGATACCATTTCCTATGTGATATCCGATGGCACCGACTCTGACTCAGGTAGCGTTACTGTAACCGTTAACGATGTCAATGAAACCCCAGTAGCCAGTAATGATGAATACGATGTTAATTCGGGTGAAACTGCTGATCTAGATGTATTGTCCAATGATACCGATGGCGATGGCGATACACTTACGATCACCGAAGCCAGTGCGACACAAGGAACGGTAAGCATCAGTACTGATGCTACCAGTTTAAGCTACACAGCTCCCTCGGATACCACCACCACAGACACGGTCTCGTACACCGTGAGCGACCCGTCTGGCGCCACGGCATCTGCCACGGCTACCATTAATGTGACGGAGCAAACCTTCTCCGGTGACTTTGACTCTGATGGTGACGGCAACTCAGATGTTTCCGCCAGTAGTGATGGCACAGATTACACGGTGACCTTTGGTGATGATGTTGATGCCGTATATTACGAGGAAGACGGCAGCTATGTGTCAGTGTCAGCCAATGATGATGGCTCCTATGAACTGACTATTGAAGGCTCAAGTACCAGCGGCAAAGATGCTCCCAAAATGGGTGGTATCAAAATGCAGGCGAATCTTGATTTTGTCCTGCCATCGTCTACCAATACAGTTTATTACACCATAGATGGTGTTGAATACTCTTTCACGGTTAGCAACCTTGACCAACCAAACGCCAATGTTGCCTTTGGCCCCCCAACGCAACTAGATACTAGTTTTGAAGGGGCTACCAGCCATGACTTTTACCTGCGTCAAGCGACCTTTTCCGGCCCATTGCGCTTTGGTGTAGAAAACGGCGAGCACTATATTCTTGCTGCAGGCGGCACCGGGATGGTGAGAGGCGCAGATTTTGATGGCGATGTTACCTGGCAGGATAATAGTGGCATTTTGACTGTGAACATCGATGCTGCAGAAGAGTTTGAACAACAATACAATGTCTACGACCTGGACAATGATAGTTCTGATGGTATTGCTCTGAATATCATTACCAAAGCCGAAGCCGATGCTTACGTCACAGCGTACCAAACCGAGTTTGTTACGGTTAATATTACTGATGCCCGCCAGGAATTCCGGTTCTTGAGAGATAACCGCATTTACATTGATGCAGAAATTGATGTTTATTATCAATATCGCATAGATAGCAGTCTGTATCCTGAAATTACCAGCGCTAACAACGGCGTTGTTGAAACCACCCCGTCAGAAACTCAACTTCGACAGCTGTGGAATATCGACTCGCTTAAATTGCAGAAAATAACCTTTGCTGACATTTCATCCGGCATTGCCACTGAAATACCGCGCCTGTCAAACAACACATTTGAAACCTTTGCGGCGGATTTCTGCCTCTTTACTGAGACGACTACAGGCTCTGAATCTGGTTCGGGTTCTTGCCAGTTCAGTTCACAATCCTTTACCTGGACTATCAGTAACGACGTCTTGAATATAGATTTTGGCAATGACGTTACCGCCGCCTACCGCTGGCTGGATGATCTTATTGTAGAGAATACTTTCTCAATAGAGCTAACCGTTGGTTCAGGCAGCAACAGCGAACATTACAGTAAACATGTATATTGGCTGACATTAACCAATATCGCCGATTCTGATATTTCCAACCTATTAACTGGACACTATTTTGACAGCGCCTTGAGTAAGTCTAATCCGGACGCGCGTGGCACTGACAACTCCATTAATACATCAGAAACAGATGGCTTTTATTTTGATGCTAGCGGCCTTGGTAAATATCTCACCAGCCGCAACGAATTTGATGGGACTTCCTTAATCGATACCGACCGACGCTGGGAAGTTAATTCCGGTACTATAAATATCTTCAGTCAATCCACCCTTAGCTCCGGCAATAGCTTTAGCTATGAATACGATCAATGTATAGACAATGGCGATGCCAGTTGCTTTATCTGGCAGATTCAACTGTGGGTTCCAATCGTTGTAAGCGGTAATCGAATCTGGGTTTGGGAATGGTTACTTGTCAATGATACTGGTCCTGATTTCAATACCAGCGTGAACTATGAAGAGCACATCAAACCCCGTATTCAGTATTACGAACTGAACAGTTTAGTGCCCGGCGCTCCCAATTCGATTAGCTTTAATCAAGAGCCAATATGGCAAAGCATTGACTTTAATACTGATATCAATATCTCAGTCAGCAATTTCAATGTGCTTAATAATTTCGCTGATCCTGAATCAGATCCCCTTGCGATATTAGATGGCGCGGCTGAACAAGGAACCTTGACCATCAACAACGACAACAGCATAAATTATACCCCGCCTACTGACTTTATTGGCGATATCAAGTATTACCTGGAAGTGTCTGATAGCATAAATTCTGTTTATGCTTCAGGAACGATTTCAGTACTGAGTGAGAATTTCGCACCCGTAGCCGTTGATGATAGCTTCGCCGCCTTCAGCGGTATTCAAATCGCGTTGGCGCCATTAGACAATGATACCGATGCCAATAACGACCTACTCACCATCACAAGTGTCACCAGCGATGTTGGGGTGGTTTCTATCGATAGCAACAATACCCAGCTAGATTTTACGGCACCAGCAAGCTTCTCTGGCAACGCTACCCTGACCTACTTTATATCAGATGGTAGAGGCGGTTCGGATTCTGCCACCATCACGGTTAGTGTCACGCAACCCTCGTTTAGCGGCAGTTACGACTTTAATAATTCGACTGTGGATGATTTCACCATAGCTTCTTCCGCCAGTGATTTCAGTGTCGTGTTTGGTGAGGAAGTCAGTGCCGTGTATTACGAAGAAAACGGAAAAATCCACACAGTATCCCGCAATGCGGATGGTTTCTTCGAATTCGTTTATAACGCGGGAGACACCAACATTGCGCAACTCACCTATGTAATTAACGGTGTGGCCTATAGTTTTGCGCCTGACGATCTGTCGTTAACCCTCCCAAATCTGCTTTATTTTGGTGATACCGAGCTTATCAATGACTTCGCCGATCAAACCGAGTTTTTGCTGATAACCAGACAACCCACGTTTAACTCCGCACTAGCAACCGGGTTCGAAAATGGCAAACTATACGACCTGCAAAGCACCGGATTTGGTCAATACAGTAGTCCCACTTACAGCGATTCATTAACCTGGGATATGGATGCAAATGGTATTGTTACCGTTACCTTCGACAATCCCGTTTCTGAGACCATTTATTACAATGTTTATGATCTCGACGACGAAGTTAACAACGATGGCGCATTAGGCGTTATCACAAAAGCAGAGGCCGATGCTTATTACGCGGCTTACAACGATTTTTATGTTCCGGTCAACATCACTACCGTCGCCCATGAACTAGATGCCTATGCATTGCAAGCCTACTTCTATGAAGTGAATATTAGCTTTATTCAGTCATTTCAAATTGATAGCAGCACCTATCCGGAAATTACCTCGGCAAACAGCGGAGTACTGGTAACTAATGGTGGTGATTACCAGGAAATGTTGGATCCCAGTAAGTTTGATTTCTTGTCAGTGCAAAGCGCCGATATTTTGGGCACCCTATACCTGCCAATAGCCATTGAAGATGGCGCTGGTAACTTTATGCAGTTCGCCAGTGATGTATGCACCTTTACAGAAACCACCACAGGCAGCAACGATGGTAGCGTTAGTTGCAGTATTACGGGTAGTTCAGCTTCCTGGGCTATTGAAACCGATGGTTCGGTATCGGTGGATTTTGGCAACTCTCTCACGGCGGTTTATCGCTGGTTAGATCACAGTGATGTTGAAAACACCCTGTTCATCAAAGCTATTGATATCAATGGCGATGTTTACTCTACTTTAGATTATTGGTTGCACCCCAACCCACCCAGCGCCGCTGATGTTAACGCGCTGATTGATGGCAATTATCTGGAAATCGGTGACAACCTCAGCAACCGTTTTAACTATGACCAAGATGGCTTCTTAAATGATTCCATTGGCAATGGCTATTACTTCGATAATTCAGGTCTGGGCAAAGCGCTGTCCACCTCATTTGATGAAAACAATGATGTTCAAGTATCCGATGTCGATATGCAGTGGCAAGTGGATGGTTCTGGCAATGTCAGTATTAATGAGCTGAGCAATTTAAGCTCAGGAGATACCTACACTTACCTCAACTCACAATGTACGAATAGCAATGATCAATCCTGCTACATCTGGCAGACTCGCACCTGGCTCCCCATAGCACTGCAAAACGGTAGGTTGTGGATATTAGATTACGAAGAGCGAGATCCTGATGAAGGTTATTACGACAACAGTGATAGCTTGGAGTTATCAGAGTATCCCAAGCTTCGCTTCTATGAAGTCTATAGTGATATTCCGGGAGCACCAAACTCCATTAGCTTTAATCAGGAGCCGGTATTTTTCTCTTCAGGGTATAGTACTCCAGAAGATACGAACGCAACTTTCACATTGCTAAATGATGTGGCGGATCCTGAAAGTGACACGCTAAGTATACTTGAAGCCCAAGTAGACTCTGGGTCTATCGTTATAAACGGCGATTATTCAGTTACTTTCACGCCAGAAACGTCATTTGTGGGTAGTGTACAAATGAAGTTTAGGGTGGATGATGGCATCAATCAGGT
The DNA here is from genome assembly GCF_056160305.1 of Planctobacterium sp. AWM4_229. Classification (NCBI taxonomy): domain Bacteria; kingdom Pseudomonadati; phylum Pseudomonadota; class Gammaproteobacteria; order Alteromonadales; family Alteromonadaceae; genus Planctobacterium; species Planctobacterium sp. AWM4_229. Next base: position 236,447 of record NZ_JBSWWX010000005.1, on the reverse strand, counting down.
AGAGTTTTTTGACTATCTGACAGTAACAGCCGCAAATATAGCGCCTGTAGCCAACGATGACACGGAAAATGCCGTAGGAAGTCATGTTTATAGCTTTAATGTGCTGGACAATGATAGCGATGCCAATAGCGACTTACTCACCATAACCAACTTGTCTACTTCCGCTTCCGGTTACAGCATCAGTAGCGACAATACTCAAATTGAATACAATGCCCCGGCATCTATAACTGCAACGGATACGGTGACTTATACCATTTCCGACGGCAACGGTGGCGCAGATACCGCCACTCTTACAGTGAACCTGGTCCCCAACAGTGACCCAACTCCTGCTAATGATTCTGCAGGGCCAGTGCTTTCCGGAAACCTCATCACACTGACACCTCTGGACAACGATTCTGATCCTGATAGCGATAGTCTCACCATTTTCAGCGCATCAAGCAGTGATGGTACTACGACAGTGGCGACAGACGGCCTGTCAATCGATTTCACACCGTCCATCAGCTCAGGTACCGCTTCTGTTGATTATACCGTTGTGGACGATTATGGCGGTTCTGCAACTGCATCCGTAAGTGTCTCTGTAACTGCCGTTAACAATGCACCAACCGATATCTCTGTCAGCAGTACCAGTATTGATGACAACAGCACCGGCACCGATGTGGTGGTGGGTAGCCTGTCTACCACTGACGCCGACTCCGGTGACGCCCACACTTATAGTCTGGTGACGGCAGGTACATCAGCCAACGGTACTTGCAGTGCCGATACCGGTAACAGCAGCTTTAACATCAATGGCAGCGACCTGCGTACCAACACCGCCCTAACCGCAGCTACCTACAATGTCTGTGTGCAAAGCAGTGATGGCACCACCACCTATGAAGAAACCCTGACGATCACGGTGAGCGTCGGCAATACTGCACCAACAGGCATTGCTATCAGTAGTGCCAGTATTGATGACAATGCTACCGGCACCGATGTGGTGGTGGGCAGCCTGTCCACCACTGATGCCGACTCAGGTGACGCCCATACATACAGCCTGGTGACTGCAGGTACATCAGCCAACGGTACTTGCAGTGCCGATACCGGTAATAGCAGCTTTAACATCAATGGCAGCGACTTGCGCACTAATACCGCCCTGTCCTCGGCTACTTATGATGTCTGTGTGCAGAGCAGTGATGGCACCACCACTTACCAGGAAACCCTGACGATCACAGTGAGCGTCGGCAATAGCGCACCAACAGGCATTGCTATCAGTAGTGCCAGTATTGATGACAATGCTACCGGCACCGATGTGGTGGTGGGCAGCCTGTCTACCACTGATGTCGACTCAGGTGACGCCCATACATACAGCTTGGTGACTGCGGGCACTTCTGCCAACGGTACTTGTAGTGCCGATACCGGTAACAGCAGCTTTAACATCAATGGCAGCGACCTGCGCACCAACACAGCCCTAACCGCAGCTACTTATAATGTCTGTGTGCAAAGCAATGATGGCACCACCACGTACCAGGAAACCCTGACTATCACGGTTAACGTGGGCAATAGTACTCCAACCGATATTCTGATTGATGGTGTCAGTAGTGATACCATTGCCGATGGAGACACCGGGACTAATGCCATCATTGGTGCGCTAACCACCACCGATGTGGATGGTGGCGACACCCACAGTTACAGCCTTGTAAACACAGGTACCTCAAGCAATGGAACCTGTAGTAGCGATACCGACAATGGCAGCTTTAATATTGACGGTAGCGATCTGCGCTCCAATGCAGCACTGTCTGCAGCGAGCTATGATGTGTGCGTAGAAAGCAATGATGGCACGACGAGTTTCCAGACAACATTGAATGTCACTGTCACCAGTAATACACCAGTAGCAACGGCCGATAGTTACATCTTGCTTTCAGCCAGTGGCATGACCGCCAGTATTGATAGCACTGTCGGTGTTCTTGCCAATGATAGTGATCCCAATTCCGATACTTTAACGGTTTCAATTGTCACTAATCCCGCCAATGACAGCGCATTTACATTAAATTCAGATGGTTCGTTTAGTTATCAACACGATGGCAGTACGGTGCTAACCGACTCCTTTGTTTATCAGGTTTCAGATGGCACTTACTCAAGTCAAGAAACGGCAAGTTTGACCATTAAACGCGCCAATTTTGTGCCAGGTATCTGCACCACACCAGAGGCCTATGCACAAGCCGGTGAAAACTTCAGCCAAACAATTCAAGTTATGGATTTGGATGGTGACTCACAAACTTTCACTGTCTCAGGTGAACCCACATGGATGACTCTGGCGACGGTAGATGGCAATACTGCAACCTTGAGCGGCACCCCTTCCACCAGCGATTTGGGTACCTCCAGCATTACCTTTAATTCTACTGATGGTTATGTCACAGAGAGCCTCACCTTTGACCTGACGGTGATAGATGAATTTGCCGTAAGTAACAATACCGACATCGAATTTGGTGGTACAACCGAGGTGGTATACGACGCAGTCATCGACAACTATGGAAACATCGTCGTGGTGGGTACCACAGACGGCGATTTTGCTGTAACAAGACTGCTCAGAGACGGCAGCACGGATAGCAATTTTAACTCCGGTAGCGTTAAGACCTATGATTTCGGAGGCACAAATGATGTTGCCATCAGTGTTAAAGTGCGTCCTGATAACGGTTTGATTATCGCCGGCCATACTGATGCTACCGGCGCCTCGGACAATGATTATGCCGTGATGGTATTAAAAGAAGATGGAACATTAGATACCAGCTTTAGCAGCGATGGTGTCCATACGATGGATCCCAGTCTCGGTTATGACGACTTCTTAGCAGAAGTACTATTACACGATAACGGTGATATAACACTGATTGGGCAATCCTTTGCCGGTGCAGACTATGACATTACTGCGGTACAACTAGACGGCAGCGGCTCAGTTGACGCAGGGTTTAACAGTGGTTCGACATTAAGCATTTCAGGTATCAATGATCTCAACCCAGAAGCGGCCATTGAAGATGGCGAGGGCAACATTTATGTGGTTGGTCATGGTAGCAATGGCACAGATAGCGATATATTCCTGACGCGCTTTAGTGTAGAAACCGGCGCCAGTAACGACTTCGCCAATGCTGAAGCCAATACGCCGCTTAAGTACCTTGATGATAGCGGGAACGAATACGGTTATGACCTGGCGTTTGATGCCAACGGTTCAGTAATTGTGGCTGGTACCAAAGATGATGACTTTGCCTTGTATAAATTCGCCATAACCTGGGACGATACCAATACCGAATGGGATGTAGACGTGGACACCAGCTTCAACTCATCCACAGGTAAAAACATCATTGACTTGAATAGTTCCTCTACCGATTTTGCTTACAGCATGGTGTCAGATAAACGCGGTAACTATTATATTGCCGGTAAACAAGGCACTGATACCAGTATCATCCGCATTTCTGCAGACGGTACACAAGACACTGGATACGGCACTAGTGGCGTTAAAACCATCACGCTGAGTAGTGGTGTAAGTAACACTCCCGTCATCATTCGCACTGATGCGTTGGGCCAGTTATTGATTTTCGATACAGAGGATGCAGGCAGTGATGCCCATGTTGCTATCACCTATGATTATATTCTGGACCCACCGACATTTGGCGATTGTGATTACACCAGTGAGTACCAGGCCACCAGCAACAAAACGCAAGATGAAGTAGTTGATGCCTCAGTTGCCAGCGATAACGATTACTTTGTGGCTGGCTGGAGTTTAGGCCAGGATGATGGCAATAAAGACTTTGTTGTGGTTAAAACAGATAGCAATGGCGATTTTGACGCCTTATGGGGCGAAAACGGCTACGCCCGAATTGACGCCGGAGCCTCAACCTCTATCACCCCTTATGATGTGATTGGATTGGCGGACACCGAGGTGGTAATAGCGGGTGTAATAACAGGCACAGATGATCTTTACCTTGCCAAACTCAACGACAAGGGAGAGCTGGACAGCGGCTTTGACACGGATGGCATCAGAGACTTGTCAGGGACTGTCGATTTAACCCCGGCACAAGGTATTTATGTTTCTAGCGCCAGCGCTTTTCTAATCGCAGGACAAGACAGTACCAACTTCTACCCGTGGGTTTATCGCTTTAATGATGACGGCACGGATGATTTAACCTTTGGTGCCGGTACCAATGTTTCTACCGCGGATACCGGGGTAAATTACACAGTGTATAGCGATGCTAACTTCAGTATCTACGATATGGTGGTCTTATCCAATGGTGATATCTATTTAGTCGGCAGCTACTTTGATACCTATAACAAGGTGGCCTTGCTCAAGATGGACGGCGATGGTCTTATCGATACCACCTTTGGTGCCAGTGGCCTTGTAACCTTTGATCAGGGCTCAGCTCACGTTGGTTTTAAAGCAGCCACTGACGGCACATCCATTTATATTCTGGGTAAAGATACCAGCACATTAGCTGTTTCTGTTTTAAAAGCCGATGCCTCAGGGAATCTCGATACCAGCTTTGATACCGACGGCATAGCAGAACCAAGTGACTATGAGATTTCCACCTCTTCCAGCTCCAGCATACAAATTGATAGTAACGGTGCTATCTGGTTGCAAGTAAGTAAATCTGGCACCAATGAGAGTATGGTGAGGCTGACTTCTTCTGGTGGCTTTGACACTAGCTTTATCAATGCTGGTAATACCCAATTTTCCCATGATATCGATAGCTGGACGGCCATCGCAGGCTTTCAGCTAAATAGCAGTAACGAAGCACTTTTATATGGTACCGTTTCCACTGATTTCGCCCTGGCTGGCATGTCGAACATTGGTGAAGTCAATAATACCAACCAAAAGGTATTATTTGACTTAGGATATGGTGAGCATGCGACATCCATTGCATTAGACGAGTATTCGGGTTTGTTCTTAGCTGGATATGGGCGCAATACCAGCGATTATGATGACGACATGGCCATTGCAAAGTTTGACAATACTGGCGCCGGTAGCAATAGCTTTGGCAGTTACGGACAAACCACAAGTGCCATCGAGTTATTCAGCCCTAATGGGGAGTCTACCCAGTTCAAGGATATTACTCTGAGCGCCAATGGACACATCTTTGCATCAGGGGAAAGTATCCTCAGTGGCGCTAACGCCGATATTTACAACGCCAAAGTTAGTGCGGATGTAGCCAGTATCGATACCACCTCTTATGGCTCAGGCTTAACTGACATCAGTGGCAGCAGTTCAGATGATTTGGTGGGCGGGCATTATCAGGCTGATGATGGCTATTTGTATATTGTTGGCAGTACAGACGGCAAAGCACTGGTGTACCGCTATGACTATTCTGGCAACTTCGACAGCAGTTTCAATGCTGCAACGGGCACGCTTGAATTGAGTACCTACTCAGACAGCCATTTTACAGCCATCACACCAACCTCCGATGGTAACCTGGTGGCCGTAGGATACTACTCCAACGGCGGGGATATCGATGCCTTGATAGTTAAGTTTTCTCCCGAAGGCAGCCTGGATAGTAGCTTCAGTAGTGACGGAATCTATGAATTTCAGGTAGCCAGCACAGAGGAGCGCTTCTACGATGTCGCCATTGATGGCAGTGGCACAATATACGCGGTTGGGGAATCCAATGGCGATGCCATTGTTATTGCTATGGATAATACCGCAACCGCCGCCACTTCCTGGAACAGCACTGGCGATTTATCCTATGATGTCAATTCAGGCTCGGATGACATAGCAACAGCAATAAAAGTGGATGCATTTGGTGCTATTTTTGTGCTGGTGAACAGTAACAATGAATTCGCCTTGCTCCGCTTTAAACCTGACGGTACCCTGATAAGTGATTTTGGTGGGACCAATGGCTATTCAGCAATAAACAAGATGCGTGATATTGCCATAGATACCTTAGGCAATGTATTTGTGACCGGTAGTACCCAATTGGACCAGCAGTGGCAGTTTTTCACTGTACGATATACAAACGTGGTTGGCCCCTATTAAAAAAGAAGAATACTAATGAAGCTAACATTTTATGGGGTACGCGGCTCAATCCCCACACCAGGACCCGAATACGTTGTTTATGGCGGCAATACAGCCTGCTGCCATGTTGAACTCAACGACGGTACAGATATTATTTTGGATGCTGGCACTGGCATTAAAAAGCTGGGGGAAAAGCTGGCAAAAACCGATAATGACATCCACTTATTGCTTACCCACAATCACTGGGATCATATTCAAGGCTTCCCATTTTTTGTCCCCATTTATATTCCTGGCAGAAAAATCTTCGTCACCCCGGGACTGACTACGCCAGAAGAACCGGAAGCGTTTCTGAAACAGATGGGCGGCAGTTACTTCCCGGTTAAATACAGCTCTTTGCAATCCGACATACAACTGGTTTCATATCCAAAAGAACAAATCAGTTGGAAACTCAATAGTGCCACCATTACCCGTCATTCTATGAATCATCCAGGCAGTGGCAGCTCCTATTTAATAGAAGCTGACGGCGCCAAGATTGCCTACATAACAGATAATGAGCTTTACCCTCCCTATCAAAAAGAAACTGATTTTCTGGAGTGGGTATCCTTCTCTGAAAAAGCCGATTTAATTATTCACGACGCGCAATACATGCTTTCAGATATGCCCGCTAAATCTGGCTGGGGTCACTCGGTTGCTGAAGAAGCAGTAAAACTCGCCATGGCCAGCCGAGCCAAGAGACTGGCACTTTACAGCCACGATCACATCCGTACCGATAAGGACATCGAAAAAATTGAAACTCATTGTCAGGACGTCATTACTGTCGCGCAATCGGATCTGGAGGTATTTGCCGCCAGAGAAGGCATGTGTATCGACTTTGATAAGGTATGAGACCGTTAAGAGCACTAAAAGAACACCGCAGAGCCATTATCGCTGGTTTTGGCTTAGTGATATTGGTGTCCTTACTACAGTTTTATGTTTCCCGCTTCCCCACCACGCCACTTGCTTTGCAGTTTAACCGCATCGACGGTTTTATTTACGACTTGCGTTTAAAGTCAACCTTAGATAATCGCACATCAGGCTTTGCAGATATCGTCATTGTTGATCTCGATGGTGAAACCATGGAAGCCATCGGTTGGCCTTGGCCCAGAGCAAAGCTCGCCGAACTGGTATACAATCTCGCTGATCTGGGCGCAGTGGTGGTGGTATTTGACGTACTCTTTGCTGACCGGGAGAGAAACCCGGCAAGTGAAGTGAGTCAGGCCTTAGCAGCACAAAATCTCGATAATAAAAATGTGACTTCTTTGGTAGAAGTCATGGACGGCGACAAAGCCTTTATGGCCAGCTTTGATGCCACCGATGTGATGTTCAGTTATTTGCTCAACCAGACTGATTTGCGCCGCGGTGTACTGCCAATTCACGATATTGCAACAAATCAAGCCATTGATAGCCGTCTTAGCATTATCAACTACAGCGGATTTGAATCCAGTATCCCCGAATTTCACGATGCATCGGTAGGCGAAGGCTTTATGAATTCCTCTCCTGACTCTGACGGGTTCATACGACGCAGTCCTTTGGTCCTGCGCTATGGCGACAGACTCTTACCGTCGATATCTCTGGAGGCTGCCAGATTGTATGCCTTAGCTGACACCATTGAAGTGGAAACCCAAACCGCTGGAGAATTGGTAAATGTCGAGGGCATACGCATTGGTAATCAACTCATCCCCACCGACGCCGAAGGGCGAGTATTGATACCTTATCGTGGTCCGCAAAAAAGCTTTCCTTATGTTTCAGCCATCGATGTTTTGAATAACAATATCGAAAAACCCGAGTTGTTTGATAGTGCCATCGTATTTATAGGTACGTCTGCCGTAGGTCTCGCGGATTTACGCTCTACCCCTGTTGGCGTGCAGTTTCCCGGCGTAGAAGTACACGCCAATGTACTGGAAGGATTATTAGACCCTTCTATCTTGAAATATCGGCCGGATTGGTGGGAAGCCGCTGTTCTGCTTTATATACTGATTATTGGATTGAGCCTGGCCATCATTATGCCACTGCTAGGTCCTGGCTGGATGGCGATTACCGGAATTGCGGCAATGTCAGGCACGATCTACGGCAACGTATGGATGTGGAACGAAGCCAATATTGCATTGCCTATGGCCGCTTCCATTTTACTATTGCTGCTACTAATGATGTATAACATCGGTACAGGATTTTTCGAAGAAAACAAACGGCGACAGCAAATCAAAGGCATATTTGATCAATATGTCCCCCCCGCTCATATTGATAAAATGTTAGATGAGCCTGACAGTGTCAGTATGGAGGGGGAAAGAAAAGAGCTTTCCGTCCTTTTTTCTGATATCCGCAGTTTTACCACAATTTCAGAAAAGCTCTCAGCTAACGAACTGAAGATGCTGCTTAACCGCTATTTTGACCCGATAACCGAAACTATCTTCTATCATCAGGGTACCATTGATAAATACGTTGGCGATATGGTTATGGCCTTTTGGGGTGCGCCACTGGATGACGAAAAACACGCTCAAAACGCAGTAGAAACCGCCTTTGAAATGTTGCGCATCACGGAGCGATTACGAGAAGAATTTAAGGCAGATGGCTTACCCGAAGTCAAAGTTGGCATCGGTATCAATACCGGTGATATGAATGTCGGTGACATGGGTTCAACTTTCAGAAAGGCTTACACGGTATTGGGTGACGCGGTAAATTTAGGCTCTCGACTAGAAGGCCTGACCAAATTTTATGGCGTCGAGCTTCTCGTCAGTGAAGCCACCATCAAACAATGTGAAGGAATCGTCTTCAGACGCATCGACAGAGTAAAAGTGAAAGGTAAAAACGAAGCCGTAGCAATTGTTGAGCCTATCGCTCCTGAACGTGCAAGCGAGTCGTTTTTGCAGGAAATGCAGCGCTATCACCAAGCTTATGATGATTATCTGTCCCAGCGCTGGGATAAGGCCAGTACGCAATTTAAAACACTGGCTGAAATGAATCCGCAAGATATACTCTATACATTGTATATAGAACGCATCGAAACACTCAGAGATCAGTCACTCCCCGATGATTGGGATGGCAGTTACACACACACCTCTAAGTAGGAGCACCTGATGGAAGTCGATAAAACATTACTGGAACTGGTACATGTTGGTATCGAATTGTCTACGGAAACTGACACCACGAAGCTATTGGAAAAGATACTGCTGGCCGCAAAACGACTTTCTAATGCCGACGGCGGAACAATTTACGGTGTAACCGAAGATAAAAAACTCAAATTCGATACCCTGTTCAACGACAGTATGGAAATGTATATGGGGGGCTCATCCGGTAAGCCTATCCCCTTCCCCGCCATTCCCATCTTCACTGATGAGGGTGAAGTAAACACCTCGGCTCTGGTGGCGCATTCTGCCGCCATCCAGGAAGTGATCAATATCGAGGATGTCTACGCTGTTACGGAATACGACTTGTCCGGCCCGCGTAACATGGATAGTAAAACCGGTTACCACACTCAATCCGTGTTGTGTATTCCCATGACCAATCACGAAGGGGATCTAAATGGCGTTTTGCAGTTAATCAATGCCCAAGATGATAGCGACGAAGTTATGCCCTTTACGCCAGATGTAGAGAAATCGATACGCGCACTGGCGTCACTAGCTGCCGTGGCTTTAACTAACAGGCAGCTCATCGACAGCATGGAAAACCTGTTCCAGTCCTTTACTCGTCTTATCGCCCAAGCAATCGATGAAAAGTCCCCTTATACCGGCGGTCACTGTCGCCGGGTACCAGAATTAACCATGATGATTGCCGATGCGGTTTGCCGCTTTGAAGACGGTCCACTGAAAGATTTTGACATGACCGAGGAAGAAAAAAACGAACTCAGTATTGCCGGTTGGTTGCATGATTGCGGAAAGATCGCAACGCCCGAATACGTCATGGACAAATCCAAAAAGCTGGAATGCGTATTTGATCGCATTGAGATGGTAAAAACCCGATTTGAAGTGGCAAAACGCGATATTGAACTGGAACACTTGCGTAAAATCGCCGTAGCCAGCGAGCCAGAAAAAGCACAATTACAATCCTCAATGCAACAGGCTTTAGCCCAGATCAGCGACGATTATTTATTTGTGGAAAAAGCCAATACTGGTGGTGAATTTATGACACCCGACGACCAGAAGCGCATTGCGGATATCGGTCAATCCAGAACCGTTCTACTCAACGGTGAATCAGTGCCACTGCTCAGCGAAGAGGAGATCTACAACCTGCAGGTTGCCCGCGGTACACTGAACACTGAAGAACGGCAAGTGATAAATCGCCACATGGATATTACCATTTCCATGCTGGAATCTTTGCCGTTTCCCAAACATCTGCAAAAGGTGCCAGAATACGCTGGCGGTCACCATGAAAAAATGGACGGCACGGGTTATCCCAAAGGGCTGACTCGCGATGAAATGTCCATCCCCGCCCGAATGATGGCCATCGCCGATATTTTCGAAGCCTTAACCGCTTCCGACAGGCCCTATAAGCCTGCCAAAAAGATCAGTGAATGTCTTAAAATCATGGGCTTTATGTGCAAAGACCAACATATTGATCCCGACCTGTTTGAGATATTTGTCAAAGAAAAGGTTTATCAGCAGTACGCCGATGAGTTCCTGGCGGACGACCAGGTAGATGAAGTCAGCTGGGACAATATTCCGGGTTTTGTTTATTAATCAAAAGCAGGCAAGGGAACATGACTGATCGGGATGAATTTGCACTGATATTGTCAGGTGGTGGTGCTCGTGCAGCCTACCAAATAGGGGTTTTAAAATCCCTCACCCAGTATCTGCCACGTAATCACAAACTGCCCTTTCCGGTTTTGTGTGGCACTTCCGCCGGAGCCATCAACGCAACCGCACTGGCTTGTTATGCCTCTTGTTTTCACTTGGGGGTTAGAAAACTCGAATGGGTGTGGAAGAATTTCAAAACCGAACAAGTCTATGATGCCTCGCTATCTGAAGTCACTAGCTATATCACACGAAACTATTTGTCTTCCTGGCGCTCTGAAAATATCTCGAGAGGCCCGGGAAGCCTATTGAATAATCAACCTCTTAGATTACTGATAAAGCGCATGATGGACTTTGCGCGTATCGACAGAAACATTATGTCAGGCAATCTCAATGCCATTAACATATCCGCTTCTTGTTACTCTGAGCGCAATGCCGTTAGTTTCTTTCAGGGAAAAGAGCAATTACGAGGCTGGAAGCGCCACCACAGGCAAGGTATTCCCTGTACGCTGGAGATTGATCACCTTTTGGCATCATCTGCAATTCCCATCGTATTTCCTCCTGTGCGAATTGGTGATGACTATTACGGTGATGGTGCTATTCACGAGTCGGCTCCCTTGAGTGCCCCTATTCACTTAGGAGCTCGAAAGATATTTGTTATCGGTGTGGTAAAAGACAAACCAGATACACCTCATCCTCACATGCATACGCGCCTTAATAGTGCTCAAATCGCCGGTCATTTATTGGATACCATATTCTCGGACGCGCTGGAGTCCGATATCGAGCGCATGAACCGGGTCAATCAAACCTTGAATCTGCTGACACCGCAACAGCAAAAACTCACCGATCTTAAGCCTGTAGAATGCTTCATTATCAATCCGTCAAAAAGTATTCAAAATCTCGCATGGAAATACTATGACGAGCTACCCAACGGTATCAAAGCGCTACTGCGTTTGATTGGAGTGAACCGTTCCAGTGAATCCAGTTTATTGAGCTATTTAATGTTTGAAGGAAAGTTTTGTAGTGAACTTATTCAACTAGGCTACCAAGACGGCCTGGCACAACAAGACGCCATCAGAAAGTTTCTGGAGTTGTAAAGTGCAATTTAATGCAAGCTAATTCCGCTCCCGCAGAACCGCTTGCAGTTTTATTCCCAAAATCATTCCCGCTAACACCAGAGTCACGGCATTGGCCACAACAATAGGCCAGTTTTGTATCGCCAGGCCATATAGCAACCACAACAGCACCCCAATACAGAAAATCGAGTACATGCTTAAAGACAATGACTGTGTATCGCGTGTTTTTAAAGTTTTGATCGCCTGTGGTAAAAATGATGCTGTGGTTAACACTGCGGCAATATAGCCAATGAGTTCAATCATTTATTCACCGTATCCATGCTTTGTTGATATAACAACGACACAGCGACCAGATTCCACTAATGCCCTTCCAGTAAAATACGCTCTGCTCGCTCAACGCGCCGAGGCTTGCCGGAAATCACCAAGACATCATTTACCGCCAAAACCGTATCGGGATCCGGCTCTGCGATTTCTTCGTTTCCTCTTCGCAAGCCTTTAATGGAAACCCGCATGGTATCAATATTAACATCACCGAGCTTTTTGCCCACTGCGTGAGCGTCAGCGGTTAATACAACAGCGTGCATGAACTCCAGTTTATCCTGCTTACCGTAGGTCATTTCAGTGGTTTCGCCGGGGAAGAAGCCATGCATGTGACGATAATGTTCTTTTCGCTCTTTTCTTACCCGTTTTAAGATGCGCGACATGGGCACACCACATAAATGCAATACCTGAGAAACCAGCATCAGACTGCCTTCAAGTATCTCTGGCACCACTTGAGAAGCCCCTGACAGATAAAGCTCTTCCAGGTGATAATCTTTGCGCGTACGCACCACAATAGGCAAATCGGGATTGAGGGCCACTACAGATTCGATAACGGCCTTTGCTTTGGTGTGCTCATCAAAGGTCAAAATGACCAATTTTGCTTTATCGATACCTACCGTACGCAGAATATCTTTGTTTTGTACATCACCGAAAAATACCGTCTCGCCCGCAGCGCAGCTTTCTTGCACACGTACGGGATCAGCGTCCACTGCCACATAGTTGATGGCCTCAATACGCAATAAACGGCTCACAGACTGCCCTACTCGCCCAAAACCAAATATAATCACGTGATCTTGCAGTTTCTCTTGTGAGGCAACAGGTTGCTCCGGCAGGGCCATTTTTCGCCGCGTTATTTTGGTCACCAGGCGAGGACTATTGGTGACCAACCAAGGTGTGACTGCCATACTTAAAATACCGATACTCATAAAGATAGAGGCTTCGGTAGAGGTAAAAATATCGTGATTAGTAGCTAATGCGACTATAACAAAACTGAATTCGCCCATTTGAGAAAGCTTAATACCCGCTGCCCAGGCATCATCTCCAGGTGCTTTAAACAACCAGGCTGCTAACCGAATTAACAGTACTTTCAACACCATAAGGACCACCAATCCGGATAATATCCAATGGATACTCGATACAAAGGTATTAAGCTCTAACTGCATTCCGATGGTAATAAAAAACAAGCCCATGAAAATGTCGCGAAATGGCCTGATATCGGCTTCCAGTTGGTGCTTGTATTGGCTCTCTCCTAACATCATCCCCGCCAGAAAAGCGCCAAGAGCCATCGACAAACCAAATGAGTGAGTCAAACCAGCAGCCAAAAGCGCCACTAAAATCGTGGTAAGTACAAACAATTCATCAGTGCGGGTTTTTGCCACTTCATTAAAGAGTCTGGGCAAGCCCCATTTACCCACCGACAACAAAATAATAAATACCAGTGAACCTTTAAACACCGCTAACGAAATGGCCACCGCCAGACTTTGCTCGCCGTCAGCGGCAAATAACGGAATAACAATTAACAGGGGGACAACCGCCAGGTCCTGAAACAACAAGATACTGACTGACATCTGGGCACGGGTAGTATTCAGGATCCCCAGCTCACTGGATTGTTTGATTACAATGGCAGTTGAAGACAGCGCTGCCATGCCACCGATGACAAACGCCGGAATTGGACCAAAACCAAATAACAGTGCCAATCCCATAAAAACCAGGGTGGTGACAATCATTTGACCCAAACCCACACCAAACACCAAATGTCTCATGGCCACCATTTTGGGCAATGAAAACTCCAGGCCTAAGGAAAACAGCAGGAAAACGATGCCCAACTCAGCAAAGAAATGCATTTGCTCAGGGTCTTCGTATATCTGCATTAAGTCAGGTCCTGCAACAATGCCACAGGCAAGATAAGCAAGAATGGGCGGCAAGTTCACCCGTTTAAACAACCAAACGGCAAAAACTGCCACCATCATCAATAATAAAATGTCAGTAAAACTGCCTTCCATTAACCTTCCGCTCGTTTTTTATTCCTGGCACACCGTTTGCTTTATTCGATGTAGATACAGATAAAAGTTGGTTTCGCCAATTTTCTGGCAGGAGTAAGACTTGGAAAATTTAACCCCGTTCTACGATAACACAATAACTGATGGCTTTTTCAATATAAACACTCAGCAAGAATTTATGAGTGACAGAGAAAAAAATCAGCTAATGCATACACTTACAACTAGCCTTGACTTGAACGAGTTAGGGGAGATCGTATTTGCAGAGTTAAAAAGCCGTCTTAATGCCTTATCTTTCAAGGTCTCCAGTCCATTTGGAAAATTTCATTTTGGTACTAGCGACAAACGATTAGTAGTGAAAACTTACGATTTGACGGCCAACCGTGATGGCTCAGTTAAGATTGAATACGGCTTTGTCAGAAGTTTGTCGCTAAGAGAAACACAGCTGTTAAAAGATCTTAATCATTGTATCCGAAACCCTTTAAACAACGCACTACAGTTTCTGCAAATCCAAAAGCTGGCATTAAAGGACAGCTTAACTTCGCTAGGAAACCGTCGACAGTTTGACGAAACCATGGAGAAAGCCACCAGCAGAGCCCACAGAAACGGCGAATCGGTGAGTCTGATCGTGATGGATCTAGACAAATTCAAGCAAGTAAACGACAAATTTGGCCACGCTGAAGGCGACAAGGTATTAATGAGTGTTGCTGGAGCCATTAACCAATCTTTACGCAGTTCTGACCATGCGTTCCGTTTTGGTGGCGATGAGTTTTGCTGTATTACTACCGATACAGGCAAAGAAGCCAACGAACTGATTGTACAACGTATTCAAGAGGCTGTTGCTGCTAATAGCTTACTGCAAAAACACGGCATTAGTGTCAGTTTTGGATTAGCGATGTTGCAACCCGAAGACAGCCAGTCTGGCTTTTTTAACCGCGCGGATGAAGCTTTATACCAAGCTAAACAAGCAGGGCGAAATTGCGCAAAGTGGGCCTAGACGCCGGGTTCCCAGTGTAATTCAAAAGCGAATAAATGCTGGCTTTCTGATTGTTTTGCCACCCTGTCACCCACCGCCAGGATCTCATCCTGGAATTGCAGGATCGGTGTTTTTTGACGTTCCCATGGCGGAACTCGCCACTCTTTGAACCATTGATTTATGGGTTTAGAGACTTGGCTATCCCGAGGACGAAAACGCCGGGAAAAGCCACCGAAATCCAACAACAACTCAGCATCATCAGGCAAATAGAGAACATTAGCTTGCGCCGAAACTTTAGCCTTGCGTTTGAGCCTGACAACGCCAGTATTTGCAGGCAACTCAAGTCGCGACTCGCCTTGTGCGTCAGCTTTTAACAGCCACAGCCCTTCTGGTATAGCCTTCGATTGCCCCAGTAAATAGAGCGCATTGTCATAGCGACAACACTGCCAGTGTCCCCATCTCACTTCTGGCTGTGCATCTTCCCGGGCATTTAAACAGTCATCAATAATGCGCAGCAACACATTTTGTGACGGTTGCTGCGCCCCTTTGCGACTAATCCAGAGTTTTAGTACTTGTTTTTGCCAAGACAGAGATAAGTTTTTCAGCTCTTGAATATCAAGACAGTCAAGGGCAGTGCTCAACTGTTGTAGCTTGTTAACCACAGATTCCCGCAGTAAGCCATTTTGCTCTTCGATATGGGACATTGAGCGACTAATAGTTTTTCCCATTTCAGGCCAACGCTGTTTTATCACGGGCAGTACTTGATTGCGTAAAAAGTTGCGATCATAGTCGCTATTGGCATTAGACTCATCTTCCACCCAGGTAAAGCCTTGCTGCCTGGCATACCGCTCAACTTCGCCCCGAGTGACATGCAAAAGCGGACGAAGCAACCTCGTACCGTATTGATTTACCGAGTATTGCGCCATGCCGGATAACCCTTCAGGGCCCGCTCCCCTTAACAATTGAATCAGAAAGGTTTCCAGCTGATCATTCTGGTGTTGTCCTAACAGAACGATACTTTGGTCAGAAGCCACTTCAGCTATTGCTGCATAACGGGCTTCTCTGGCCGCTGCTTCCACGCCTTTGTCTTTGACATCTACTGTCACACATTTCACCGTCAGAGGCACCTTCAAGTGCTCACACGTCTGAATACAGTGCTGCTGCCATTGCCGGGCATTGGCACTGAGATTGTGGTTGATATGAATAACATTCAACGGGATGTCATTTTTCCGGGCAAATTCAGCGGCGAGATAGAGTAATACCGTTGAATCCACACCGCCGCTGTAGGCCACCAGAATCTCACTGACTTCCGTGTTATCAGAATTGAAATGAGCGCCTGTAATGGCATCAAAATGACGAGTCAGATTTTTGGAAGTATTGTTATCGCTTAAATTCATAGTTTCAGTAGAAAATAAATAGTCCAAAATCTAGAGAAGGTGGTTTCGTATTAACTCCCTGAAAAGGAACTTCAAAAAGCCTGCACTAAGTTCAGTTCGAAGTACTAATCGGGGTTCCCGTTACACGCAGTAAGCTAAGTATTCAGATAACACAACAATGAGAGGTATCAGGGATGATACCTCAATCAATGCCAGCACACGGACGTGCTGTCATTGATGGTCAATGTTGTGCTGGATACGACGATTACGCTTTGCGTGTCAAGGGCTGCGGAGGATTCTTAAGGAGTGCCGCAGGCAGCATTCCTTAAGGCGCCCCGGCGCCCCGGTAAAACAACATCCAACGTTGAAACTTTCATACTTTCCGGGTAAAGCCTTTTCTCTAATGTTAGCCTCCTTCTGGAGGAGATAGTTTAAGACAGAAAATAAAAAGCCGCATTACTGCGGCTTAGTGTACATTGAAAAGTAATTTAGCAATAACCGAAAGACATTAGTCGCTGATAGCGCTCTTCCAATAGTGCTTCTTTGGACAAACCAGTGAGCTGCGCTAACTGTTGTTTGAGTGTCGCTTTCAGGTTAGCGGCCATCGTATCGTAGTCACGATGGGCACCGCCTTGTGGCTCGTTGATAATGGTATTGATCAGGCCCAACTCTTTAATTTGGGGAGCAGATACGCCCATTGCTTCCGCGGCCAGAGGCGCATTCTCGGCACTTTTCCACAAAATAGAGGCACAGCCCTCTGGAGAAATTACCGAGTAAGTACTGAACTGCAACATGTTGACTCTGTCGCCTACGCCGATGGCCAATGCGCCACCAGAACCACCCTCACCGATAACGGTACAAATGATCGGTGTTTTAAGATCCGCCATTACTTTAAGATTTTTAGCGATAGCTTCACTTTGACCGCGCTCTTCAGCACCTACCCCAGGATAGGCTCCTGGAGTATCGATAAAGGTGATAATCGGCAACTTAAAGCGCTCTGCCATTTCCATTAAACGCAAAGCCTTGCGATAACCCTCTGGTTTCGGCATACCAAAGTTGCGTTTGATTTTTTCGTGGGTATCCCGGCCCTTTTGATGCCCAATTACCATCACAGGGATGCCATCAATCTTAGCCACACCACCGATAATAGCTTTGTCGTCAGCATAAGCGCGATCACCACAAAGCTCGTCAAAATCGGTAAAGATTCGAGGAATATAATCTAGTGTATAGGGTCGCATTGGATGACGAGCCAACTGAGAAACTTGCCAGGCTCCTAGCCCGGAAAAGATTTTTTGCGTTAACTCAGAGCTTTTCTCTCGTAACCGGTTAATCTCTTCTTCCAGGCTAACATCGAATTCTCCGCCTTGATTAACGGATTTTAGCTCTTCGATTTTAGCCTCAAGTTCAGCAATCGGTTGCTCAAAATCAAGGAAGTGTAAGCTCATTTAAATACCTAATAATAACTACATGTGTTTGTTGTTGGACGCCAAGTCTATTTATTTAAATGATTTAATGAAAAACCATTTCGACTTTTTCTGCACCCAGCAGATTCTTTACTTCGTATAGTAACTCATCTTGCGGCGATAAGTACCATTCTGCTCCTAAAGATATACAGGCCTGCGCATCTTCATGATGATACTTAAGTTGCACCGGGCAAATACCGCCTTTGAATGGCGTCAATACCTGTTGTAATTTGGCAATACCGGCTTCATCGCACCATGGAGCATCAACCTCAAATAGCAAATGCTTAAGCTGCTTTTCGCGCGCCTGAATAATATCTTGAGCATGACGGACCGTGATTGTATTGCCCCCAGAGAAATCATCAAAGCTGACCTGTCCGGAAAGTACCAAAACCTTGTCGGTTTGCAGCATTTCTTCATATTCTTCAAACATATCGGGGAAAAAACGTGCATCCATTCGTGCACTTTGATCGTCAAGGGTCACAATAGCCCAACGACGGCCCTTTTTGTTAACCATAACACGAACCGCAATCACCAACCCAACCACTTTTGCTACCGAATCGCGATCGCCAGGTTTAGCATCCACCAACCTGCCCTTACAATAGTGCTGTAGTTCTGCCCGATACTGATTGATAGGATGGCCAGTCAGGTACAGACCCAAGGTTTCTTTTTCACCATCCAGCCATTGTTTTTCAGGCCATTCAGGGACATTAACGAAGGCGTTGTTGACTTCTTCAGGTTCGCTGGTCAATAGACCAAACATATCTGCCTGCCCGTAAGACTCGGCTTTAGCATGCTGTTCAGCGGCGGCCATGGCTTCTGGTAAGGTGGCCATTAACGAGGCACGGTGCGGCCCCAATTCGTCCATGGCCCCCGAAAGGATAAGTTTCTCCATCACCCGCTTGTTGATCTTCTTCAGATCAACCTTGGCGCAAAAATCAAAAATATCAGTAAAGTAGCCTTGTTCTTCTCGCGCTTTAATAATGGCTTCAATGGGACCTTCACCTACCCCCTTAACCGCACCGATACCATAAATAATGGTGCCTTCCTGATTTACCGTAAACTTGTATTTTCCCGAGTTTACATCTGGCGGCGAGATTTTAATGCCCATGCGATTACACTCATCCACCAGAGTTACAATCTTGTCAGTGTTATCCATATCCGCCGACATTACAGCCGCCATAAACTCGGAAGGATAATGGGCCTTCAGCCACAGAGTTTGATAAGAAACCAGCGCATAAGCTGCCGAGTGAGATTTGTTAAAACCATAACCTGCGAACTTTTCCACCAGGTCGAAGATTTTCATGGCCAGCTCAGGATCAATACCGTTATTCTTGGCACCGTCTTCAAATGAGGCCCTTTGCTTGGCCATTTCTTCCGGCTTTTTCTTACCCATGGCTCGACGCAACAAGTCAGCGCCACCGAGACTATAACCAGACATCTCCTGAGCTATCTGCATTACCTGCTCCTGATACAGGATAATGCCATAAGTGGGCTCTAATATTTCTTGCAAACATTCGTGTTGATATTGCGCATCAGGGTAGGAGATCTCTTCCCGGCCGTGCTTGCGGTCAATGAAGTTATCTACCATGCCCGATTGTAATGGCCCCGGACGGAACAAGGCCACCAATGCGATGATATCTTCAAAAGTATCAGGCTGAAGACGATTGATCAGGTCCTTCATACCTCGAGATTCCAGCTGGAATACCGCCGTGGTCTCAGCGCGCATCAACATGGCAAAACTTTCTTTGTCTTCCAGCGGTATTGCGGAAATGTCCACCTCATCACCCGAGCGCTCTTTCACCATATCTAGCGCCCACTGAATAATGGTTAATGTCCGTAACCCCAGAAAGTCAAACTTAACCAGCCCCGCTGTCTCTACATCATTTTTATCGAACTGAGTAACGGGAAATTTGCCCTCTTCATCGCAATACAACGGAGCAAAGTCGGTGATCTTTGTAGGGGAAATTACCACCCCTCCGGCATGTTTACCGGCATTGCGCACCACCCCTTCCAGGATACGGCACATATCGATGAGATCTTTGACTTCCTCATCTTCATCGTAAGCTTCCTGTAGGCGCGGCTCCACATCAAAAGCTTTGGCCAGCGTCATGCCTGGATCACCGGGGATTAATTTAGAGATGCGATCCACAAACCCATAAGGATGACCTAGTACTCGTCCAACGTCTCGCACCACAGCTTTTGCTGCCATGGTTCCAAAGGTGATGATTTGCGATACCGCATCGCGACCATACATGTCGGCCACGTGATCGATTACTTCATCTCGGCGGTCCATGCAAAAATCAACATCGAAATCCGGCATGGAAACCCGCTCTGGATTCAGGAATCGCTCAAACAGCAAATCAAATTCTAACGGGTCCAGATCGGTAATTTTTAGCGCATAAGCCACCAATGACCCCGCACCCGATCCGCGTCCCGGTCCCACCGGAATATTGTGATCTTTACTCCACTGAATAAACTCCATTACGATAAGGAAGTAGCCTGGGAATCCCATTTGATTGATAACCTGTAGTTCTATCTCCAGACGCTCATCGTATTCCGGTCGCTTTTCAGCACGGACATCAGGGTTGGGAAAAAGAAACTCCAGGCGCTCTTCCAGGCCTTCGCGCGAGACCTTAACCAAATAGTCTGCATCTGATAGCCCCCCGGTTGGGAATTTAGGCAGGAAGTAGGTACCCAATTGCACCGTAACGTTACAGCGCTTTGCAATCTCTACAGTGTTTTCAATAGCTTCGGGAATATCACTGAACAACTCCTGCATTTCTTGGGCAGTGCGCAAGTACTGCTGTTCACTGAAGCGTTTCGGGCGACGCGGATCTTCAAGCGTATAACCATCGTGAATACTGACCCGAATATCATGGGCATCAAACTCAGTTTCTTTAAGGAATACCACTTCGTTAGTGGCGACAACAGGGAGCTCTCGCTCTGCAGCAAGTGCCACCGCCGCGTGCAGATAATCTTCTTCACCTGGTCTACCAGTGCGCTGCAATTCTATAAAAAAGTTATCTGGAAAATGCTGCAAGTAGAAATCTAATAACTGGTTTATTTGCTTGTGATTATCTTTTTGCAGAGCAAATCCCAGCTCGCCATCTTTGGCGCCGGATAACACAATAATCCCTTCAGCGTGTTCCGCCAGCCAGTGAGCATCAATGACCGCCTTACCTTGCACGGAGCCTCGCTGGTAAGCACGAGAAATAAGCAGTGTAATGTTTTTGTAGCCAGCATTATTGCTGGCTAACAGAGTGGTTCTGAAGATGTCTTCACCGATAAGTGGATTCTGCAACCAAAAGTCACAACCAATAATAGGTTTAATGCCGTTACCGTGAGCCTGATAATAGTATTTCACCAGACCACACATATTCATCTGATCAGTAATCGCCACTGCAGGCATATTGAGCTCTGCAACGCGCGAAATGATTTTGGGTACCTTGTTCAAACCATCGCACATAGAAAAGTCACTATGTACTCGCAGGTGAACAAAAGAGGCTGAGTTTTCCTGAGTCATTTGATTTCCAAGGTATTATTCGCTCAACAGGATACGAACCGGTTTAAAACTGCGGCGATGTTCAAAAAGTGGCCCGTATTGCTGTAATTTTTCCAGATGCAGTTTGGTAGGATAGCCTTTGTGCTGCGCAAAACCAAATTCCGGATGGCGGACATCTAGTTCAAGCATTTGTTGGTCTCGTGTCACCTTGGCCAAAATAGAAGCGGCGGATATTTCAGGTACGGTCAAATCCCCTTTAACGATTGCCTCAGCAGGCCAGGACCAATCAGGCACCTTATTGCCGTCCACTTTCACGAAATCAGGTTGGATGGAAAGCGCGGCAACAGCACGTGTCATGGCCAGCATGGTTGCCTGGTAAATATTCAGTGTATCGATTTCTGTGGGTGACGCCTCACCAATTGCCCAACACAGCGCTTTTTCCTGTATCTCAGGAAACAAACGATTGCGCTTGGTCTCAGATAATTTTTTTGAGTCAGTCAAACCTGCGATGGGATTTTCAGGATCCAGAATCACCGCGGCAGTCACGACGCTACCTACCAGTGGCCCTCGGCCAACTTCATCAACGCCTGCAATGCGCATTATGCCCCCTCGATTTTTAGCAATCTGGCAACCGAACTGGCTGCGGTTTCATCGGCATTGCAACGCAGTGTTTGGTGTATGCGAGTAAACTCAGTTTGCAGCTCTGGGCAATCATCAGACATCAAAGTACGTAACTTGCTACTGATTAATTCAGGGTTAACATCTTTTTGCAACAGCTCTGGTACCAGCTCTTTACCTGCTAAAATATTGGGCAGGGCAAAATAAGTTTGCTTATACATAAAGCGCATCATTTGATAGGTCATGCCTTTCAACTTATAAGCCACCACCATAGGGCGCTTACATAGCATCGCTTCTAACGTTGCCGTTCCCGAAGCCAATAGTACCGCATTTGACGCAATCATCACTTGTTGTGCATGGCCAAATACCGTTCGCACTTCAACACCAGGCGCCAGACGTTCCAGGTGAGCATCAATTTCTTGTTTTCTCTGCTTGTTCACCACTGGGATCAAAACCAACAAATCAGGTATATCCTTGGCCAGTAGTTCTGCGCTTTGCAAAAATGTCTCAAACAGCATTTTAACCTCACCTGCTCGGCTTCCCGGCAGCAAGGCTAAGACTTTTCGTTCAGCATCAACATTGAGGTATTCTCTGGCACTTGCTCGGTCCACCTGCAATGGAATTTGATCAGCAAGGGTATGCCCAACAAACTCGCTGGGGATATTGAATTTGTCATACACTGGCGGCTCAAAAGGGAATATACAGAAAACGTTGTTCGTCGCTCGCGCTATTTTATGCACCCGGCTTTCGCGCCATGCCCAAACAGTAGGGCTGACGTAATGAATGGTTTTTACTCCCTGCTGCTTGAGCTTCATTTCCAACGTCAGATTGAAATCCGGCGCATCGACACCTATGAAGATATCAGGAGGATTTTCAGTAAAGTATTGCAGTACACTTTTGCGTATGTACAACAAGCGGCGAATACGCGATAACACCTCCACCAGGCCCATTACAGAAAGCTCTTCCATATCAAACAGAGTCTGACATCCCACAGACTGCATGCGCGGACCCGCAATACCTTCGAAAACGGCATTGGGGTATTTTTTGCGGAAAGCAGCGATAAGACCCGCAGCTAAGATATCGCCAGAGGTTTCCCCGGCTACGATACCCACTCGAATAGTTTTACTAGTCATAGGATTCGCTTGAAACAGCGTTATATTGGAAGTTAGCGAATGAGGCCACGCTCAGAGGTCAACAGAAAGTCAACCATCAACTGCACCTCCGCGTGTTCTCCAGCCAGTTCGGCAAGTAGATCCACAGCTTCAGTTACTTTGTTGCCTTGTCGATAGATAATGCGATAAGCCTGTTTTATCGCCCTAACAGTTTCGGGGGCGAAGCCGCGTCGCTTTAAACCTTCGGAGTTAATACCGTGAGGCTTGCCATCATTACCCAGCATCACGAATGGCGGTAAATCTCGCAAGATAATAGCGCCACCGCCCACGAAGGCATGAGCACCGATCTGACAAAACTGATGCAAAGCAGCCATACCGCCCAAAATGGCAAAGTCCGCCACTTTAACATGGCCAGCCAGAGTACAATTATTGGCAAAAATACACTGATCACCAATGCGCACATCATGCGCTACATGAGCGTAAGCCATAAACAGGTTACCGTTACCAATTATAGTTTTGCCTTCGTCCTGTATGGTACCGCGATGCACAGTGACGCATTCGCGAAATACGTTGTTGTCACCAACGATTAGCTCGGTAGGTTCGCCAGCATATTTTTTATCCTGACAATCCTCACCAATACTGGCAAATTGAAAAATGTGATTGCCCTTGCCAATCCTGGAAGGCCCTTTGATAACCACATGAGAATGGACAACACAGTCATCTCCAATGACCACATCAGGTCCAATAACGGTAAAAGCACCAATGCTGACATTGTTGCCAACAGAAGCTTTAGGATCGATAACGGCGGTAGGATGTATCACGACTTACATCTTCCTCATTGCACACATAAATTCGGCACTACAAGCTTCCTGGCCATTGACACTGGCATAGCCTTTGAACTTCCAGATACCACGACGTTCTTTAATAAAATCTACGTCAAAATCCAGTTTATCACCAGGTGTTACCGGAAGTTTAAAGCGGGCTTTATCAATCCCGGCATAGAGATATAAATCGTCAGTGTTGCCTGCACTTTTGAAACCCAAAATACCAGCGGCCTGAGCAAGGGCTTCCAGGATCATCACACCCGGGAAGATAGGCTTGCCGGGGAAGTGCCCCATAAAGCAAGGCTCATTAAAAGTGATATTTTTGTAGGCTTTGATGCGCTTGCCCACTTCCAGCTCAGTTACCCTGTCTACCAGCAACATGGGATAGCGGTGAGGCAACAAGTCCAGAATTTCTTCAATTTCTACACGTTCGATCACGTCAGTCAAACCACTCTTCTCCTAATTCGACTCTCATCATAGAGCAGCTTTTCTATTGTTAGCAACCTGCCTGCTCTATAAGTGCTGTACTTTATTTAAATTGTTTTTCTATTTGTTTTATTTTTTGCGACAGGTCAGTGATATTTTTCAAACCAACCATATTTTTTCGCCATTCTTTATTAGTGGTCGCAGGAATACCGGATGAATAGACACCAGGCTCCTTAATTGACTTGGTTACCATGCTAAATCCGGTAAACGTACAACCATCCACGATGTCGATATGACCATTAATCCCCACCATGCCGGCAATGACACAGTATTTACCAATGGTAGTGCTCCCTGCGACAACTGAGCAGGCAGCCATGGCCGTATTCTCGCCGATTTCCACGTTATGGGCAATCTGGCATAAATTATCAATAATAACGCCGTCTTTTAGTACCGTGTCTTCAAGGGCCCCTCTGTCGATTGAGGTATTGGCTCCAATCTCAACGCGATTGCCTAATATAGCTCTACCTAACTGGGGAATTTTAACCCACTGTCCGGCATCATTGGCATAGCCAAAACCATCTGATCCGATGACCGCAGAACTCTGCAACAAACAATCGTCGCCAATAATACAATCGTGATAAACACTGACATTAGCCCACAGCTTAGTGCGTTTGCCAATGCGAACACCTCGCCCGATAAAGCTTCCGGGGCCAACCTGAACGTTGTCACCTAACTCTACGTCGGCTTCAATAACGGCGTTTGCGCCTACCACAACCCCTTGTCCCAATTTGGCACTGGGATCAATGACCGCAGAACTATGAATTTCATGGGCAGCAGCAGGTGTGGTATCAAGCATTTGAGCTACCTTGGCATAACCGAGATAGGCGTTTTTCATTACCAAGGCATTGGTGTTACAAAAACTGACATCCTCTGCACCGATAATGACTGCCGATGCGTTGGTTTCAGATAACTGCGAACGATATTTGGCATTGGCCAAAAAAGATATTTGACCCTGTTTAGCAGCGGCTAAAGTACCAAGAGAGGAGATAACGACTTCGCCATCTCCTCTCAATTCAGCACCAAGCTCTTGTGCTAACTCCGCCAACGTGTAGCTGAGCTTCATAGCTTTCTCAATTAATTAGCAGTCTTGTTGATTTCGTCAATCACCTGACGAGAAACGTTGTACTGATCATCGATATAAGTGACCGCGCCCGCGTTTAAGATCACATCGTACTCTCCAGCTTGAGCAACTTTATCGATACCTTGTTGAATTAACCCCAGAATGCGATTGCGTTCTTCATTCTGACGACGCTGAATATTTTGCTGCAACGGTTGTGCTTTCGCTGCGTAGTCTTCGCGTAACTTGTTCAGCTCCTGTTCCAGATCGGCGATTTCCTGTTGACTCATGGTCGCTGTGTCACGACGTTGCTTTTCCATTAGATATTGAAGATCAGACTCTAATTGTTTGATCGCCTGGATTTCGTCTTTGAATTCTTCATTAATAGTTTGCTGAATCGTTGCTGCCTGTGGAAGGCTTTGGAAAATCGCCTGGACATTGGCAACACCAATTTTCTGTTGTGCATAGGCACTGGCACTGGTTAATGAAGCGGCTAATGTCATTGCCACGGCTGTTGCTTTTAATGCTTTCACTGAATACTCCTTAAAATTCTTATGCTAATTGCGTTGTGCAATCTAATTAAAATGTTTGACCAATATTAAATGAGAAGAACTTCACTTCATCACCACTCTGCTCTTTCAGAGCGCGAGAGAAACTAAACACCATAGGTCCCATAGGTGATAACCATTGTACCGACAGTCCGTATGAAGCTCTATAGAGACCAGGATCCGAGAAATCCAGGAGGCGCTCTTCACTGAGAGAGTCCAGGCTCAAATCTTTATAATCATCGTAGACAAATTCTGTATCCCAGACCGTACCGACATCAAGGAAAATACTGCTACGTACTTGAGTATCATACTCCTCACCAATAAATGGCGTAGGTACGATTAACTCGACGCCACCAATCGCTATCGCGTTACCACCGATAGAACGCTCAGTAACAAACAAAGAATCTGAGAAAGGCCCTAAACCTACGGGGTCGCCATTGGGGTCCGTGAGCGTTCCGGTCGTACGTTGAATGGCTCGTGGGCCAACGGTATTATTCTCAAAGCCCCTCAGAGTGCCAGAACCACCAGCTGTAAAGTTTTGGGTGAAAGGTAAAAACTGATCATTGCCATTAATCTCACCATAGCCGTTACCATAACCCAATCTTAAGCGCGTTAACAATGACCAACGCTGATCATTAGACAACGGAAAATAGAAACGCGTATTAAATTCTGCCTTGTAATAATTGGCATCTGAATTTGGCGTAGTTGCCGACAAAGACAAGGTCTGATTGGAGCCAGCTGTCGGAAACAGTCCGCGATTTAACGTACTTCTTATCCACGCCGCAGATACGACAAAAGAATCGTACTTAATAGGCGCATCGGGATCATTGGGATCAATGAACAAGTCGTAGAAACGCTGGGTTTGCTCGTAAGTATTGCGCTGCGCTAGTTCTTCGTTTTCGTAAGTCACACCAAAGCGCAAGCGATTGTATTCGTTGATAGGGAAGCCAAAGGTCCCACCAATACGATAGGTTTTGGTATTGTATTGAACAAGTCCAAAGTCCC
This sequence comes from Planctobacterium sp. AWM4_229, assembly GCF_056160305.1. Lineage (NCBI taxonomy): Bacteria > Pseudomonadati > Pseudomonadota > Gammaproteobacteria > Alteromonadales > Alteromonadaceae > Planctobacterium > Planctobacterium sp. AWM4_229. Next base: position 209,349 of record NZ_JBSWWX010000005.1, on the reverse strand, counting down.
CGGCGTCTAATTCACTATAGGATAATGTGCCGCCCAAGCTAATGCCATCGATGGTGAAATAGGGATCGTTGTAGGTAATCGCCGCTTGTTTTTGATAGCGGTTGGTATTCACATTGAAACCCACCTGTTTACCCGAGCCGAGGAAGTTATCTTGAGAGACCCCAGCTTGTAAGCTCAAACCAGTACGGTCACCAAAGCCGATTCCGGCGTTGAAGGAGCCGGATGGCTGCTCTTTCATACTAAACTCAACGTCCACTTTGTCTTCTTCGCCAGGTATTCTGACGGTTTCAAATTCCACTTCATCCACAAAGTTCAAGCGGCGGGAAATATTGGCTTTGGACACTTCCAAGGCTTGATTAGACAGGAAACTACCTTCCATCTGAGTGACTTCGCGCCGTAGTACTTCGTCTTTAGTGATGTCATTACCGACAAAATTGATCCTGCGCACATAAATACGCTTACCTGGATCCACCCGCATGGTTAATTTAACCGTGTTATCTTCGTCGTTGATATCCGGGATAGTCGTTACTGTGGGATAGGCATAACCAAAGCGTCCAAGATACTTACTGATAAATTCTTCGGTGTAAGTCACCAACGCTTGATTATAAAGGGTATCACCACGCAGAGGAAGCAAAGCGCGGATAGTATCGCCGTGCCCCAGCAATTCACCTGAGAGTTCCACGTCAGATACGTTGTATTGTTCGCCTTCTGTGACGTTTATCGCAACGTAGATCCCCTCTTTATCAGGAGTCATAGAAACCTGAGTAGAGTTCACTCTAAACTGCAAATAACCTCTGTCCAGGTAATAACTTCTGAGAGTTTCCATGTCGCCCTCAAGAGTTTGTTTTTGATAACGCGTTTCGGCCATGATGTCCCACCATGCCGGATCAAATCCCAGTTCAAATCCTTCTAACAGTTCTGCATCACTGAAGATTTCATTGCCCACGATATTGATCTGAGCGATTTTAGCAGCCTCGCCTTCCTCAAATAAAAATTTCAGGTCCACGCGATTTCTGGGTAAAGGTGTAACAATCGCAGTGACATCCGCATTGTATTTACCCACACTGTAATAGAAATCTTTCAAGCCACTCTCTAAGCCAGTAAGTACGGTGCGATCCAGGGGCTCACCAATACGGATATTACTGCCGTCAAGACTTTCCTGTAGCTGTTCATCCTTGATGTCGTCATTACCTTCAAAAATGATGTTACTAATGGTGGGGCGCTCTTTAACTTGAACCACCAAGGTGTCACCATCTCGCAATACTTTAATACTTTCGAAGTGTGTAGAAGAGTACAGGGATTTAATCACTTGAGAGATACGGAAACCATTCATGGTATCGCCCACTTTAACGGGCATGTAGGTTAATGCCGCCCCCAGAGCTACACGCTGCAACCCTTCAATTTTGATGTCATCAATGACGAAATCACTGGCTGAATTTGCATTTACCGAACCGGTCACTACGAAAAATAGCAATGCAAAAAGTGTCTGATTCAACTTCATTTATTTATATTCTTCCTGACTGAAACATATTCAGCATTGTTAAAAAAAGCGCGTGCTTTACAAACGGGTAATATCGTTCACGATTGCCACGGCCATTAGCATAAAAAGCAACACCCCACCGATACGAAAACCCACTTCCTGAACGGATTCAGGCACTGGTTTGCCGGTCACCAACTCTACAAAATAATAAAGTAAGTGCCCGCCATCTAATACGGGTAGCGGTAGTAAGTTAATAATCCCAAGATTCACACTAATGAGCGCCAGAAAACTGAGAAAATATACCAAACCATATCCTGCGCTAGCTCCTGCTCCTTGAGCAATGGATATGGGTCCACTGAGATTTTTAACCGACACATCACCAGTAAATAATTTGCCGATCATTTCTACGCTCAGTGTCATCAAGCGCCATGTATTATCCATAGCAGCCCCCAAGGCTGCAACCAATCCGTACTGATGAGTAAATATATACTCTTCAGGCCAGGGTTCTGATTGCGGCACAACGCCCAAATAACCCACTTGTGGATTGTCCTCACGGAAGCCAACAGTAACCATAACAGGCACTTCGCGCCCCTGTCTTAGCAACATCACTCCCACAGTATCACCGCCTCTTCCGGTAAGATACTCCCCTATTTGTTCCCATTTATCGATGGGAGTTCCATCAATACTCAAAATTTTATCGTCTTTGTTGATTCCAGCTCGTTCTGCTGGTGAATCTTTAGCCACCAATCCTATTGTCGTGGTAATCGCAGGACGGAAAGGTTCTATGCCCAATGAACGGATCGCCGACTGGGCCTCAGGGTCAAATTGCCAATCTGACAAGTCAAGGGAATAGCTGCGCTGTGACATGTTTGAGTCAAGATAGGTAGTTACCTCCATCGAGTCTTTGCCGATATGCGATACCAGCTCCAGATTGATGGCGCTCCAATCCTTGACTTCACGCTCTCCAATTTTGCTGATTTGCACATCTCGAGGCAGGCCAGCCTGAGCTGCAATAGAGTCAGGTTGTACATTGCCTATCACAGGACGAACCGTTTCAACGCCCAACAAATACATGAAATACAGGGCAATTACGGCAAAGATAAAATTAGTAAGGGGCCCAGCAGCTATGATCGCAATGCGCTTCAAAACCGATTGGCTGTTAAAAGTGACATTTTTATCATTCGGGTCAACATCATCTACCCGACTATCCAGCATCCTGACATACCCACCCAGTGGGATCATCGCCACGACATATTCGGTGCCATATTTGTCGACCGTGCGCCACAGAGGCTTGCCAAAACCAATGGAAAAACGCAGTACCTTTACACCGCATTTGCGGGCAACAATGAAGTGCCCCCACTCGTGCACCGCCACCAGAATACCCAAGGCAATAATAAACGCACCAAGGCTCCACAAAAAATCAAACATAGCTAGATACTCTCCAGTATTTCAGCGGCAATTTTGCGACTGTTGGCATCGCATGCGATAATGTCATCCAGACTATCAACTTTTTCTCCAAGTCCTTGCTCTACACTCAGCTGACACACTTTAAAAATATCTGTATAGCGGATTTTTCTGTTAAGAAAAGCAGCTACAGCAATCTCGTTAGCGGCATTGAGAGCCGTGGTAGCAGCCTGTCCTTGGCTGGCACATTCTATCGCCAGCTGTAAACAAGGAAAACGCTCAAAGTCGGGTTTTAAAAATTGTAAATCCACTAACTGTGAAAAATCCAATGAAGCAACGCCAGATTCAATACGCTCTGGCCAGGCCAAGGTATGAGCAATAGGCGTGCGCATGTCGGGCTGTCCCATTTGCGCTAATACCGAACCATCGCTGTATTGCACCATAGAATGCACGATACTCTGTGGGTGAATCACCACCTCAATATTGTCCCCACTGACATGAAATAAATGGCAAGCCTCAATAAATTCCAACCCCTTGTTCATCATAGTGGCAGAATCAACGGATATCTTTTGCCCCATAGACCAGTTGGGATGCTTACAGGCTTGCTCGGGCGTGATGTCAGCAAAGGTGGAAATGTCATGATTTAAAAACGGGCCACCCGATCCCGTCAGTAAAATTTTTCGAATTTGACGCTCACAATAACCCTGCTCAGGAAGACATTGGAAAATAGCATTGTGCTCACTGTCCACCGGCAACAACGTCGCGTTATGCTCGGCAACCGCATCCATGAACAATTTACCAGACATTACCAAGGATTCCTTGTTAGCCAGCAACACCTTTTTACCGCTTGTCACCGCTGAATAAGTGGGCAATAAACCTGCAGCACCAACAATCGCGGCCATCACAGTATCCACATCAGACGCACTGGAGACAGCGCAAAGCGCTTCTATGCCACAATGCACTTCGCAATTAAGTCCGGCATCCGCCGCCAGATTCTGTAAAGTGGAATAATGTGCCGGGCTACTGGTAACTAAATGCCGGGGTTGATGAATTTTGGCAAGGTTAACAAGTTCCTCAACCTTGCTATGACATGTCAAAGCATAAATACGGAATCGCTCGGGATGACGCGCGACCACATCAAGCGTACTCAAACCGATTGAGCCTGTGGCACCTAAGACGGTTAAATATTGTAATTGATAAGTTTCAATAGGCTTCATGTAGAGAAATCTTTTTAAGCCATCCACATGACATAACAGAAGGCAAAAATGGGGAATGCGGCCGTGAGGCTATCAATTCTATCCAGAATACCACCGTGTCCGGGCAACAGATTGCCACTGTCTTTACAACCAGCACAACGTTTAAACATACTTTCGTTCAAATCGCCAAGGGCGCTAACCGCTACGGTTAAACCACCTACCAGAACGTGCAACCAGATACGAGAAGGGTCAACCTGATAATGCATTGCGGCAAAAGCAATAATGGCAAAAGAAGCCCCGACACCACCAAGTAAGCCCTCAATGGTTTTACCCGGTGATACGTTAGGGCGCAGCTTGTGACGACCAAATTTTACCCCGACAAAAAAAGCACCGACATCAGCAGCCCAAACAATACCCAATACATAAAAAATCAGGGATGCACCGTAGAGAGGATCAACATCAAATAAGCTGGTACGCAGCACCACGACAGCAACCCAAGTAGGGATAAGAGTGAGTAACCCAAATATCCCTCTTAAAAACACGCTGGTACGCCATAGCAGGCTATATCTTGGATAGGCGATAATAAGGAATAAAGAAATCAGCCACCAGACTGCCGCCAGCCAAAGTATGTATTCGTAAATTGGCGTTAAGTCTCCCTGGACCCAAACAGAATCCACTGGCACCAGAATACTCAAAGCAACACAGATCCCGGAAACCAATGCCGTGTAAATGGACTTGAGAAGAGGAATGGTCAGCCCGGTAAGATTTGCCCATTCCCAAGCACCTAACGCAACAATAGCGGCGAAAGCAATTTCAAAACCTCTGATGGGCAAAAACAGGATGGCTCCTAAAGCTAACGGAGCCAAAATCAATGCGGTAATAATGCGCTGTCTTAACATCTGAAGAACACCTTAATGCTGGCTCTCAATTTGCTCACCGGTCATACCAAAACGTCGTTGACGGCCAGCGTACTCTTTCACCGCATTGGAAAAAGCGGTTTCATCAAAATCAGGCCATAGGGTTGCACAAAAGTACAACTCAGAATAGGCCAATTGCCAAATCAAGAAATTCGAAATGCGTTGCTCACCACCAGTACGTATTAATAGGTCAATGTCTGGAAGTTCGTCCAATTGAACGTACCTGGATAAGTCTTGTTCTGTAATGGAGTCTATATCGATTTGCTGTTGCTGAACGTCTCTAAACAGTTGCTTACAGGCATTAGTAATATCCCACTTACCGCCGTAATTGGCCGCAATATTTAACACCATCGCAGTGTTATTTTGGGTCAGTTGCTCAGCTTCAGCAATCTTGCTCTTTAGCTTTTCATCGAAGCGACTCAGATCACCGATTACCTGTAATTTTACATTGTTTTTATTGAGCTTTTTAGCCTCACTACCTAAAGCCCAAACAAACAACTCCATCAGCGCTTTCACTTCGTCTACGGGTCGCAGCCAATTTTCACTGCTAAAGGCGAATAACGTCAGTGCCCGAATATTGTTCTGCAAACAAAACCGAACCGCTGCACGCACCGCATCAGCCCCGGCTTTGTGTCCGAAGGAGCGCAATTTCCCTTTTTGTTTCGCCCAGCGACCGTTGCCATCCATAATAATGGCAACGTGTTGCGGCATCACATCATTCTGTTGATTTGCATCCGTCATCAAAGAAAGCTTCTAAATTTCCATTAATTCAGCTTCTTTTGCTTTGAGCAACTCGTCCACTTGTTTCACAAACTTATCGGTTGCTTGTTGAATATTATCCTCTGCTGCGCGAGCTTCATCTTCAGAAATCTCTTTTTCCTTCAACAAATCTTTAATATCACCATTGGCATCGCGACGAATATTTCGAATACTGATACGCCCTTGCTCTGCTTCACCACGCACCACACGAATCAGATCTTTACGTCGTTCTTCCGTTAAAGGCGGCAGTGGAATGCGCATGGTTGTGCCGGCGCTAATTGGATTCAGGCCCAAATCAGATTGCAGGATACCCTTTTCAACGGCTTGAATGGCACTTTTGTCAAATACGGTCAGCGCCAAGGTACGAGAGTCTTCAACCACCACGTTAGCAAGCTGTCTCAGTGGCGTAGCCGCACCGTAGTAAGAAACCATCACATTATCAAGCAAACTAGGATGAGCTCGCCCGGTTCTGATCTTACTGAAGTTGGTTTTAAGCGCACCAATACTTTTGTCCATGCGCTCTTTAGCATCTTCAAAAATTTCATCAATCATGTTTCTAACCTTATTTTTTTAGTTGTTATCTATCAACGTACCTTCATCTTCACCCATGACTACAGCTTTAAGGCAGCCAGTTTTATTCATGTTAAAGACTTTGATAGGAATATTGTGGTCTCGCGCCAATGTAAATGCCGCAAGATCCATGACTTTTAATTCTTTTTCTAACACTTCACTATAATTGAGGTGTTTTTGTAATACCGCATCTGGATTTGTATTGGGGTCTGCATTGTATACACCGTCAACTTTGGTTCCTTTCAAAACCACATCAGCCTCGATTTCAATGCCGCGTAAACAAGCCGCAGAGTCAGTGGTGAAAAAAGGATTCCCGGTCCCGGCAGAAAAAATCACTACACGACCAGACTTCAACAAACTAATAGCTTCTGTCCAATTATAAGCGTCACACACGCCATTAAGTGGGATAGCTGACATCAAACGGGCATTAACGAACGCTCTGTGCAAGGCATCACGCATCGCCAGGCCATTCATTACAGTAGCCAGCATGCCCATGTGATCACCCACAACGCGATTCATGCCAGCTTTTGCCAGTCCTTCACCGCGAAACAAATTACCACCGCCAATCACCAGGCCAACCTGAACACCAAGCTCGACTAACTCTTTGATTTCAGACGCCATGCGGTCTAATACTTTTGCGTCAATACCAAATGACTCATTGCCCATCAAGGCCTCACCACTTAGTTTCAATAAAATTCTACGATAGGCAGGTTTGGAGCTGATACTCATGAAAATTTCTCATCCTCAATGATTGTCGGGGATTTAGGGGACTCATTCGCTTTTCTGGTGGCTGACACCTAAAAAAAAGCACCTCTTTTGAGGTGCTAGTAGTTTATATGACAATGCTTTAATGCAAAAGCCCTTGTCAGATTTATTTGTAAACAGCTTACTGTTTAGCAGCCGCCATTTGTGCCTGAACTTCAGCAGCGAAGTCTTCAGACTTCTTCTCGATACCTTCACCAACCTCAAAACGGATGAAGTTGATAACATCTGCGCTGTTGTCTTTCAACAATTGACCAACGTTCATGGAAGGATCTTTAACGAAAGGCTGACCAGTCAAGCTGATTTCACCAGTAAACTTCTTCATGCGACCCATAACCATTTTTTCTGCGATTTCTGCAGGCTTGCCGCTTTGCATCGCGATATCGATTTGGATGGCTTTTTCTTTTTCAACAACGTCAGCTGGTACGTCTTCTGGCTTAACGAATTGCGGGCTGCTTGCAGCAACGTGCATCGCTACGTCTTTTGCCAAATCTTCAGAACCACCGGTCAACACAGAGATTACACCGATACGCGCACCGTGTACGTATGCACCTAAGTTGTCGCCTTCAACAGTGACAACACGACGAACGTTGATGTTTTCACCAATTTTAGCTACCAGCGTGTCACGCAAGTCAGAAACAACAGCACCGTCGATTTCAGAAGCATTTAATGCGTCAACGTCACTGATTTTGTTAGCTGCAGCAAACTCAACCAACTTTTTACCGAATGCCAGGAAGCTGTCGTCACGTGCAACGAAGTCAGTTTCACAGTTCAGTTCCATCATTGTTGCAACACCTGCGTTTACAGAAGTCAGGATCACACCTTCAGCAGCGATACGGCCTGCTTTTTTAGCAGCTTTCGCCTGACCTGATTTACGCATATTCTCAATCGCCGCTTCGATGTCACCATCAGTCGCTTGCAATGCTTTTTTACAATCCAGCATACCGGCGCCGGTACGCTCACGCAGTTCTTTTACTTGAGCAGCAGTTACAGCCATCTGTATATCCTCAGGAATAAATTTAAATTTTTAGCGTAGAAAACAAGACCCATTTGCGATCTCATTTCAAAAATATGGGGTAAATAAGCTTCACCAAACTATATTTTAAAACAGGGGCAAGGCCCCTGTTTTAATGAGTCTTACGACTTTTAACATGCATTTGTGAATGCTGTATTAAATCTTACTCAGCCGCTTCAACGAAGTCGTCGTTTTCAGCGATTGCTTCAAGATTTTGCTCACGACCTTCCAGAATCGCGTCAGCAGCCGCGTTCAGATATAACTGAACCGCGCGGATTGCGTCGTCGTTGCCAGGAATGATGTAATCGATACCGTCTGGGTCAGTGTTTGTATCAACAACAGATACTACTGGGATACCCAAGCTACGAGCTTCTGCAATTGCAATGTGCTCGTGGTTTGCGTCGATTACGAACAAACAATCTGGTAAACCGCCCATGTCTTTGATACCGCCAAGGCTGCTTTCCAGCTTTTCCATTTCGCGGGTCAGCATTAGTACTTCTTTCTTAGTTAGCTTTTCAAAAGTACCGTCTTGAGACTGTTGCTCAAGGTCTTTTAAACGCTTGATTGATTGACGAACTGTTTTCCAGTTAGTCAACATACCACCTAACCAACGCTTGTTTACGTAGTATTGGTCGCATTTCAAAGCAGCTTCTTTTACCGCATCGCCAGCAGCGCGCTTTGTACCTACGAAAAGGATTTTACCTTTACGCGCAGATACAGAAGAAAGGTAAGACAATGCATCATTGAACAGAGGAACTGTTTTTTCCAAGTTAATGATGTGAACTTTGTTACGAGCGCCAAAAATGAAAGGCTTCATTTTTGGGTTCCAGTAGCGAGTTTGGTGACCGAAGTGAACACCAGCTTGCAGCATGTCACGCATAGACACGTTTGCCATAATAAATTTCCTCAATTGGGGTTAGGCCTCCATACATCCCAATTTTCGATCCTGTTTCCTCGTGAGAAAAGCCAGACACCCCGAAAATCGTGTCGATGTATGTGTGTTTTAAATGATTAATTTACGCTGAGTTGAGTCGTCTTTTCGGAACGACCCTTTTCAGGCGCGGCGCTTTATACCATTTATGAGTAGCAAACTCAATATTTTTCCTGAAAAAGGGTCCACAACAAACACCTCTGAGGTGTTACCCTGGCTATACATCCCGAGCCATACCAGGTAAACTTGGCCACTGTAAATCCATTTAAATCAGAAATCAGGAAAGAATCTTGACGATAACTATCAAAACCCCAGAAGAAATCGAAAAAATGCGAGTTGCTGGAAAACTGGCATCAGAAGTACTGGAAATGATTGGTGAGCACGTCAAAAAAGGTGTCACTACCGATGAGCTTAACACCATTTGCCATGATTACATTGTTAACGTGCAAGGCGGTATCCCGGCACCGTTAAACTATGGTAATCCCCCCTTTCCCAAATCCATTTGTACTTCTGTAAATCACGTTATTTGTCACGGTATTCCTTCGGACAAGAAGTTAAAAGATGGTGACATAGTGAATATCGACGTTACTGTGATCAAAGACGGCTACCACGGGGATACCTCGAAGATGTTTGTCGTGGGCAAGCCCAGTATCTTGGCGGAGCGTCTCATTAAAGTGACACAAGAGTGCTTGTACAAAGGCATAGAGATTGTCAAACCCGGTACACGTGTCGGCGACATTGGCGCTGTCATTCAGCAGTATGCTGAACAACACAATTATTCTGTAGTACGAGAGTACTGTGGTCACGGTATTGGTGCCAGCTTCCATGAAGAACCACAAATTTTACACTACGGCAAAGCAGGCACTGGTGACGTACTTAAAGAAGGCATGTGCTTTACCATTGAGCCCATGATCAATGCTGGTAAACGCTTCAGTAAATTGCTACCAGATGATTGGACAGTAGTCACCAAAGATCGCAGTTTAAGTGCGCAATGGGAGCATACGCTGTTGGTTACCAGCGATGGCTGTGAAATCTTGACGCTGCGCTCGGATGAAACCATTGATCGGGTAATCAAAGCCGCGTGAACCGCAAATAACACCCAGAAAAATCAGTAAAACCAGGGGAATAACATTGGCACTGCAAAGCTTACTTAGTCAGGTGCGCCTGATCACCAGCCCCAACAATACCAAAGCGTTTAAAGAGTGCATTAGCAACTCTTATGACTGGCTGGAACAAGAATTTGAAACCACCGATGTTAACACCCTGGTGACTGGCCGAGCGGCATTTGTCGACGCTGTACTTAGCCACATTTGGCGATTGCTGGAGCTGGAGCAAGTAAAACAACTCGCTCTGGTGGCAGTAGGTGGTTACGGTCGTGGTCATTTACAGCCATATTCCGATGTTGATTTACTTATCCTGTCGCACAAAACTTTGGACAAAACCACTCAGGAGAAAGTGACACAATTCATCACCATTCTCTGGGATATTGGTCTGGACATCGGCCAATCGGTGCGCACCATCAAGGAAACCATCAAACTGGCCAAAGAAGATGTCACTATCGCCACTAATCTGATTGAATCTCGAGTACTTATTGGCAGCCATAGTGTCTTCGATGAACTTCACGACAAACTGCAGTCCCGCGCCTTTTGGCCAAGCAAGCTGTTCTATACAGCTAAATTCGACGAGCAACAGGTTCGCCACGCTAAATTTAATGGCACCAGTTATAATCTGGAGCCCAATGTAAAAGAAAATCCGGGTTGTTTACGCGACATCCAATGCATCGGTTGGGTAGCCAAAAAACACTTTAGTGTTTTAAAGGGCAAAGACCTGGTGGATTACGGTTATTTCACGCGCCGGGAGCTAGATGAGCTCACGGAATGTCGCAGTCATTTGTGGCGAATTCGATTCATTCTGCACATCATTGCTGGTCGTAGCGAAAACCGTTTGTTATTCGACTATCAACCAGAAGTTGCCCGCCGGCTTGGCTATGGTGATGAGGGCAAAGCTTCAGTAGAAAAAATGATGAAGGCGTTTTTCCGGGTGGTGCGCCGAGTCCGAGAGCTGAACGAAATGCTACTTGGTCATTTTCGCCATGAAATGTTGGGGGAGCGATTAAAAGTCGAAAAAGTCATTTCTGACGACTTTGATGTTAAGGGCGGCCTGGTGCATGCGCGACACGAAAACGTATTTGATGCGCCGGTAAAAATCCTCAATTTTTTTCACATTATTACGGATAATCCAGAAATTAAAGGTATGCACGCCTCTACCCTGCGACTTCTGCGTAACGCCCGCAGAGTCTATCAGGAACAAGACATCTTTTTATGTGAATACCCCGAGTGCCGTGAATCCTTTTTAGCTTTGGTGAAGAAGACTGACTTTTTCGAATTGAGCTGGGATTTAATGCACAAGCACGGCATTATGCAAAGCTATATCCCCCAATGGAACCACATTGTTGGCATGATGCAATTCGACTTGTTCCATGCCTACACCGTTGATGAGCATACCCACCGCCTGATTAAAAACCTGGCCCGTTACAACCACAAAGAGTTTGATCACGAGTTTCCTCGCTGTGGACGTATTATGCGCAATGCGGACAAGCCGGAATTGCTATTTCTGGCGGGCATCTTCCACGATATTGCCAAAGGCAGAAACGGCGATCACTCCAAATTGGGCGCTGAAGATGTGGAGCAATTTTGTCAATTGCACGACATCCCTGAAAAAGATAAAAATCTGATCAAGTGGCTAGTGGCACAGCATTTGACCATGTCGGTTATTGCCCAGAGACGGGATATTTACGATCCCGAGGTAGTACAAGATTTTGCGGCCACAGTCAGGACCCAAGAACAGCTTGAACTACTGTATGCATTAACGCTTGCAGATATTCGCGCCACCAATAGCAACCTCTGGAATGAATGGAAATCCTCTCTGCTGCGCGAGCTTTTCCTGATGACACAAAAAGCACTGGAGAATGGGCTTGAAAACAAATTCGATTTGCAATCCAGAGAAAAAGAGCACAAAGCCAGTGCCATGCGTTCGCTCCTGGAAGACTATGAAGAATCAGCGGTAGAAAAAGCCTGGCAGAAATTTCCTGCGGACTATTTTGCCCGCTTCAAACCAGACCAAATTGCCTGGCATACGCATATTATTTTGCACAACCTCTACAACGAGCATTATCCCCTTGTTGTCGCCGTTACTGATGGTACGGCGAAAAGCGGAACAGAACTGCTCATGTATGGTGAAGACAGACCGCGGTTATTCGCGCAAGTGGCATCCGTACTGGACAGCAGAAACTGCTCTATTCAGGACGCGCAGTTAATGATGACGCAAGATGGTTATATCTTTGATAGTTTTATTATTTTGGAACAGGATGGAAAACGCATAAGCTCACCCAGTAGACTTAAGAGTTTACAAGACGCTATTGTGACGCAACTGCAAAAGCCCGGTGTCGAACACGTCAACAAACGGCGTATTCCACGGCAATTAAAACAGTTAGCGGTGCCCACCAAAGTGCGCTTTTTTGGCAATCAGGATGATGTCACCATGATGGAGCTGGAAGCACTGGATGCACCAGGCTTATTAGCCAAGCTTGGGCACATATTCGTGGAGCAGGATTTGTCATTACACCACGCCAAAATCACCACCATAGGTGAGCGAGCAGAAGATTTATTTATCTTGAGCAATAGCGAAGGAAAATGCCTGACTAACGAACAACAGGTGCAATTAAAACAAACAATCTCAGAAAGGCTGTCGGATAGCGACTAGCCAGTTAAACCTATAGGAACACAGAAACCCATGACGAATTTGTCAGACCTGCAAACCATCATTGAAACGGCTTTTGAGAACAGAGCAAATATTACTCCAGCCTCTGCTGATGAGGCGGTAAAACTCGCCGTTCAGAAATCGATAGCACTGCTTAATTCCGGTGAAGCGCGTGTAGCTGAAAAAATCGCGGGTGAATGGGTAGTGCATCAGTGGCTTAAAAAAGCGGTATTGTTGTTTTTCCGCTTACATGACAATGCGGTAATGGATGGTGCAGAAAGCCGCTTTTACGACAAAGTTCCCCTTAAGTTCTCCGATTACAGTGCTGAGCAATTTCAACAAGAAGGCATGCGGGTCGTACCACCAGCCACAGTGCGCACAGGCAGCTACATAGGCAAAAATGTGGTACTGATGCCGTCTTATGTAAATATTGGCGCCTTTGTTGATGAAGGTACTATGGTAGATACTTGGGCAACCGTAGGCTCTTGTGCTCAAATCGGTAAAAACGTGCATCTTTCAGGCGGTGTTGGAATCGGCGGCGTATTGGAGCCGCTGCAAGCCAATCCGACTATCATTGAGGATAACTGCTTTATCGGAGCTCGCTCAGAAATCGTAGAGGGCGTTATCGTTGAAGAAGGGGCCGTCATTTCAATGGGGGTCTACATTGGTCAAAGCACTCGCATCTACGACCGTGAAACTGGAGAAATTCATTATGGACGTGTTCCAGCCGGAGCGGTGGTAGTGCCAGGTAATCTGCCATCCAAAGATGGTAAATACAGCCTTTACGCAGCTATCATTGTGAAAAAAGTGGACGCACAAACCCGTTCAAAAGTGGGTATCAATGCCTTATTGAGAGGCGCAGAATAAACAAGTCAAACTAAAAAAGGCTCCTGATGGAGCCTTTTTTTTAACTAGTTAACACTAAATAACTTTGTCACCCAAGGAACAACTTCAGATTCCGGTTCAAACGTCTCCATAGCATCGACTATGAACAAATCTGCCATTGGTTTGCCTTGTAGCTCAGTTAAAATCTCATACATAGTATGTCCCGCACCACCAAAGGTATCGCCATAACTACTATCGCCTAAGGCAACAACAGCAAACGATTTGCCGCCCATCAATGGCATCTGGTCACGCAGATCCTGGGCAAAAAACTCGATATTAGGTGGTAGGTCGCCCTGTCCAGTTGTTGAGGTGATCACCAGCACATTTTCCGCTTCCTTAAAATCATCGATTTCTGGCTCACTGAACAAAGACACATCGTGTCCTATTTCTACGAGATTTTCCTCACACTGCTCTGCAACATGCTGCGCGTTGCCATACACTGAACCGACAAAAATACTTACACTGGCCACCAGTTACTCCATAAATGCTTGATTGTTGTATTGTCTAATCCCCAATGCTGCCACAGGTGTTCAAATCGTGACGGCAAATCACATTGCAACGAGATCATGCGCTCATTATAGGGATGCTTAAATTTAATTTGATGGGACCATAAGGCTAGTCCGGGGAAATTACAAGACTCACGTAAAAAACGATTGTGTTTATTGTCGCCATAATTAACGTCCCCCAAGATGGGATGACGTAAATGAGACATGTGACGACGCAATTGATGCTTTCTACCCGTTTTCGGTAGTAACGCGACCAGGCTATATCTTGCCGTGGCGTACTTGCCCACTGCGATGGGAATTTCGACTTGTTGAATACTCTTGTAAAACGAGATGGCCTCCTGAGGAGGTTTGTCTTGACGTGCTTTTTTATCCGCGATTTTGTCCAGCTTTTCCTTAAGAGGGTGAGCAATCTCCCCCTGTCCGCTGAGGTACCCCCTTACGATAGCCAGATAGCGCTTTTCAATTTGATGGTTCTCCAACTGCTCACTCATTAACCTGGCAGTTTGTGCATCGAGAGCAAAAATCAGCACTCCGGCAGTGGGTTTATCCAGCCGATGCACCGGATAAACATGCTGACCTATTTGATCTCGCAACATTTGCATGGCAAATCGGGTTTCGTGCCTATCAATCATACTGCGGTGTACGAGTAAACCTGCCGGTTTATCAATCACCACCAGATGCTCATCTTGATACAATACAGGTAATTGCTCCGGGATAACCAACTCCGGCAACCTCACGATATGGTTGCTTTCACACATGTGCTGTAACACTCAAGTTATCCAGCTTTTGAATACACACAAGCAAAGCTTCACGAGCGTCTCCCGAGGGCAATGCTTCTTCTGCGTAGGGCGTTATTTCAGCCTTTGGGATACCCGCACCCGCCTGTACTAAACTTTTCATTTTGGGCAGGTAGATAAACTGTAACCATTCAGTAAATTGAATTTGGCCAACACCAAAAGGCGTAGTGACCTGTTCAATGACGATGGAATTTTGCTGCCAAAGCTTGAATTTCCGCAAAGTCGTCTCCAATTCTTGCAACAATTTTGCGAGCTCATTTAACAGCTGGTTCTGATTGTTGAGGTCAAGGTTCAGAACTCACCTCCAAATTCATGTTAATATTTTGAGCGCCATTATAACCTTTGCAACACTGTTTTCAGAGAACACGATGACAACAATTTCCACTATTAGTGAATTTTTACTCGAAGCCGGTACAGAATATCGCATTGTCGATATGGGACGCGGTTTTAAATTGCTGGACAATCAATCCTTTCTCGAGATTGAAAATGGTTTGCAACAAGCGCCGCGTCCGCGCCAACAAATGCTTTGGTTGGGGATATTGTTCTGGAATAAAAGCTTGTCAAAGCAACATTTTATCTGGTTCATCAAGTTACCATTGGATGAACAGGGCAATGTTGTGGGTGCGCAACGGGATCAGTTTTTAAGTATTGTGATAGAGGCCTTGGGCAGTGAATTGCTCAATGATGATTCGGATAAGTCTTTGCCAGATAACCCGTTTTTATTCACCCCGAATCAATCGCAACTGGCCGACTTTAACAGCTACGCCAGAGTGTTGCTGGGACTAAAACCCGGACAATTTTATGCTGCGGCGAAAAACTACATCGCTCGCCCTGATTTGAATGATTGGCAAGAAGTGGCACTGCAGGGCCTTAGCGATGTCATTTTTAATCTCAATCTGGAACACAACCAGCAACATATCATCCAGCAGTTTGCTAACTATGCAGAGCTTGTGCAAACCACCCTTATGGCGTCGCTGGAAAACGTTACTTTACCCGCTGAACTGGCAGAGTTTTTATTTGGCTTGCTGCAAAAAACACGTCCTGAGCACAAGTTGTTTATTCCTTTGCTCAGAGCGTTGAGCCAATATTCGGAAAAAGACAAACTCCGAGAAAATTTGCGGGGTTTATTAGCTAATAAACTCAGTTGTGGTGATCACCTTATCGTACTTGCGGGTCGCCACTGGGGCTTATGTGAGGATTATGATTTTCTCACTTTGTTTATGGAAGAAGCCGCTCGATTGGACTTATTACCCGCACTGTACGCTGATCTGGTACAGATTCCATCATTACGAGACATTATGTTGCGGCGTCTGCGCGATCCACAACGCAGTGACACACTGGCACAGGGCATCAATCAACTGTTTGGACGTGCCTGATGTTTGCCTTGAGTGATATTTTATTTATCCTGGTCGCAGTCGTAGTGATTGCTCAATTTTGGCGAATTCGCGCCATCAGCGAGGCAGCAAACCGCTACCTCAATTTGTATTGCGAAAAACAAGGATTACAGCTCATCAGTGTCGCCCGGGATAAAACCCGATTTGGCCTGGTGCGCGGCAAGCCCGACTGGAAAACCCAATTTGTTTTTGAATTTTCAGGCAATGGCGAAGATAAATATCAAGGGTTATTAGAAATGGAAGGCCATAGAGCAGTTGCCACCACTGTGCCGCCCTATCGCATGAACTGACCGCTATTATCCTGACAAACTTATTCAGGCCGTTCCCTGAACATCAAATGGCCGCTGATGTGGCCCACTTCCAGCTCTTTCACTAACTTATAGCCAGTATCTTCAAAGAAATGCATGTACTTAGGTAAGGTGGCATACACAGCGACGCCACTGCTATTTGGGTTTTCCAACATCACAGACTCCACCGCAGACATCAATAAATGCCCCAGGCCATGATGTTGCTCGTCGGGGTGAACACCAATTAACGACAGTAAATGATAGTGTTCGGCTGGTACGTTCTGCTGAATTTTCTGGTCTTTTTCCATCATTTGTTTGGTACAAAAAAAGCCAGCAGTCAGCAGCATTTTCAAGCGCCAATGCCAGAAACGCCCCGGACCAAAAGCAGAATCAGAGTGAGTTAAACAAGCAACAGCCAATAACCGCTCCTCGTCAAATAGCCCAACCATGGGTTGTTTGGCCATCCAAAATGCATTTAACTCCTCCCGAATGGCTGAGCGCAAACGCTGTTCATAGCCCTCTTTTTCAGACTGGAAGATGTCGATAAAAAGCGGATCATCATGATAAGCCTGATATAACAAAGAGCCTGCAACTTTGAGGTCTTCGGCGGTCAGGAAAACGGCTTTTATATTTTTATTAAGTGCCTGCGCTTCGCTGGTATTCATTCTCTTCCCCGAGTCTTCTTTAGATTTAATCTACATGAAGCGGAAGGAATTGTTAATAAAGTGTGAAAATAAAATCAGATTCATAGTAACAGGTCGGACAAGATGCCCGGAAATGGCCAATAAAATACGATAAAAGAAAATGCCGACGACGTCGGCTTTGTTCAGGGAGATGGGTTCACTTTACCATCAAGTGATTTGTTCGTAATTATCGTTTAATGCAGACCATTAAATACGGTTAAGGGCAGTATCTCCCCAACCCACTAACGCACCATTTTTGAATACCAGTGGAGTACATTCATCTTTCGTGGTCTTGCCGTCACCGTGCATACGCTGGGTGCGATAGAACAATACAGTGTAAGTTTCACCGTCGCGACGTAGTGTTTCATTAAAATCTGGCACACCTAAGCGATCTTTTACTTGCTGAGTCCCCAGATCTAATTCCAATTCTGCGATGACTTTGCGGTTTTTGTATTCGCGATCTTCCCAGTCAACGGTATGACCGTCCCAGCCATCACTGTCCACTGAAATAACACAACCGCTCAAACCCAACGCTAACGGACCGGCTACCAATAGTGCTAACAAATGCTTTTTCATTTTTTATCTCCATAGAAGTGTGTTCATCGTGGCAACGGGAATGCGAAATCTTGCCACTCCCTGTTTGGCATAAATAATTCAATAACCGCACCAAAATTATAACTTATTGATTTATAGTGATTTATACACAAATTCTATTAATAAAAGCTTAATCAAAACTAAATGTTTTACGAATATTTAGTGATATTCACTAAAATTCAGCGAATATGCTAAATTATGACTAAAAGAAAGGCCTTTGCGCATATAAAAAAGGCTGCGAAATAGCAGCCTGATTGCAATATCAAAAACTATTTAACCCCAGCGTCTCATCCGGTAACCGAATAAGGCGTAATACAGAATAAATAAATAACAAGGCAGCATGATCACATAGGCAGTTTGGCTACCGGCATTGTCGGCCAATAACCCGTAGCCCAATGGCAGTATGGCACCACCGGCGATCCCCATGATTAATATTGCGGCGCCTTTAGAGGTGAACTTACCTAAGCCAGTTAGTGCCAGAGGCCAAAGAGATGGCCATACCATGGCATTTGCCAATCCCAATAACGCCACATAAGTGATCACATCAGGGATCTCGCTAAACCCAGCCCAACCCCATAAAAAAGAAAAACTCTGTTGCTCAGGGTCAGCAAACATAATAAGCGCGGTGAGTAATAGCCCTAACACGGCTGATAGCAACAAGGCCGTCTGCTGTTTAAGGTACCTGGGGATCAACACCAATCCCGCCAGGTAACCTGCCACCATACCAAACATAGTTAGCGAAGTGAGTGATGTGGCATTCTCAATACCCAATTTAGAGCCATACAAACCAATAGTGTCACCGGCTACCACTTCAACACCCACATAACAGAATAACGCGATGGCTCCTAATACTAATTGCGGAAACTGCAATACTGAACCTGCATCGGCAACTTCGGTCTCGCTGTCATCCATAGAGATTTCTGGTAGTGACGAGAGCTTTAAGGCTCCGGCCAGAAGCAACAGCACCACAGCCATCCCCACATAAGGTACAACCAGACCATTGGACATGGACGCTATTTGACTGCTGCGCTCAGCTTCAGTCATGGCTGCCAATGAGGCACTGGAAATATGGGCAAAATCACCCAGCACTAACGCGGTAAATAACAATGGCGCCAAAACACCCGCGGCTTTATTCAGCAAGCCCATTATTGCAATACGAGCAGCGGCGCTTTCTTCCGGCCCTATCTTAACAATGTAAGGGTTAGACGCCGTTTGCAAGATGGTAAGTCCTGAGCCCATGATGAACTGTGCTCCCAGAAAAAGTGCAAACTCGCGGGATAAGGCTGCGGGCACGAACAACAAGGCGCCTAACGCAATCAGCGCCAACCCAATCACCATTCCCATGCGATAACCGGTTTTCTCCAACACCATTGCCGCTGGTAACGCCATCACCACATAAGCGACATAAAAACAAAAAGCCACCATCAGCGCCTGAGTTTCGGTAAGCTGACACACCATTTGCAAAAATGGGATGAGTGCACCGTTTAGCCAGGTGACAAAACCGAAGACGAAAAAAAGCGCACCGATAATTAGCATCGGTACCAGGCTGCTGTTAGCGCCGGTTAGAGGTCTGGATACACTATTGCTGGTCATGATTTATTCCTGCTTTATTAGTTTTTTGCACTCCTGCAACAAAGACAGCGTCAATGTTCAATGCAGAGTCCAACAAGATATAGTCTGCGCGTTTTCCCACAGCAAGTTCGCCTAAGTTACTCGAGAGGTCAAGATAACTTACAGGGGTAAGAGAAGCCATTTTTATTGCCTGCTCCAGCGGTATCGCCAGATCTCTATGAGCATTTAATACCGCCTGCCTCATATCAAGACAGGAACCCGCCAAAGTGCCATCTGGCGTGGTGAGTTTATCGCCATCACGTTGGATCAGGGTATCAAAGTAAGGCAGTGCTTGCTGGGCACAACCTACATGTGCCATGGCGTCGGTTACCAGAAAAATTTTATCGATACCTTTAGTTTCTATTGCCAGCTTACTCATGGCGGGATGCACGTGGTGATGGTCCAAAACCAATCCGGCATAACTCGCCTTATCTGCCAAAGCGGCTCCCACCATTCCAGGCTCTCGAGAAGTCAGTGGCGACATGGCATTATAAATATGAGTGAACCCGGTCGCTCCCGCCTCAAGTGCAGCACACACCTGTTCAAAATTGGCATTGGAATGGCCCAGGCAAACATGCACGCCTTGCTTTACCAGGTCTTTGATAACATCGGGAGAAACATTATCCGGCGCCAGGGTAACCAATACTTCACCTAAATCCTGACGGCAATATAAAGTCAGTTCAGCGTCTGATACCGGACGAATAAACTGCTCCGGGTGAACGCCTTTTTTGTCCTTTTGCAGCAAAGGGCCTTCAAAGTGGATGCCGATAACTTCGTCAACACCCTCAACTATTGCTTCGGCGACAGCATCGGCACTGCACTGCATTGTATCAATGTTGTCGGTAATGAGCGTGGGCAACATGGCGGTGGTACCAAATTGCCGATGTGCATCCACTATCGTTTTTACCGTGGCCAGCTCTGGCTCAAGATTGAGTAGTTTACCGCCGCCTCCATTCACTTGCAGATCAACAAAGCCCGGTATCAAAGTGCCAAAATAGTGCTGCTCTACGGCCTTGCTGGCAGCAGAGATATCAGTAATTTTTCCATTTTCAACGGTCACTTTTTGAAGTAACTGCCACCCTGTAGAGGTGAGGATCTTGTCTACCGTAAAACACTGAGTAGCCATATTTTTTGTCCTTTTATTACACCGTTTCGGTGACTTTTTTAAGTCCGGGAGGCGCGTCAGGGTTCATCCCCATAGTTTGCGCCACGTGCTCCACATCTAAATAAAAGCGCAACATTACCAGTAGGGGCAATAATCTGGGTGACAACTCTAATTCCGGATGACTGATGGTCAACAGTCTGGCGCCGCGATGCGCGACATCTTTTATCTGTTGTTGATGCACAACATGGGATTCATCTTCAATATTGATACTGATGACCGCCAGCTCGCTCTCCACCAGCGTCACCGGACCATGAATAAATTCGGCACTGCTAAACGCTTCTGCATGGATACTGCACACCTCTTTCAACTTAAGGGCAATTTCTCGAGCAATAGCATAACCAAAGCCGCGGCCAAGAACGACACAATGGCGTAACCCGCGCAAAAACTCCGCGGTTAATTGAGGTTTACCCTCGGTGATATTGCGCAGCGCATCCGGAAGTTGATGTACATCATTTAACAACTTGTTATCGCCTTTCCATTCTGCGGTAAGCTGTAACAGTGCCGATAGTGTTGCCATGTAACTCTTGGTGGCAGCGACTGCCAATTCAGCTTCGGCGCGAATCGGTAAAATCGCATCGGCCAGTGCCGCCAAAGGCGAATAACCATCGTTAACCAGTGCGATACACCAGGCACCCGCGGCCTGAATCGCTTTGGTTTGATTGAGTAAATCCGGGCTTTTTCCTGACTGAGAGATCACAATTGCCAGGGTATTGTGCAAGCTTAACTGTTTGTCATATACCCCGCTAACGGAAGGGGCCGCAAAGCAAACGGGGATCCCCAATTCCACCTCAAATAGGTATTTTGCAAAAACGCCTGCATGGTCGGAAGATCCTCTGCCCACCATCATGATCATCTTGATGTCACGGCGTTTTATTTCTGCCACCAGGTGTTCAACCACGGGTTGATTGGCATTGAGTTGCTGCTTGATGATATCCGGCGTAGAAAGCGCTTCTCGCGCCATTAAACTGCTCATAATAAAACCTCTTATCAGGTTACTGAATGCGCTTCGTTTGTAGAAGCAACATCATGAATATTAAAAGATTGCGCACATTGGCGTGCGTACAAAACAGCTCCCTCTTCGGGCTCACTCAAAGGGGGCGAAATTTGATTTGCCAGTTCGGTGGGCAGCCGCTCGGCAATAAGTGGAGCAAGACCGCCAATCAGACTAAACCTGGGTGGTGCCTTGCTTAAAAGCGTGGTGCACAAGGACGCTATATAACCGACGCCGCTTTGAATAATCTTTTCTGCCGCCTTGTCACTACGCTGCGCTTGTTCAAACACCAAAGGCGCCAATGCGGCAAAATCTTTAGGTGCCGCGTCGGCAAAGCGCGTGATCATTGCCTGTTCGCTATGACACCCTGTAAACTCCTGAATCGCAGCGACCAGGGTAGAATCAGGCTGCAAACCACTAAGTGCCTCCAGGCAGTATTGCACGGCCGACAGTCCAAACCAGGCTCCACTGCCTTTATCCCCTAACAAAAATCCGTGTCCGCCTAGCGTCAAAGAGCCGTTGTCTGAAGTTACCAGACCACAACTTCCGGTGCCGATGATAATCACACCGCCCGCTTTCCCCTTATGTGCTCCGAGACAGGCAATTTCTAAATCTGTGGTGAGATATGCGGCCTTAAAGGGATGCTGCCACGTGGTGATGAACTCTTCACTCAGTGTTTCCAGGTTAGCTCCCGCCAGGCCTAATCCAGCGATAACTCGACTGTCGTCAGACTTATTCAAGCCAGCCTCTTCGCGTGCTTGCAAGTAAGCTGCCAGCACGGACTCTTGTGCTTTTTGTGTACCTCTCAGTAAATTAGCCGCTCCAGACAGACCTGTTCCAAGTGTTGTTCCCTGAGCATCCTGGATAATGGCGCGACACTTACTTCCACCACCATCCACACCCAAATAAAGCGTTGGCTTATTTGTCAATTTCACTCTCCCACTTGCTGATATCTGTATTAAAAACAATCAAATCCTTCAAACCCAATGACAACGCTGTCATTTTTGAACGAAAAAAGAGCATTATATTGCTCTCAAATCCAGAACTGTAATCGGGCTGAATTTCTCACTTTCTGTCGCGTCCTCGCCTTTCCCGGCATTGGACTTTTGAACTGTACGGCAACTTAGCTGACGGGCCTGGCTTTCTTCAACAAGCTCCCCGGATACCTCAAACCAAGGCTGCGCGTCCCATCGACATTGCACGCCTAAACCTTGCAATAAGGTATTCACTTCGATGCCCTCTGCCGATTTACGCATTCCCGGCGGTGGTAGTCTGTAATTACCATCGAATAGCTTTTGCTCACTCATGTAGCCTGCAAGGGCGGCACTAAAGCCCTGCCAGTCGTGTAACTGCAATTTAAATTGCGGCGTTTTATCTTGATAGCTAAAAGTTTGTGCATCGCCGTATTGCACTTCCCAGTCCGCTTTGTGCCAGGCGCGTTCGGCAAAGGTTTGCAACCTTGGATACATTAAATACTCAAAGGTTTCAGGGGAGCGCACTGCCTCGCTCCAGATTTGGCTTTGCATTCCGGCGATACCAGGTTGCGTACCTTGGTTACTGGCGGTGTAACTGTGGCCCATGCGGTCTTTCCACTGGCTGGCGTTAGCGGCCAGGTTGTCCGGCATAAACTGGAAGACTTTGACGCTATCGGTATTTTTGGATGCCCAATAATAACCGGTTTCTTTGGGGTGATTGGCGTAAGGAAAATCAAAGTACAATACATCTGGGTGTGAAAGCACGGTTTTCCATCCTTGTTTACTAAAGTCTTTCACCAACTCGTGACCACCCCAATAAAGGGTATCCCAAACATTCACCTGATGTTGCTTTCCGGCTTCCAGCTCCAGAACCTTGTGCATTCCATCACTCCAGCCGGCAGCGATAAGACCGTGTTTTTCAATAATGTCGATCACCCGGGTTAAAAACATCGGTTTTAAGTCTTTAACACTATTAATATCGTCATCGCTTTCAATCAGAGTTTGACACACCGGAGAGTTAACCCAGGCCCCGGCGGTTTCATCGGCGCCAATATGATAGGTAGACAACGGCGCATTGACGGCTTTATGCATGGCTTTTACTTTGCCAATCACTGTATCAATAAAGTGATAGGTAGACTCCTGGCAGGGGTTCACCGTATTGTCGTGGTAAAACTGTACTGAGCTGTACTGGGTGTCATCGGCAAAATCACTGAGCAAGAACTCTTTAGCGGCCTCGAGATTTTCCTGCTTTTTATATTTGCGATATCGGGCTTCCATGGCTTTGACAGCGGCTCGGGCATGACCGGGCAGGTCAAAGGAAGGAATGATTTCAATATGGCGCTCATGAGCATATTGCAAAATGGCCTGATATTCCGAGACTGTAAGATAACCATTTACCGCACTATTTTTGTGTGGGCCACTGCCCAATTGTGGTAAAAGACAACTGTCTTCTTGTGGATCAAAGCATCTGAAGCCACCGATTTCGGTAAGCTCTGGTAAACCCGGGATCTGTAAACGCCAGCCTTCATCATCAGCAAGATGCAGGTGTAGCTTGTTCAGCTTCAAATAAAACATCTGATCTAACAAGCGATACAATACCTGTTTACCTAAAAAGTTACGGGATAAATCCACATGCACCCCGCGGAACTCGTAACGCGGCTCGTCCTGAATATCAACCAGAGGCAGCACCGAGTCTTGTTTCACCAGCAACTGATAAAAAGACACCACGGCGTGTTGCAGCCCATTTCTGTCGGCCGCTTCTATGACGATCCCCTTACTCTCAATCTGTAAGCGGTAGGCAGATTCAGGTAACTCATTATTGAGTTTCAGGGTTAAAGGCACACCATTTGGAGTGGTTGCTAAGTTCGCTTTCTGAAATAGTTCCAGTATTACCCTGTCTTCAGTAAACCCTTGCCAACGAACTTGCAGCCCGGTGTCGAGAGATAATGTTTCAGCCCTATTCCAGCTGGCCTTTTTCACCTGCGGGATGATTCTTGGCGTCTCACTACTGTGCTGTATTTCAGCTTTTTCCGGCTCAGCTCGAAGCGCCTGATAATGTTGAAATAGCCAGCCGGCATCCGCCAGCGGCAAGTCATCTTCCGGGTTACGACGCCATTGCTGCTCTTTTTCAAAAGGCAGCAAATGTGGCATCACTTGCAACCCGGTATCTGTATCAATTTTCGGTACCGTAGATTGCACCACCACCGGTCCTTCAGTATTAGACACCAAAAAATAGTTGGGCATCACATCAGAATGTGCGGCATGCCAGAAAGCCGCCTTAAATTGGATATCAACTGCGGTAGCATCGGAAAACTCATTGCCGCTGAACAAGACCTGGTGCAAATCACCATTGATATGTTCTATATCGAGCTGCGGATGGTTGTCCCATTTTATGGGCGCAATATGGCTAAAATACAGTGCAAAAGGTTTACTGGTGACAGATTCCGGTACTGAAAAACGCAATTGACCAGTGAAACAATCGCCAGAAAACAAGGCTTTACAGTCCTGGTTGTCGAGATTAGACAACACCTGATAGTTAACCTCAATAGCATCTGCAAGTTGAGTTAATGACATGGCTTTGGCATTCACTTCGTTGCCCAGAATGGCCAGAATCCCAAATAAACTAATAGCTAAACCGCGCAATCTCATTAACTGTAACCTTCAAATATTCAAAACTTACTTTAAAAATCTGGCCCAACAACCCCCGCTGCCGGGCCAGCAACACACAATGTCAGTGAACTACCTCCTTGTAGTATCGACCAGACACACACTTTAGAACTTAAAGCTGGCTCCTGCGTAAAAGCGTCGGCCATTGGCACTTTGGGTACCACCCACGCGATGACCATCAGTGGCACGCTCGTAATAGTTTTCCCAAATTTCATCGGTGATATTTAACGCTTCGAACTTAAGGCTGATTTCGTCTGTCACGTTCCAGCTGAACTGCGCGTCTAACTGGGATTGATCATCGCGATAACGATTGCCAAATTCAGTGACGGCAAGGAAGTACTCTGAACGATAGGTATAGTTCAAACGCGCACTATAAATGTCGTTTTCATAATAAACACCAGCGTTATAGGACTCCCTGGAGTTAAACGGCAAGCCAATCAAGTTACCACCATCTTTAATATCACTCACGTCATTGTAGGTGAAGTTAACGTAACCACCGAAGCCGTTATCCCAAGCGTGTTGTAACTGTACTTCAATCCCTTCAACTGTCGCCGTACCTGCATTGATTGGCGTGTTAAGTTGGTTGATTTGAACACCATTAACCTCAGCAGCGACGATTTTAGATATCACGATATCGGATAAGTCTTTGGCGAACATAGTGGCAGATAACAACGAAGCGTCGCTGAAATACCACTCAAGACCAAATTCAAAGCTTGTAGCACGTTCAGGTTTCAAATCTGGATTACCCGCTGAGCCTGAGCTGGTTTCAGGCGTCAGGTTATAAGATGCAGACAACTGGAACGGTGTAGGACGAGCAATAGACTTGCCTGCCGCAGCACGCAATACCAACTCATCGGTTAAGTCATAAGACAGGTTCAAGCTGGGTAACCAGGCGGAGTAATCACCAGAGCGAGTTAGCGCTGAGCCATCAGCCAGGTCATAACCGTTGGAATCTTGATCAGTGCTCACATAGCGCAAACCGACATTACCACGCAGGTTTTCATCTTCGAAATTTGCCATGGTATAAAGCGCGGTGATGTCTTCTTTCACTTCGTACGACGCGTCACTCAAGAACACATCATTATTGCGGCACAACCCCGTTTCGCCACCCGTACACTCAGCGACGGCATAAAGTGCATTATACATTGCGTCTCTGTCTGGCATAAAATAAGAAGCTGCTACACCATTAGTATTGCTGTGAGAAACATTCACCATTTCACCTGACCAGAACTGACTTGCAGGCCCTAAGCTGCCCTCACCTACTGCCGCCAGGTTATTCAAGCTGGTACGATAACGGTCTTGTGTGAAAGAACGGTCACGCAACTTAACACCAGACTTGATGCTGGTAACAGCACCCAAACTCACTTCATGAGTGTAATCCAACTGCAGATAGTTCTCTTTATCTTCAGAGATGTTGGCCTGATCGAAAATACCACCTAACCACATTTCGTCACCCGGATTTTGCAACCAGGGGCTAGGGCCAGTGAAATCGATGTAAGGATTAGTACCACCCGGATTATAAAAATCAAAGGCGGCGCGTGGATCAGTGTGATCTACCCAGAACTCGGTAAAGAAGTCATTGTTAGTACCCTCACCTACAGTACGACCAATCTGCCAATGCAACTTGCCTGACTCAGTGTTGTAATTACCTTCAAAATCCAGCAATTCGGTAGAGGCTTCTGAGCCATCACGGAAAATATTATCGTAGGCCATATGACGAGCCCAACCCGGACGGTTATCCACGCCAAATACTTGTAAACTGTCTACAACAGCGTCGCTATTTACTGTACCAGGGTTAGGATTATCACCCATGGCAAACAAGCCGCGGAAAGGAATACCAATTAAGTTTGAATTCACGTTATCGGCTTTCAGCGTGGAACTGAGGTAATGTAGCGTTAAATCCAGGTCATCACTCGGTGCCCATTGAGCGGTAATATCGTAACCAATGCGCTCACGGTCTTGTTCAAACAAGGCTGACCCCATGCCCCAAGGCAAGGCGCCTTTTTGGGAAGCGCCCGCTGGTGCTTCAAGAGCAGGTTCGATGCGGTCAACTGTCGGGCCAAACCAACCGAAGTCTTCGTTAGTTTCACGACGTACAGTACGCTCCTGGAATGAAGCCGAAACTAATACACCAAAGTTCTCTGCGTCGTTTTTCCAGCTGTATAACCCGGAAAAAGAAGGATCGGTATCTTCAGATAAATCGTTGTACTGTGCTTCAACAGAGGCTTGCATGGTACCTGACTCCAGGTCCAGCGGCTTGCGAGTACGCAGAATAACTGTTCCACCAATCGCGCCTTCATCAATATCAGCCTGGGCTGATTTGTACACTTCTAATCCGGCTACCATCTCAGAGGCCAACATTTCAAAGTTGAAGTTACGGCCTGCGGTATCCAGAACAAACCATTGCGCAGTACCCACCGCCTGACCGTTGATCAATGTCAGGTTTTGATCTGGTCTTGAACCACGGATGGTAACACTCTGCCCTTCGCCAAAGTCGCGATCAATAGTGATACCAGGAATACGAGACAATGACTCTGCCACGTTTTTATCAGGGAACTTACCAATGTCTTCGGCATTAATCGCATCAACAATGGCGTTAGAAAAGCGCTTGGCATTGATATTGGCTTTTTGGCTACCGCGGATACCGGTAACTTGAATGGTTTCGACATTATCAGCGGCCTCTTCCTGTGCTAATGCAGGTTGGGCTACCAGGCTCAAGGAGCCAGCAGCAAGCGCCACCTTTATACCGTAAGACAGCCTATTGAGATTGGTTGTGTTCATTTCCCCGTTCCTCTGTTTATCATTTTGACAACGTTGTCATTTCGATTTAAAAAATTATGACTCGGTCGTCTTTTGCTTTCCTGTTAAAACTGCTAAAAAGGAATGACAACGTTGTCAATTTCCCGTAACATTAATCTAACATTTTTAGCTTTGCAACCATTTAATTGCTTTTTTTTTAGCTAAGTCGTTACAATCCGTTTACAAAACTGCTGTAACAGTAGTACCTATAAGCATTGCAAAGCGAATACGCATTCAGGGGATTTTTTGAAAGCTACAATAAAAGACGTCGCGAAACTGGCCGGCGTATCCATAAAAACGGTATCCCGAGTAATCAATAAGGAAGATTCAGTTAAGCCCGATACCGAAAGCAAGGTACAAGCGGCGATTTCTGAACTGAATTATCAACCCAATAGCTCGGCCCGAAACCTCGCCGCTACCCAATCTTTCGCCATTGGTTATATCTACGATAACCCCAATGCCTACTATGTGATTGATATGCAAAATGGCATATTAAAGGAGTGCCTCAGCAACGGCTTTGAATTGATCATTCACCCCTGCGACGCTTCCAATGAGCATATCGTGAATGAAGTCAAAGACATGGTGCGTCGATCGCAATTGGCGGGTTTAGTGCTGTCTCCTCCCCTATCAGAAATGCCGGAAGTCCTTACTGCGCTGGATGAGATCAACATGCAATACGTGCGAATTTTATCTGGCGCCAATGATAAAAAAACTGGCGGGCCTTGCGTGCTGATAAATGACCGAAGTGCCAGTGAAAAGATCACAGAGCATCTCATCAGCGTTGCCCACAAACGCATCGGTTTTATCACCGGGGACAAGGATCACCAATCCACGGATGAACGTTTGCAAGGTTATAAATCGGCATTGAAAAAACACCAACTGAAAGCAGATAAATCGCTGATTATTGATGGCAGATATTCTTTTGAAGCGGGCGTAGAAGGCGCTAAACAACTGCTTTCGTTAAAGCAGCCACCGAGTGCAATCTTTGCCTGTAACGATGAAATTGCGGCCGGTGCGTTATTCGCAGCAAGACTGATGAATTTTGATGTACCGAAAGATGTGGCAATCGCCGGTTTTGAGGATAACCCCTTTTCTCGTCAAACCTGGCCCAAGCTCACTACTGCAGCCCAGCCCACCAGTCTGATAGCAAGACAGGCCACTTCTCTGCTAATTCGCACTATAAAAAATAAGCGCAAGGGCGATAAAGAGAAAATAGACAATCAATATTTCGAACCAGAACTTGTGGTAAGGGAATCGACACAACTAAGCGAATAACGGCGACAAACTATGATCAATTCAATTCTCATTGTAGGTGGTGGCACTGCCGGTTGGATGACTGCCCTCTATCTGTCTTCCAGACTACCTGCTGGTGTTAGTATCTCATTGGTGGAATCACAGGATATCGGCACGGTGGGAGTTGGTGAAGGCTCCACGCCGTATCTCAAACAGTTTTTTGATAGTTTGAATATCCCGGAAAAAGAATGGATGGCACAAACCGACGCCACCTATAAATCTGGTATCCGCTTTGATGATTGGAGTCATGAATGTGGCTACGAAAGCTACTTTCATCCCTTTTTCAATGAATTTGATAAAAAGCCTGCTGAAATGTTTTTTTATAATTGCGGATTGCGCCGACGAGGATTCGAAGCCGACGCCAACCCCGACAATTATTTTACGGCAGCTTACATCGCCGAACGCTTCAAAAGCCCGGTATTAGCGCAAGGGTCAGATGTTCAGGTGGATTATGCCTATCATTTTGATGCCACAAAACTGGGCCACTTTCTGAGAGATAAAGCAAAGTCCAATGGGGTTAAGCACCATGTGGCCAATGTCACCAGTGTCGGCACGGACAGTAAAGGCCTGCTGAAAAGTGTGATGACCGATACCGGGCTTAAATTGGCGGCTCATTTTTTTGTGGATTGTTCGGGTTTTCAATCACTGTTGGCTCAAAAAACCTTAAAACGAAAATTTGTCAGTTACAGCGATGTATTATTTAACGACGCAGCGGTAGCTATACAAACTCCGACTGAATCGCCTCATAAATTTAAAGCTCAAACTCGTTCACTGGCATTAAAAAATGGCTGGATGTGGCAAATCCCCCTTACTTCACGTTGGGGCAACGGTTATGTGTATAGTTCGCGACACACTACAGCAAAAGACGCGGAAGACGAGCTAAAACAAACCTTAGGACTCTCGCCTGATGCCGAAGTAGAAGCACGGCATTTGAAAATGAAAGTAGGTCGCCTGGAAGAGCATTGGGGCGGTAACTGTGTGGCAATCGGACTCTCCCAAGGATTTATTGAACCTCTTGAGGCTACCGCCTTAATGTTGGTGCAGTTCGCCATTCAAAACCTATCTTTAATTCTGGAGTCAGGTAGCTTCTCTGGCCAAGACATGATGCGCTACAACAAAGAGATGAATCGCTTGTTTGATGGCGTAAAAGACTATGTGTCCTTGCATTATATCTTAAACACCCGAAAAGATTCTCAATACTGGTTTGACGCACGTGAAGAAACAATAGTGTCAGATAATATTAAGTACCTGCTGAAAGCCTGGGATAGAGGTGAAGACTTTGAGGCCGCGTTAAAAGTCATCGAAGAAGACCTGGTGTATTTGCGTCCCTCCTGGTACTGCATTTTATCGGGTATGGGCCGACATCCTGAACGACTGCAGCCCACGGTGAAAGCGGGACCGGTTAAAATATCCATGGATTACTGTCAGCGCATCGCAGATAAGTATTTCCCGGATTATTCCGTAACCCCGTGAACGTGATAGTATGCTTTTGACGTTAAATTGATGGGATATCTTATGTCACCTGAGGTGCTTGCTGTTTGTCAGCAATTGATAAAAAGTGGTAAACCGGTTTCGGTTGGTATGCTGAAGGCTCGTTTACCAGTAAAAACGCCGTTACCTGCAATTATTCAGGCAGTGCAATATTGCAAACAACAACCACAAGCAGTGGTAGATGCCACCCCAACAGAGACGGAAAGCGTTACGGAGTCCACCAAATCAGCTGAAGTACAAAAAATGATGGCGTTGGAAACAAGAATTGAGGCGCTTGAAAAGCGCCTGGCTGCACTTGAGCAGAAAGATTAAGCCACGCTGCGGTAAGGCAATGGTCTTAGCTGCGTAAAAAACTCGCTAAGACTACCGGCTAAAATCTCTTGTGGCTCTTTACCCACTTGTTCCAACACCACTTCGCCAGTTTGATTTAACACCGAAATAATAAAATCTTCTTCGTCGGTAACCGCAAAAAACAGCGTCTCTTGTTGTCGCAAACGACGTTTCATCATCACGTGAGCAATTAGATTTTGTTGCAAGCGCACAAAATCATCTTGATTCCAGGGCATTAACAATTGCAACCTACCCCGCTCGGTTTCGGCATCCAGGTTATCGCTAAAATAGCGAGTAAAATACACTTCCAACTCAGGATTTGGACTAACTTCCAAACCGTCCACCAGCGCTTGAAGATTGTTGCCTGGCGACTGAAGTGCGGGTGCCCAGAGTACTTCGCCATCGGCGTTAGCGGAACCTTGCTCAGTGGGGGAAACCCATTCTGGATCCTGTTCTATTAGTAAGTCTTGTTGATGCCCTTGCTGAAATTCGCACCATTGGGTGACGAATTGATCAATACTAGAGAGGATGTTGGTTGTCATATCAGGCCAGCAAATTTAAAATTAAGTCAGTATCCATACAGATTAACAAATAATGACTAAAGACCTCTACCAGGAATCGCTAAATGCCTTAGCCCTCGGCAAAACCGTTGATTATCCCAGCACATACGACCCCAGTGTTCTGGAGGCAGTGCCCAGGAGCTTAAACAGAGACCCTATTGGTATTACTGATGTGCTGCCTTTCAAAGGTGAGGATCTGTGGAACGCTTACGAATTTTCCTGGTTAAACCACAAAGGCAAGCCCATGGTGGCCCTGCTTGAATGCAAGGTGCCTGCTACCACCCCCAATATTATTGAATCCAAATCCTTTAAGTTATATCTGAATAGCTTTAACCAATCCCGCTTTCAGTCGAATGAAGAAGTGCATCAAAGACTCATCAAAGACCTCAGTCTGGTTGCGGGTGGTGACGTATCTGTCACCATGCAAGATTTGTCAGCCCGAAATCTTCCCGTGGTAGAACTGCCGGGAGAGTGTATTGATGATTTAGACGTCGAAATCAGCCAATACCAACCTGATGCTAGCCTGCTCAAAGTCACCTCTGACGAAATAGTTGAAAAAAATTTGGTGAGCCATTTGTTGAAATCAAATTGTCTGATCACCAACCAACCTGATTGGGGAAGCCTTTATATCAATTATCAAGGACCATTGATTGATGAGGCCGCTTTATTGAAATACATTATTTCCTTCCGGGAGCACAATGAATTTCACGAGCAATGTGTCGAGCGTATTTTCTGTGATTTAATGGCGCAGTGTCAGCCGCAAAAATTAACCGTCTTGGCACGCTATACCCGCCGCGGTGGACTGGATATCAACCCTCTGCGAAGCACTGAGACGGAATCTATGCCCAATCTGAGACTGATCAGACAATAATCTTTAATTCGGCAAGGCAATCTTTGCACTATACTGTCAAGACGGCCAAAATTGTGCTAACAATAGCTTTGTGAATGGAACCTTCCCGCCAAGCAGAACTATTGAGGAGTAAAGCAGGCAGGAGGGGCGCGAGAAGTGGTACAGGAAAACGAGTGGAAAACCAGCAAAAGCAAATCAGACTGCTGAAACATCAAGTTGCAAATCTCAGCGAGTTTATTATTCGGCTAACCAAAGTCTACGACGGCGGCTTCCCGGAGATTGATACCAAACTGCACACGTTGAGAAATCAGTTAAAATCTCCCAGCCATTGGTTGCAGGCTGAAGCCTCTATCAGTGAACTAACAGGCCCGATACTGAAGCATGCCGATGCGCTTCGCTCATTCAATCACGAAGCCGTAAGTGGCTTGGAGACATTGGCGAACCAAGTGCTAAATAGTGGCACCGCCGATGTGGAATTCAAACAACTATTAAACAACTACATCATTGAACTCAACGGCAGTTCAATGTCACTAGGGGCTGTTTCTCATCATTTCCGCAAAGGTGCAGAGTTGTTATTTGCACTTATCGAAGCCCATCCCCTCAATGGTAGTGCACAATCCGCTGACAATGCGGGCATTACTCAAGAATTACATGAGCAAATCACCAGAGAATTTAAGGAACTCATTGCCCAGTTGATAGCCTCTTCACCACAAGAACAAGCTCTCAAAGATATTGCGGAGCAACTGGAAGGTGGATTAAGTCGTCAAGAATTGATGCAATGCTGTCTGGTGGTGTTGCGCACCCTGACTGATGAATTGCTGCAAGAACGCAAGCAAGCTGAGCGCTATGTCCACAACTTGCAAAAGTCCCTCACAGGTGTTGGGCAAAAAGTGGAAGCTTCCATAAAATCGTCTGAGCAGCAATACCAGATAAAATTAGATAATTCCAAAGCGCTGCGCTCACAAATAGATGATTTTGGTATTGAAGTTCACAACGCCATTGACCTGGCCATTTTGAAACAACAAGCCAACGAGATGTTGGACAAAATGGCGACCACCCTAACCTCCAGAGAAATGCAGGACAAAGAAGAACAGGTTTCGGTGATGGAACTGTTGTCTAGCATGAAGGCACAGCTTGCAACGTTAGAGAGGGAAACTGAAGCCTACAAACAACGTTTATTAGAGCAAAAGTACCACAGTTATCGAGATTCACTTACGCAGGTGCCAAATCGCAATGCCTATAACGAACGCGTAGAGTTAGAATATCGCCGTTGGAAGCGCCACAAGCATCCAATTTGTCTGGCAGTGGTGGATATCGATCACTTTAAGAAAATCAATGATAATTTTGGTCACGCCGCAGGTGACAAGACCCTACAGGTAATAGCCCAAAACATCAGTAAGTGCTTACGTAACACCGATTTTTTTGCCCGCTGGGGCGGTGAGGAATTTGTGGTATTGTTACCGCAAACGCCAATTGACCAGGTAAAAAAACCACTGGAAACCATCCGTAAACAGATCCAAAAGATCCCGTTCAAATTTAAAGATCGCAATGTCAGTATCACCGCATCAATCGGTGCCACAGATTTTACCCAAGGTGATACCATTGCTACAGCGTTCGAGCGCGCAGACAAAGCGCTTTACGAGGCCAAAAATAGTGGTCGAAATCGCTGTATCATCATCCAAGGATAACAATGACATCAGTCCAATTAAATGCACTTGGCCCTATGAGCCAACTTTCTCAGCTTGAAGTTGATCGCCTGAATTTTACCAATAATAGAGATCTACACACCCTATTCAGAAACTGCTGTCTCGCGGTACTCAATAGTGGTGCAGAAATTGATGACTTCAAGCAAATGTTTGAGCCCTATCAAGACTTTGAAGTTAATCTGATACGCCGTGAACGCGGTGTCAAAATTGAATTGATTAACCCACCGCAATTAGCATTTGTAGACGGCCAGCTGATTCAGGGTGTGCATGAACACCTGTTCGCGGTATTGCGCGACTTGGTGTACATGGGCGTTAAACTGGAAAGCCATGAACTGGACTTTACAGACTCAAGCCATATTACTCATGCCGTATTTGATATGCTGCGCAATGCGCGCGCTTTGGCGTCACAAAATGAACCCAATATGGTGGTGTGTTGGGGTGGTCACTCTATCGGTGACATTGAATACAAATACACAAAAGAAGTGGGCTATCAATTAGGTCTTAGAGGGCAGAATATTTGTACTGGATGTGGCCCAGGCGCCATGAAAGGTCCCATGAAAGGCGCTACTATTGGCCACGCCAAACAACGCATCACTGCAGGGCGATACCTGGGCCTTACCGAGCCCAGCATCATCGCGGCAGAACCCCCCAACCCAATAGTGGACGAATTGGTGATTATGCCCGATATTGAAAAGCGTCTGGAAGCCTTTGTGCGAATGGCACATGCCATTGTTATTTTCCCCGGAGGCGTTGGCACTTCAGAAGAGCTACTTTATTTATTGGGTATCATGTTGCATGAAAAAAACCAGCAACAAGTACTACCTATTGTATTAACCGGGCCCAAAGAAAGTGTCGGCTATTTCGAAGCCATTGACAATTTCGTTGCCAAAACCCTCGGGCCAGAAGCACAATCCCTTTACCGCATTATCGTGGATGACCCGGCAGAGGTAGCACGCTACATTAAAGCCCAACAAAACGAAGTTAAGGAATTCCGCAAAAATATCGGAGATTCATACCACTTTAACTGGGCATTAAAAATTGAGCCCGAGTTCCAACAGCCTTTTGTACCCAATCACGCCAACATGGCGGCTTTAGATTTGCATTTTGACCAGCCAAAAGCCTCGTTGGCAGCGGCATTGCGCAGAGCTTTTTCGGGCATTGTTGCCGGTAATGTAAAAGCCGAAGGCGTTGCGGAAATTGAGCGTCATGGCCCCTTCAAACTCAATGGCGATAAAACACTAATGGCTATGATGGATGATTTGTTGGTTTCTTTTGTGGCACAAGATCGCATGAAAATCCCTGGTGGTGAACCCTATGTTCCCTGCTATCAGGTGGTTTCCTGACGAAAAGCTGAGTTTAACGACATGAATTGCGCGATTAACAGCGTTCAATTGTCAGACCATTTTGGTTAAAATTTCTGCTGAGTTAAAGATGAGAATCAACACTATCTATGAAGATCATTAAAGGTATTGCCATTGCGCTGGCCCTATACATCGCATTTTTTGTTGGCGTATTTAATTACTTTCCGGATAAACCGGAGACCATGGGCTGGGAAGATCGCCAAGATTACAATAAGGTCCAAATCGAAAAAATCTCCGAGATCGCTGTGGAAAAGGATTTTTATCACAAAGACATACTGACTATGTTAGGTGGTCCCGACATTAGCGAAGCAAAAATGTCTGGAGAGGACAAAATTCAAGTTATGTATTACCGCACCCAACACAAGCGGGCTGATGGTATTACTTCTCAAGATGAATGCACACCACTCTTGTTTAAAAATGACAAGTTGGTAGCCTTAGGAGAAAAGGCTGAAAAACAATTTGAGAATGCGTTCTGATCCGCAAACCAATAGTTCCACAACGACTCACACAGTACCAAGCTCAGCGCGTATTGCTGAGCTATACAAAACGCTAATAAAGCTCGATATCCGTTTTGAAAAACAAGATGTATCCGCCAATCATGTTGAACAAACCGAATTGTTTTGCGAACGCTTCCTGGACACCTTAATCAATTATCCGGGCCCACTACTGGCTCAGCTACACTACAACAAAACCAATTTAAGCTACTTTTATAATTTTCAATTTAACTGCCTGATCTTCTGTGGCTTGTTACTCTTACGCAATAACTTTAATCTCACTACAGCCCAGCAAATACTATCTGGCGTTCTTACCTGGTGTATTACCGCCAAACCCGAGATTGAGGCTCGTGCCGGGCAAAAAAGTCAAGATTCGAAATGCAATTTTAGCAGTGTTAAGACGCAACTCATTCGGGCCTTAAGCCACTATCAACGACAAATCTGGTTAGAGTTACTCACCCACACCAGTGCTAAAGAGATGGTTCGGTTGCAGGCATTAATAACAAGCCGCAACACGAAATCACCCAACAATGACTACTTAAGCATCACATTGTATATGGCGTCGCTTGTTACTCGCACACCCGAGAAAGCGGCCATTAGCTATAGTAAAGCCATAGTCAAATTAACTCAGACAAGTCATTGTTTCGCCCTATCCCTGCTAGAGCCTCTAATGGACTACCCAGGAACGATACTTCCAGGGTGCACATTACTATTGAGTGATAATCAAAGAGCATTGTATTTAGGCCGCCACCAGAATGAACTTTATTGCCTGCCCTATTCAGCCTCGCTAAAAAATTATGATGATGAAATAAGCGCCATCACTGAGTCCCAAATTCGCAAAGTTGCTGCCCCCGGCAACCTGAATAATATCAAACTCGCCGATAAGTGGTGGGGACCCGCATGGCAAGAAGTTCAAGCTATAAATAAAATATCAGATGGTCAAAAGATCTACGCCAGAGGCTTCAGGCTGGACAAGCCACCCGAGTCACTGGTGGCAGTGATCGAGCATTTGAGCGCTCAAGACATTGATATTGATCAGTTGATCGCGCTGATAGAATCCGAGCCCAGTTTCGCTGATCACATACAGCTAACAGCCAGCCAACAGTCAAGGGCTAATTTACGCATTAATAATGTAAAACATGGACTGTTAATGCATGGCTTTGAGCGCACCCAAAGCGTGTTGGTAGAAAAAGCCTTAACCAGCCGCTTAAGTCAACACCAGTTTCCCATGCAAGACATTATTTATCAGTTCGTCAAATTATGGTCTGGCTTTGCACACGCCATCGCTTTGCGGCACGTCAAATTCATACCGGAGCAAGCCAGTTGTTGGGTGTATTTCGCAGCAGCGGGGCTGTTCACCCATGGAGAATTAAAGTTAAAACAACATTGGCAATACAGTAATACCGCCAGCACCAGAGACAGTCACAAAATCCAGCTCAAACAACCTCAATTGTTGTGGCAACACGCCTACAAACTTGCTTGCAGTTGGGCACAAGATAAGGCAATTAGAGATGCCCTGCGGGACGGTCTGGCGAAACAATCCCTGCCACCGACAGCAAAGCGCTCCCTGCCCCATGTTTTATTAAACTTGAGTCTCAATCTAGCTTCTTCAGTATTTTTCGAAGGTGTAATTCCGGAGTTCGATTCTGATGAATATTTACAACAATATTGTCAAAGACTCGCAATAGACAGGGCGAGGTTTAGCGAAATATGCCAAGAAACGGTGAAAAATTCCCACAATTACTGGCCAATTCACAACAAGTGCTTGTTTGGAAATGGCTAAGCAGGCAAAAAAGTGGTATAAAGTGCGCGAATTATTCATTTCAAAATTCGTCAGAATTAAGACTACACTTTTAGTGCGTGTTGGTCGCTTAACCTAAGTTAATCGGGAAAAATTAGATGACGCAACGAATTACTGTTATTCGCGGTGACGGCATTGGTCCGGACATCGTAGATGCCACTATTCAGGTTCTGGAAAAACTGGGCTGTGATTTTGCCTACGACTATGCTGATGCAGGTTTAATGGCTTTGGAAAACCACGGTGAATTGTTACCACAAGAAACCCTGGATTTGATCGCTAAAAACAAGGTTACCTTGAAAGGGCCTTTAACCACCCCTGTCGGTGAAGGCTTTACTTCTATCAACGTAAGCTTGCGCAAGCAATTCAACTTATACGCCAATGTCCGCCCTGTGCGCTCTTTTAAAGGCACCAAAGCGCGCTATGAAGATATCGATATTATCACCATTCGCGAAAATACTGAGGGTATGTACTCAGGTCTTGGGCAGGTGGTGTCGCCAGATGGTTCAGAAGCTGAAGCTATGAGCAAAATCACTCGCAAGGGCGCTGAGCAAATCGTACGCTTTGCCTACGAATTGGCACGTCGCGAAGGCCGTAAAAAGGTAACTGCGGTTCACAAAGCCAATATTTTAAAATCCACTTCTGGTTTATTCCTGAAAGTCGCCAGAGAAATAGGTGAGCAGTATCCTGATATCGAATCAGCCGAAATGATCGTTGATAACACCTGTATGCAGCTGGTAATGAATCCACATCAATTTGATGTGATGGTAACCACTAACCTGTTTGGTGATATTCTTTCAGATTTATGCGCCGGTCTTGTGGGTGGTTTAGGTATGGCTCCGGGCGCTAACATTGGTCAAGACTGTGCAATTTTCGAAGCCGTTCATGGTTCAGCTCCAGATATTGCAGGCAAGAATCTGGCAAACCCAACTTCTGTCATGCTGGCGGCAGCACAAATGCTGGATTACCTGGAAATGGGTGACAAAGCAGAGAAGCTACGCAATGCACTAAGAGAAGTCATCGAGACAGGTGATCGCACCACTCGAGATTTAGGTGGTAGCCATGGCACCACTGACTTCACCCAGGCGGTTTTAGACAGAGTCTAAGCTTCTTACAAGCAAGTTTAAACGGCCGGCATTTTGTCGGCCGTTTTTGTTTTTAAAAGCCTCTACTCAAAAACTGTACTTTAGTACAGTTGTATGTAATCGCGATTCGAGTTGTAATTTTCTCCGAAGTGAAAGCTAATGTGCCACTTCATCATGGAATCTAAATGTTAAGGAGAAAATTATGAAAGACATGTTTAAACAAGCCAGCATCGCGTTTTTAATGGCTGGCGCATTACTATCCCAACCTACTCTGGCAAACAGCGAAGCTAATTCAGAAGTGGCTGATACGGTGCAAACCATCAGTAAGGTAAACCTCAATACGGCAACGGTTGAGCAACTCACTGGCCTGCCGGGAATTGGCCCTAAAAAAGCACAAGCCATTGTTGAATATCGCAATCAATACGGTGAATTCCTGATTGTTGAGGATATTCAGAATGTCAAAGGCATTGGTCAAAAGGCCTTTGTACGCCTTGAGTCGTTGATCAAAGTCTAGTACCAACGCCATTGAATAATCATTACCAGGATTGGTATAAAAAAACGCGCCAGATGGCGCGTTTTCATAGTTGCCTTTAATGGCCAATCAATTTAGAGAGGCAAGAAATGCTTTAAAATCTTTCGCCAATTCCGGGTGACGCAAGGCGTATTCAACATTAGCTTTCATGTATCCCAGCTTACTGCCACAATCATGACTCTTGCCCTTCATAAAATAGGCTTCTACCGATTGTTTATCCATCAAAGCAGCAATGGCATCGGTTAATTGAATTTCATCACCAGCGCCCGGTGCAGTGCGCTCCAACTGTTTCCAGATATCGGCAGTTAATACATAACGACCCACAATGGCCAGGTTTGATGGCTCCTCTCCTTTAGGCGGTTTTTCTACCATCTGAGTGATTTCAGCGGTTTCACCTTCGTGCAGCTCGACCCCACTAAGATCAACAACACCGAATTTATGCACAAGTTCTCTGGGAACTGCTTCAACCATTATCTGACTGGCGCCCGTTTTATCAAAACGCTTAACCATATCAGCTAAGTTGTCTTTAGTTAGATCAC
Source organism: Planctobacterium sp. AWM4_229 (assembly GCF_056160305.1). NCBI lineage: Bacteria > Pseudomonadati > Pseudomonadota > Gammaproteobacteria > Alteromonadales > Alteromonadaceae > Planctobacterium > Planctobacterium sp. AWM4_229. The sequence goes on along the minus strand of NZ_JBSWWX010000005.1, from coordinate 169,164 downwards.
TGGTGGCATCATCAATTACCACATCGGGCAATACGACAGCGAAAGGCGCATCTCCTACCAACGGTTTGGCACACAAAATGGCATGGCCAAGGCCTTTGGCATGCCCCTGACGTACGTGCATAATAGTTACACCCGGTGGACAGATGGCTTGCACGTCTTCCAATAACTGGCGCTTCACTCGTTTTTCCAGTGTCGCTTCTAATTCAAAACTGGTATCAAAATGATTTTCGATACTGTTTTTACTGGCATGGGTTACCAGGACAATATCCTTGATGCCCGCTTTTACACATTCGCTCACGACATATTGGATAAGAGGCTTGTCGACAATCGGCAGCATTTCTTTGGGAATGGCTTTAGTGGCTGGCAACATTCTGGTGCCAAGCCCGGCTACGGGTATTACCGCTTTGGTTACTTTCGTCATATCAATCGAACCTTTTAACTGATTTTCCTCTACCGATGGCATAATAATCGATACCGAGTTCAGCCATAGTTTCAGGGTCGTACAAGTTTCGCCCATCAAAAATGACCGGATGATTCAGACTTTGTTTTATTTGATTAAAGTCCGGAGCTTTAAACATCTTCCATTCTGTACATATCATTAAGCCATCAGAACCCGTTAGCGCTTCCATTGGATCTTCGAGAGTAATCAAGTTGTCCGGATTACCTAACTTGGCACTTAATGCTTCATTGGCAATCGGGTCAAATAGTCTGATTGTTGCTCCTTTTTTCAAAAGCGCATCCATAGCAACCAGGCTAGGGGCTTCTCTGATATCGTCAGTGTTGGGTTTAAAGGTCCCCCCCCAGACAGCAATCACCGTGCCAGCCAGGTTTTCGCCATAATGGCGGTACACCATCTCTTCCAATTTTATCTTCTGAGCAGCGTTTACCGACTCAACGCTTTGTAAGATTTGCGGTGTGTGACCATGATCCAGAGAGGTTTTAATTAAGGCGTTCACATCTTTAGGAAAACAAGAGCCACCGTAGCCGCAGCCAGGATATATAAAATGATAACCAATACGAGGATCGGACCCAATACCATTGCGCACCATCTCAATATCAGCCCCTACCTGCTCCGCAATATTGGCCATTTCATTCATAAAACTGATCTTAGTCGCCAACATGCAGTTTGCAGCATATTTGGTCAACTCTGCACTACGACGATCCATCACAATGGTTCTTTTGTGATTTCGGTTAAATGGTGCATAAAGATTGTGCATAACCCCTAATGCTTTTGCACTATTTGAGCCCAGTATGATTCGGTCAGGCTTAGAGCAATCTGCAATTGCTGCACCTTCTTTTAGGAATTCAGGATTTGATACCACATCAAAGTCAATGTCTGAACCTCGCGCGTCAACCTGCTCTTTAATCACCGCTTCAACTCTGTCACCCGTTCCCACAGGAATCGTAGACTTGTTCACCACAACAGAGTAACTAGTGAGATTTTGCCCAATGGTCTCAGCGACTTTTAACACATACTGCAAATCAGCAGAGCCATCTTGATCCATTGGTGTTCCAACTGCGATAAATATCACTTCAGCATTATCTACGGCAGTTTTTGCATCGGTAGTAAATAATAGTCTCTTTCCACGGTAATTGTTTTTCACCATCGGCTCGAGGCCGGGCTCAAAGATAGGAATGTGCCCCTCTTTCAGTGCATCTACCTTAGACTGATCAATATCCACACAGGTTACTGTGTTACCCAAATCCGCCAGCACTGCAGCCTGAACCAGTCCTACATAGCCAATACCAAAAACCGTGACTCTCATTTAGAATCCTTAATTTTAAACATCTACTTTTAAACTACTCACCGTTTTCTTACTTGAAAACGGTATCATACCGTCGCTGTCACCATAGCCTACGGCAATAAGCATGATAACTCGTTGATCACATTGTAGTTTAAGTTTATTAATTATTTGTTTCTCTCTAACTTCTACATCAGGCCAATTAATTGGGCAAGTGCTCAACCCCAATGTTTCAAATGCCAGCATTAATTGCATAGCGGCTAACGAGCCATCAATGTAGATCAAGTGACGATCTCGTTCAAATGGATAGGCTGATAAATCCCCAACGACGGCAATCAAAACCGGGATATTTTCAGCGAAGCCACCCGTTCCGCCGGCCATTTTTGCGATCTCAACAGCATCCTTTTGTTCCTGCGCGACATAAAAACTAAAGGGTTGGCGATTGCAAGCACTAGGAGCCAGAGACGCTAGCTCTATCGCTTTATCGACTTTCTCTTGCTCAACACTAGCTTCTTTAAACCAGCGGGTTGAACGTCTTTGCATAAACAGGTTGTGTAACTGCTCAGTGGAGATATCCGTTTTAGTCTTGTCAGAGTGGGTATAGGGAACATAGGCTTTTAACTCCAGAGACTCTATTCTTTGAAAAGTCTCTCGCGCCCGTTTAATTGGCGGTGTATCTTTCACAACGTCAAAATAGGCATTGAGTACGTCGTGAGCCCAACTGCGTTCTTCACCACAAAACTCACTACTGCTGCACATTCCTTCATAAGCACGAACAGTTTCTTCAATATAGTTGGCAGCAAAAGATGGCTTCCTGGGCTGCATAATCAGGCCTTTTTCGAGGCGATGAACATTGCGCCGTAACAGGGCACTATTACCCATGTCATAGGAGCGATGAGACTCGTGATAGCGGATTTTGCCTTTTAAAACTGACTGACATTCACGGCCAAACTCGGCTGAAAAAAGGCCATAATACAGTCGGCTAAGCCAGCGTTGGGAACCAAAGAAGCGGTAAATCAACAGTTTAAAGGAAAGAATGTAAGATTTTATGGTGAAAATGTGATGAGGTGACAAGATTTTTCTAAGTAGCGCTTTCATAGCATGTAAATTCCGAGGACAACTCTCAGGCAAAACGTTTTTTCAGATTGAGCAGGAGTCGAAAAATAATAGTAAGGTTCATTTGAGCAAGCACTAATTTAAATCTGGACTTTTTATCTGGTTGACCACAATGGGCCAATTTACGATAGGCTTGCAAAGCTGCCGCTGCATTACCGAGCATCATATTGTAATCTCCTAATGCAGAATACAATACTCTTTTACCCGATTGCGCAGCAGCTGTCTCATTGTTCAGGTAGAACTTATCCAGAATTCTCTGTGCACCGGCAACCTTCTTAGCAAAATTGAAGGTTATTCCTGAATCCGACAATTGATATTCAAGTAAAACCTCAGACAGGACATCTGCTTTGCTAGAATCAGACATTCGCAACATAAGATCTAAGTCTTGATAACTTGCTAAGTCCGGATCAAAGCCCCCAACCTGTATAAAAAGAGATTTGCGAACGATGATAGCAGAACAGGAGACTCCGGCCGCTGCAGCGAGAAAGTGATTGTAGAAATTGCCATCTACATGATATTCAAAACAAGTAACCCTATCTCGGTACACCTGTTTAATGTTGTGGATTAACAATCCCAGCTCTGAGTCTTGCTGAAACGTCGCTATACAATGTTGTAATTTATCTTTTCGCCAGACATCATCATCGTCCAAAAAGGCCACCAGTTCAGCACGGCTTTCTTGTACACCTCGATTCCTCGCAATGCAGGCACCTGAATTTTTAGCAAGGGCAACATATCTGATACGCGGGTCGTCAAATTGTTGCAGTAATTGAGCCGTCGCAGCTCGGTGCTCAGATGACGGATCATTGTCATCAACAATGATCATCTCCCAATCCTCACGCGACTGTTGCCTCACTGTATTTATCGACACCAGTAATTTATCGGGTCTGCCAAAGGTAGGAATAACAACTGATACTGAGGGTGAATTAGACAACAGAGAACGCCTCATCAAACAAGGTACCTAGTTTCAATCGCTGTGCACATGTGTTCAGTTTGTCTGACTCTGCCTGATAATGTTCTAGCAAGAACGCTAAAGCTTTATCAATTTGCTCAACAGCCATATTCTCCCGCACGTCAAAACAGTATTGCTGTTGTTCAAAATGTTGTGTTAGCTCTTGATATTTGACTGCCCAACCTAAGACAAGGCAGGGTTTTCTGCACTTGTAAGCATGCACGACAGCATGGTAACGAGAAGCAATCAGGAACTGCGATTGGTTAATGATCGCGGTTAATTCTAAGGCATTAAAATCGTTTCCGAGAGCGACTACTCTATCATCATCGGCAAACAGCGCTTTGAGCTGGGTAATGATGTCCAAATCTTCAAAAGAGTGGCGTAGAAGATAAACCGTTTTACCTGCCGCAAGCAATTGCTCAATCAAACCTTGATAAAGTGCAGTCAGGGAGTTGCCTTTATTTTTTACATAAACTTTTTGGTTCGGCACAATACACACCGAGTTATTTGCCAACTCCGGTAGATTGTTCTGAGGAATATCGTTAAAAACCAGCTCGTTCTCAAGCTTTGACGTCTGTAACACGGTGTCTAAAGCGACTGAAACATTATCCTCTATTCCCAGCAGTTTCAGGTGTTTTTGTCCATCAACCTCACGGGCAAAGATTTTGTCAGGGTATTGCATTAATTTTTTGGTGTAACGTATCAATAAACCAGCGAACTTTCCCTGAAAAGCGAATGGCCCAAATGATTGAGGGAATAAAACCGTCTTAACACCCGACTTTTTGAAAAAGAATAAATTCGTCAAATAGTCCACAATCCTCGCGGTGCCAAACTGCGAAGACAAGCAAAAACCACTGACATCAATCGCTAAATCTGCCTGTTCAACGGTTTGCCACATTTGTTTTTCTTGTTCTGCGCTAAAATACTTATTCTTGACAAGTAGTCCCAGCAAAGGAAATTTTCTCAGCTTCATACGCAAATCCCAAGGCAAAACGGCAAAGCGATATGATTTTAGCTCATCCGAAGAGCGTCTGGCATCCGGTGCAGAGAGCAATGCGATTTCAGCATCGGGATAACGCTTGCGCACTTCACTAACCACTGATAGCGTCATAGACTGAGCGCCTTTGTTGAACAATTCTCCGCCTGAGATAATTACTTTCATGAATCTAAAGAGTTCCTGTCTTGTCGAGGGAAAAGCCCGCCATTTTATAGCTGACAAGCACAATTGTCATGAAGTAATACCAATAAAAACGGGGAATTATTCACTTTCTGAGAAGCAAGCTTTAAAAATTTTTTGATTTAATTGTTCAGTTAAAAAAAATGACGATTTTTGGTAGGTGCTGGGCTTAAATGATTTAAGTCGATTTAATGAAGATTGTAGCTCATCCAGTTGCATCACACCCAAAGCCAAACCATGCTCAGAAACATAACGTGCCAGTTCGATTTGGTGATTGTCTTTACGCTCAAGATTAGCCACAACAATTGCTGGTTTAACCAATTCCAGCAACTTAAAAACCGTTCCTGCGCCAGCATGACTAATCACCACATCGGCGCTCATCAGCTGCTGTTCGAAATCATCGGCAAATCGAAAATGTTTAAACTTTTTCGGAATATAAGAGCCGCTTGCGATTTGACACTCCACCGCTAAATCTTCCGGAATGTCGCAATGTTCTAATGCTTGAAACAACGAATTAAAAGGCGTCGTTCCAACAGTTACCAAGACTTTTTTCATAATCTGCCACAGTATTTTGCTTTGGGATACAAGTCCAGAAGCTCTTTATTTTGCACCCAAAACTCACTGGCCAGCAGCTCCATAAACTTGCCCGTAAGAGATTTAGAGTAAAATCGACAACAAGTCTCTACGTGCAACACTTCTACCCCTCTGAACCTTGCGAATAAAGAAACTGGAATCGCAAGACCGGGGCCAGTTGTAAGCACATAGCGCACATCATTATTTGAAAAAACACGGACAACTTGCTTTAACAAACTCGTTAAACTGTTGAGCAAGCCTACAACCTTGATACCGCTCTGCTTATCCCTTACCTCTTTCACATCGTAGCGAATTACCCGAGGGTCAATACTTTTGGCTCCAGCTTCTGTTATAGCCACCAAAGCCAATCTCGACACCAGAGTATCAGATATTGCCGCTAATAAGCGCCGCATTTCTTCTGCATGGCCACCCTCTCCATAAACTAACAATAAAGCGGGCTTTTTTGCATTATCCATCAGTGCAGAATTTCCATTAAATGTGTATTGCTGGTTTGGGCATCATATTGTAATGCTGTCTCTCTTGCTGACTCACTGAGTGCATGATAAGCGTCTGGTGTCAACGAAGCACTGTGTAAAAGCTGGTCGACCAATGAATCAACACACCCGGATGAAAAACCAAAACCATTTTGCTTATCCACCAAATAGTCAGCCATACCCGCGTTCATAGTACCAATAACGGGTATGCCACATGCCATTGCCTCCAAGCCTACCAACCCCAAACTTTCCTGCATCTCGGAAGGAAAAACCAGATAATCAAATCTCGTATAAAACTCGGGCAACTGCGCTTGTGGCACCGCACCATGAAATATCACTTTATTTGACAATTCGAGGGGTTTGGCCAAATTTTTGAAGTCATCTGCACGGATACCAGTACCCACAAAATGACAACAAAAATCGATATCAAGCCTTTTTAACGCAGCGATTAGCGTCTCTATTCCTTTTCCAGAATCTAACCTACCAACATAGCCAAGAATCAGTTGGTTATTGGCAACAAAAGATGGCTGCTCGTTCTTGCTCGGCTCAAATTTTTTGGTATCTACACCACCAGACGGGTTCACCTCTACAATATTCCCTGAAATTTCAAACTGTTCCATCAACAGCTGACGAAAGTACTTTGAGGGTACGATGATTTTGCCAGCTTTTTTGAGTGCTTTTCGCGAAATACTCAATTTTATTTTTCTAACCCACTCAGGTTCATATTCAGCTGGTAAAACATCTCCACCGTGGACATGGGCTACGATGGGCAATTTGCGAAACAGCGAAGCCATCAATACGGGAATTGATGAGTGAGCCACATAATGCAAATAAACAACTCTTCGGGTAAACAGCAATCTTATGAATGCCTGTATTATGTACTTCAAATAGTAAAATGCCTTAAGCAAATAACTATCGTGTCTACCTGCTAATACGACTCGCGCTACATCTATCCCCGAAGCCTGCAAAGCCATTTCTATGTTTTTAACAAAAACTCCCTGTGTGGGAGTCTTTGTTGTGGGATACATGTTCGACAGTATAAGAAATCGTTTAGCCATAAAAAAATCTAGCAACCATTAAAAAAATTTAGAGGATAACTGCCTGTGTTATCTCCTGTGTAACCGCACTTAAAGCGGCGATATTTAGCCCTTTTCCTGGTTAATTGTCAATTAAGACAATTTCACATAAAATCCCCTCCCCCAAGGAGCAATGACAAAAACCATGATAGAAACCTTAAAAAAATCACTGAATAACCCGTCAAAAGCCAAACGGGTATTGAAGCATCGTTTACTAAGCCAAATTCAGCGCAATTCCCACTTTAAAAAGGTCATTGTTATCGGTAGAGCGAGAACAGGCTCCAACTTGCTTCTATCCTTTATGAACTCGCACCCACAGTTACATATGGAAGGCGAAATTTTTGCATATCAAAAAAACAAGCCGTCACAAAAGATTTTGGACCGAGTTTATAAGTTACAACCCGAAGCAATAAAAGCTGCGGGTTTTAAAATATTTTATCATCACCCCATGGACGATAAAGATAGTGATATCTGGGAGCTTATCAAGGCCGACAAATCAATCCATGTAATTCAACTTCGCCGCGAAAATATGTTGCGGATGCATATCTCCAGAAAGGTAGCGATGCAATCTGATGTCTGGACCGCCGCATCTAAAAAAGAAGTAGATAAAGTCAGAAACAGACAAGTCTCCTTTACCAAAGAAGAGCTGGAAGAAGGGTTCAACAAAACAAAACGCTGGGAGGCGAATGCGGTTGAGGACTTTTCAGAGCACCCTTTCATTGAGATTTGCTATGAACGCATGATTTCAGATCCCGAAAACGAGTTTGCTAAACTGACAAGCTTCCTTGGTGTTGATCCAATGGCTCCTAAAACCAACCTCAGGAAACAAAACCCAGGAAAATTGCAAGATCTCATTGAGAACTACGATTCGCTTAAAGCAGAATTTGCTGAAACAGAATGGCAACGCTTTTTCGATTGAGAACTGGGTATTTTTCCTTCTCACTCGAACGGCCGCTTTCTAGTTTCTTTATTTGATGCCTGCAATAATCCAACGCACCGGAAAGATTAAGCTTTTTGTCATTACGATGCCCATGGGCCTTGTGGTGGCAGATACGAATAATGCAAAGTAGGAGGCGACGGCATAAGAAAACACCGACGCCCAGGCTGCGCCTATTCCACCATACTCAGGAATGAGCAGATAGTTTGCACCTATATTGCAGACAGCGCCGATGCCGTGGGTAACCAGTGAAAACTTGAGTATGCCCTCGGCAATCAACCATTTGCTTAACAGGGTTCGCATAAAAATAAAAATGCCCCCAAAAATATGAATATTGAGCATATAGGCAGAAGCGCGGTATTCCTGTCCAAACAGCAATACGATAAGGAACTCTGAAAGCAACAAAGTGGGGACAATAACGGCCACTGCCATTGCCAATAATATGTCATTGAGATTTTGCAAACTGCGCTGATATTGTGCCACGTCATTGCTCTTTTTCTTCAATAGAACCGGGAAATAAGCAGCAGTAATCGCAATCGGTATAAAAAACCACACCTCAGATATTCTTGCAGCAACTGAATAAATCCCCGCCTCAGCAGAAGAGCTAAGATGTTGCAACATGACAATATCTATCTTCAAATTAATAACCGTTGCCACACTAGACATGATCAGCCATTTGGATTGGCCAATCATGGAAAATAATCGGTCTTTTTCAACCACCAGTGGCTTTGCTACATCTTTGTCACGCAGGTAAAAAAGCATATTGAATATAGCGACAAACAGAAAATCCAGGCTGTACAAGAATATCAGAACCTGAATCCCCAGATCGTAATAGACTGCCAGCAGTTTCAGACTCAACCCGATTAATAAGGCAAGTAACCGCGAAAAGACTGCGTGATTGTTACGCATCTTTGCCTGAAACCAAAAATTAAATACAGTGAAGGCGCTAAATATCTGTCCCGCAGCTAAACACAAGAGCAAATATTTATTTGACGGACTATCCCAAAAGGCAATTCCCACCAGCACCAGTGCACCTAAACCAGTGCCAATAAAGCGTCCTGCCAGAGCAGTTCCCATTATTTGATGTTGCTTATCTGGTTGGTTTACCAGTTCTCGGGTGATGATTGCATTGAGTCCAAGCGCAGCCAGTGGAACAATGATTAACACTAAAGCAACCAGGTAACTGTAATTACCAAATGCTTCTGTCCCCAAATATCTTGCCAATACAATACTCAGCAACAGGCCACATGGAGCTGAAATGACTTTTTCAAATAATAACCAGTTGGTATTTTTGATTACTGCAATATTGCCAGGTGAGAGCTTTTTCAGCATTAACAACCCAAAATCATAAGTTTATTGAAGTGACGACTCATTAGCTAAAGTGCCCTTTAGCTCCATTGAGCAAACTTTTATTTAAAGCGGCAGCAGTAAGCACTGCCCATAGCGGCGTAACCATACCATTGTACAGCACATGTCCCGCAATGGCAGAAATCAGAATCAATACAACAAAAGCAATAACGGCTGACGAAACCACAGTGTTTTTAGGCTGAATCAACAAACGACCGAACAAAGCCAGGTACCCAAGGTAAACCAATAACGAGAGTAAAATACCAAAGTTAATTTGCATATCAGCCCAATCAAACTCCACTCGCCACACCCCAGCACGTTGCATGGCTTGCATATCCAGGCCTAACATTAGCTGCCAAAAATCTGCTCTCTCAAACAAAGGCCAGATTTCCATCAGCTTCACATCTCTTCCGGAAAATAGCACCCTGGTCAAGCCACCATTGTCATAGAAAAACATGACTCGCTGAAACAGAGGTTGCTCCAGTAACTGCTCTCCAAAAACAAAGATGCCCAGAGCTGTCAGAAAGAGTAAAAGCAAGCCATAGGCGAGCGCTCGAGCGTCGAGGTGCAATGCAATTACCATCAAAGCACAAAGTAAAACGCCAAGAAAACCACTTTTAGTACCTATAAGCAGTGCCACTGCAGAGAGAAAAAGAATCAAGGACAAAAAAAGAATGATAGAACGCTTAAACGCCGTCGTTAGAAACCACGCAGAGCTAATAACTATGACACCGGACACTGCGTTTCCCGAGTAAAAAAAACCTTTTGCTCCAAAGTTCCCATAGGTGGATTGACCTATACCCAACAGTGCAAAAACAACGTTAAGTACCACGATTCCGATGCTAAACAATAAAATCAGGTTGAGCTTTTTGCTGGTGAAGTGGCGAAACGAGCTCAATACCAGCACCATTACAAACAGGTAGATGACTTTGATGGCTTCCTGAAACGCTAAAGTGAACCAAATATTGTCCACCAGATAGAATCGGGCCATTGCCCAGATAAAAGTTGCAGCCACACACAACAAGCACCAGAAGAATCGTCTTGGTTCAAATTGCAAAGCGAACAATAGCATCAGCAGAAACAAACCTTGTTTATAACCCGCAGAAAGGATATTTGGCAGGCCAAGGGTTTTAACAAACAGGCCATTGAGCGTATCGATAAACAGGTAAATCCCCAGCAACAGCAACAATATATTTTCGAAAAGTTGCCGCCTTTGCAGTTCACTTTGCTGTAAACTGCCAGATGGGCCTCGCTTGGCAAGCTCTGCTGCGAAAAAGGTGTTCAAAAGTTTCATTCAGAAGCGAGCTTTAGGTTATGCGCGACGCGGTGTCACCAAAAACACTAAGGTAAACCAAGCTACTACTAAAAAACCACTTAAAAAGCCGGCAGCAATACAAATTAATGCACGACGCGGCGCATGCTTGAGCTCTGGCGTATAAGGTGGGTCGATAATAGTAAAGACAAAATCGGTTCTCACTTCAGCCAGCATTAATTGCTTAGTTTGCTCCTGAATCAATTGATAAAAGACGGTTTTCATTTCGATATCGCCGATCTGTTCAACTTTGGCTTCGAGGTACTCGATATTTTCCTTAGTGGACTGAATTTCCCGACGCCGCATATCGCTGTTTAGCTGGTTAATTATCAGTGCTAACCACTCCTGTGCCAGATGAGGCGAATAAAATTCCAGAGACAACTTAATCAAACCCGTGGCAGTATCTCTTTCAACGGCAAGTATCTGAATAAACTGCTCGTACACTTCTAATGCAGTGGGCTCGGGAGGTCGGCCATTTTTCATCTGCCGAGTCCAGCTATTGGATTGCGCATCGTATACGCCGTCATCCAGCAACAACTCGCCGGATTCGGCATCCCATTCTGTGGCCGCCATCAACTGTGGTTTGATGTTGTATTTTTCCACAAAATTACTCAAAAACTGGCGAGACTTAATTATCTCAAGCGCAACAGTAACCTGATCGGTAGAATCTCCACCAATAGAAATACCCGCTAAAGACGCCAACCCACCAAGCTGCCCCGAAAGATTATTCAACCCACCACCACTTGCCTCCTCTGTAGGAGACAAGGTAGCCTCACTGAGATAGGTATTGGGGATCGTTAAGGTCCAAATTGCCGTTACAAATACCAACACTACAGGGATAGCAATAATCAGTAGTTTTTTTGCGAACAAGTACTTAAATAAACTGTGTAAGCTGTAATCCAGATCACTATTTTCCATGTTGAGTTATTCCTGTGAAGTTCGATTATTGTCTTCAATTTTGGACTCCAAAATTGCGACTTTTTGCACTAATCGGGTAACCGAAATTTGTAATCTTGCGCGCTCAATATCCGCCAATAACAGTTTAATAAGCACAATGGCAAAGCCAACCAAAAGCGGAATGATGGGAGGATACGATATACCCAGCTTAAAACCGATTAAGTCGTTTATGCCAGGGTTTAAGCCATAAAGCAAGATAGCGAATGCCAGAAGCAACCATTTTACCGCATCCCTTTGGATCAGATAATCTCTACGCACCAGCCATAAAATACTACCAGCGATGATAACCGCCAGCACTGAAGAGACGAGTTGAGGATTGTTAAGTACCATGTTTTATTTCAATCTTTTTATTAATTTTGAACGGTCTTCGGGCGCAGCCTTTGCGACACTGATAATTGCTGTTGATAACATGTAATAAGCAACTTTTAACCATGATGAAAATATTCTGGATTCACCATCCAATCGGTCATTAATTTCCACGGGTATTTCCCGATATTTCAACCCTGCAGATTTCAACATCAGTAAAACGCCAACATCTTGATACTCAAGCAAACAGGCTTGCTCACATGTCAGGATAGCCATGGCGGAGCGATTATATGCTCTAAATCCTGACGTTAGATCAGCAATTTGTATTCCCGCAATGGTTCGAAAAAAGCGCCAAGCTACCTTTTTCGAAAAAGTGCCTCTTTCGAAACAAGAGCCAACAACAAAATCCACATCCATATTTTGTTGTATCGCACTAAGTAGCTTGTTTATTTGACATGCCAGGTGCTGACCATCGGCATCCATTGAAATAGCGAGTTCAAAACCTTTATTGTAGGCATGTAGTAAGCCGGTTTGTGTTGCTCTCCAGGCTCCTCTACTTTCCACATGGTTTAATACACACACATCGTAATTGGTGAGCACATTTTTAGTATCATCTTCGCTGCAATCATTTACAACGATAATAAATGCTTCAGGACAATGCTGATTAATGCTGTCTATTACTACACCAATGGTGCTCTGCTCATTTTTCGCGGGGATTACAATAGCTAATGACTGAATCAAACATGCTCTCCATACACTATAAGCGGCGAATTATACAGGGTTACCACAGCAAGGCTACTATGTATCAAGATTTGTTTTTTGCTTCAGGTATGACTTTTAACGTACAAACGAACAATATCACCGCGATCACCATTTCACTGGCCAATCTGCCATATGCCGCGCCTGTTACTCCATAAGTCGGAATAAGAGTCGAATCTAATAGCAGCAACACAAATAAACCGAACAAACTGACTTTAACAAAAATTTTTTCCTTGTGATTAGCGAAGAGTAATGCGGACAGCAATGCATTGATGGCATTTGGTAGTAACGCCAATGTCAGGATTAAAATAAGTTCGAAAGAATCCATGTAGTGGGGGAACAGAGAATGCAAAATAAATTCGCCTAGCAGCCACCAAACCAATAAACCGATCACAAAAGTAAAACTGAGGATTAGCATACTTTTGACCAATAATCGGCTTTGAGCGTTCCTACTTCGACTTTGATTGTAGCGATTAAAAAACAGAAAGGTGACTGGCGCCAATAACAGAATTGCAGCCTCAAACACTTGCAGAGAAAAGAAATACTCAGCCAGTTCATCACTACCAATACCGAAATACTTAATCAGCAACACATCTGATTTCATGAAAGAAACCGTCACCAGTTCAATAATAAAAAAGTGCATCACATTCGCGTTTGCTAACGCTTTTTTCGTATGCGCGGCTTTGATTCCTGTTTTTTTAATCAGATTTAAGCCACCAGCAGATAGAAAAACCAAAATACCAGCTAGTCCCCCAGCAATGAATACCGAGTTCTCACTAATATCTCTACCGTAATAAACAAAAGTGATAAAGACTAGTAACCAAACAAGCCTGTAGACACACAAGGTTAAAACATCTTGCCTATACTTAGACTTACCACGATAGTAGGTTGCCAAAATGTTTATCAACTGCAACCCAGTTACAGCAAAAAGTGCCAAAGCCAGATTGCTATTGAAAGTTTGCCAGCAAACAAAAAACAAAACAGATAAAAAGGTACAGATAAAAAAAGATGAGCCGAGGATCAGCTCACAATCAGGCGTATTGTTTTGACTGGTATATTTAAATAAAGCATCTTTATGACCGGCGTTAATCAATATCAGAAAAAGAGATGCCAAAGTCCACAAGTAGCCATATTCTGCATAGCTGCTTTTATCAAGAAATGTTGCAAAGCTGTACAGCAGAATCAAACTGACAGCAAGATTGAGTGCGGTTAACACCAGGTATTGCAGGTAATCCCTTGCCAATGGCTTTCTCTTATCAATTCATCAAACTGGTTATTTACTGTTTGCTAAAACATGCACGTTTTCTGTGGTCGAGTTATCTTGCTTTTTTTTCACTGACGATGCTTTATTTAAAATATCACACAGTGGCGTTGATGGCTCAAAGCCGGTAGGGGCATCGATTAAAAGTTGTCTAAGTTGCTCAGCGTTATTTTCAATAATGCCGCATTTTATTTTGTCCAACAAAGATTTCAATTCCGCATCTGCGAGCTTAATTTCATTGGCCCTCATGATTCTAGGATGACGCGTTTTGAAGACATCACCGCCAATAAGTAACTCTTCATATAGCTTTTCCCCTGGACGCAATCCTGAGTAGACGATTTCTATGTCTCCCTCTGAGTACTCATCTGGCTTATACGTGTATCCCATTAACTGAATCATGTTTTTGGCAAGATCTGCGATCTTAACGGGTTTCCCCATATCCAAAACGAACACATCACCACCTTCAGCCATCGCCCCAGCCTGGATCACAAGTGATGCAGCCTCAGGTATCGTCATAAAGTAGCGATTAATCTCAGGATGAGTAACAGTAACAGGGCCACCATTTTCTATCTGTTTGCGGAAAAAAGGGATTACCGAGCCTGACGAACCCAAAACATTACCGAATCTCACCATTGAAAATACAGTGTCGGTGCTTTTATCAGCCAAATTCTGAATAATCAATTCTGCCAAGCGTTTTGATGTACCCATTACATTAGTGGGACGCACAGCTTTATCAGTTGAAATCAGCACAAAATGTGAAACTTTGTGTTTCAACGCTGCCTTTGCAACAACTCTGGTACCCCAAATATTGTTCCACAACCCTGCCCCCATATTAAATTCAACAAGAGGGACATGCTTGTAAGCGGCTGCATGATAAACGGTGTCGATATCAAAGGATGCAAAAATCCGCTCAATCAACTTTTCATCTGTTACTGAGCCCAAGATTGGTTTCACCGTAACATCAGGTGCTATTGACGAAAGCTCTTTTTCAATCGCGTATAGATTGTATTCTGACACCTCAAAAATGATCAGTTGTTTGGGAGAATTTTCGACAATTTTTCTGCATAGCTCAGAGCCTATTGAGCCACCCGCTCCTGTCACCAAAACAGTTTTTTCTGCCAAACATTTTTCTAATAAGTCAGCAAAAGGTTTAACTTCATCCCTGCCCAGTAGCTCTTCGATTTGAACTGAACGAAGCTGGGTCACACTGACTTTACCGCTGACCAAATCGGCGGTTCCCGGAATAGTTAACATATCTACGTTCATATTCTGAACTTTAGTAAAGATTTCGCGCTTTTTGTCACTAGAAATACTCGGTATAGCAAATAATACCGTTTTAATTTTGTACACATCAATCAGGAATTGAAGCCTTTCAGGCCCATAAACATCGACGTTCGAAACGGTACTTTTTTGCAAAGTTCTCTCATCATCAACAAAAGCAACCGGGTTGTATTCATTGCCATTTTGCAATGACAAACACAACTGCCTACCTGAAGATCCCGCACCGTAAATAACAACTGGAATCTTGGCAGCATTTTGCCGCATATTAATGACCCCGCGCACCAGTAATCTTGAACCGGCAACCAGTATTAATATAACTGCTCCAAAAATAAACGGTACGGACCGAGGAAGTTGTGCATCAAAGACGAAGACCAAGGCGACAAAAACCATAGTAGATGACAAGGTTCCAACGAACACACTAGAAAGCGCCTTTACATCGAGATATCGAATTACCGCTCTATACAGCCCCAACTTCACCCAAATCAAGAGTGATATCAGTATTGTCAACAACAAAACTGTGTAGATGTCATCTTGCATCCACCTATGCCAGTCCTCTCCTACCCTTACGTATAAAGCAAGAAAAAATGAAAACAGGATCGAGCTAATGTCAATAAACAGTGTGATGAGTCTCTTAGCCCATCTTGGTACTTCAATAATTTTGTCGATTATAGAAAACAAAAACTAGTTCCTACCTAAAGGGAGTGTATTTCTCGCAACTTTGAATCAATACCGCATTGAAAATTCGGTTTTCATCTTAATTGTATTGTAATAAAAAAAGCGCTTATGCCGCAATCGACATTCCCTTAAATTCTGTGGATAATGGCGGACTAATTAAATATGGGAAATCTAAGGGTACTTTGAGGGACTGGTAACATTAAACCTAAACAAAACTCACCTACTGTCAGTTAAGTTTTTCGACAAATACCGCTACTCCCTTACGTCACTAATCCAATACCTGAATCATGAATAAGTAGTAAAAATGTCCTCTAAAAAATTTGTATTAATTGCTAATGCTGCATTTACCATTGTCAATTTCAGACGGGAATTGATTATGTTACTTGTAGAAAGGGGACACACTGTCGTCGTGCTGTGTCCAAAGGAGTGTTCCCTTTTAAATACCCGAAATGCGAGCAAGGAGTTATCTGAATTAGGGGCCCAACATCGTGATATTAATGTCAACAGGCAAGGAATAAATCCTTTAAATGATCTAAAACTGTTTTTTCAAATTGCCAAGATAATTAGGCAAGAAAGCCCCGACTTTGTCCTCAACTATACGATTAAACCTACTTTATACGGCTCTATTGCCGCGAAACTGTTTTCTCAAGCAAAAATATTCTCAAATGTGACAGGCCTTGGATACTTGTTTACCGCGACAGGAGTTAAAGTAAGGCTGCTGGCCATCTTAGTCAAGTCTCAATACTATATTGCGTTAAAGTGTAACACTTTAGTTTTTTTCCAAAATAGTGACGATCTAGCTTTAATGAAAAGCTCAGGGCTTTTGCACAAAGTTCCAACGAAGGTCATTAATGGCTCAGGTGTAAACCTATCTTTATTTGAAAATGTAAAAAGAAATATTAAGGCTGGTCAGTTTGTTTTTGTCGGGCGTTTACTCGTTGACAAAGGGGTGTTGGAATATGTAGCTGCCGCAGAGCAAGTCAAACAACAATTTCCTGAAGCTGAGTTTCTGATTGTGGGGCCGACTGATAGCAACCCAGCAGCAATTAGTGAGGACCAGATAGAAAAGTGGCAAAGCAGCGGTATAATTAATTACATAGGTCCCCAAAAAGATGTGTCCCCATATTTGGCTTCTTCCGAGGTATTTGTATTACCCTCATATAGAGAAGGGACCCCAAGATCTACATTAGAAGCAATGGCAATTGGGATGCCAATTATCACCACTGACGCCCCTGGTTGTAAGGAGACAGTTATTGAACAAAAAAATGGATACAAAGTCCCTGTTAAAAACAGCATCCTGCTAGCCGAGAAGATGATGAGCTTTTTAGAAAACCCAAAGTTATCTAAAGAATATGGTGCCGAAAGTCTCAAACTAGTTCGTGAAAAATACGAAATAACTAAAGTTATAAACTCAATTATCGAAGAATTTGAAGTTTAAGATTTATCACTCTGGAACACAAATTGAAAAAACGAATAGCAATTACCGGCGCAAGCGGATTTATTGGCAAACATTTACTTAAAGCATTAACTGCCAGAGGATACGAAATTACAGTCTTCGTTAGATCTCCGTTGTCAAACTACCCTTCGGAAGTCAACGTTAAGCTTATCTCTGATTTGGATCAAATACAATTTTCACTAGGGGAATTTGATGCACTGGTGCACCTTGCAGGCATTGCTTTTAATTCTGGTATTGGTGAACCTACTAACAACGAAAAATCAGAATATTTTAGAGTAAATTGCCAGCAAACTATTTCTTTATTTGAAAAGTGCATTAGCGCAAAAATCAACAGATTTTATTTCCTCAGCACAGCTTTAGTGCATGGTAACTCAACATTGTCACCGATAAACGAATCACAAGACTTTAACCCTCAATCACCTTATGCTCAATCAAAAATGAGGGCAGAGAAAGGAATCAGAGAAACGAAAAGTGGCCATGAAACGTCTTATACGATTGTTCGAATACCTCCAGTATACGGACAAGGTGTCAAAGGAAACTTGGGATCCATTGAAAAGTTGGTGAGAAAACAGATTCCCACCCCCTTTGGCAGTTTTACTGATAACAAGCGTAGCTTCCTCTCCGTAGATAATCTTACTGACTTTATAAATTCTACATTATTTGAACAAAAAGCGTGTAACGAAACATTTTTCTTATCAGATGACGACGATGTCTCAACCTACACTTTATTTTCTTATATGTACGAAGTTACCGGAACTAGAAGAGTTATGATTCCTGTCCCAATTTGGCTTCTGAGTGCAATTACAAATATTATTGGAAAGAAAGGCTTGTTAGATAAACTAGTTGCTAACTTTCAATTGGATATTCGCAAAGCCAAAACCTTAGTTGGTTGGAAACCCAAAGTTAACCTTTATAAAGGTTTGGAAAAAATGGTAGAGATAAAAAATGATTAGATTACTTGACATAATTTTTGCGATAGCAGGCTTACTTCTTGGCTCTCCTGTTATAATAGTTATTTTCATTGCAGGCCTCTTTGATACAGGATCGCCGCTATTCATACAAGAACGGGTTGGGCGTCACAAAAAACCATTTAAGTTAATCAAATTTCGCACTATGAAAAAAGACACGGCATCTGTGGCTAGTCACCTTGCATCAGCTTCCTCTATCACTCCATTTGGAAAGCTACTTAGAAAATCAAAACTTGATGAAATTCCTCAGTTGTGGAATGTACTTTTAGGTCAAATGAGTCTGGTCGGTCCCCGTCCAGGACTTTTCAATCAATCGGATCTAATTAATGCTAGAAATGCTCTTAACATTTACAAGGCACGTCCCGGAATAACAGGATTGGCGCAAATTAACGATATAGACATGTCAACTCCTGAATTATTAGCAAGAACTGATAAAAAGCTTATCGACTCTTTGAATGTAAGAAGTTACTTTCTATATATTTTTCAAACTATTTTAGGGGCGGGACAAGGAGACCGAGTAAAGCCTTAATGTCAGGCCATACCTTTTTACTTTGAAAACAAGAATTGAAACACTATTCAATCCTCATTATTATCATTACAAATAACGGAGGACGTACAACCTTACATGAATATTTAGTTAGGCTAATGTTTGTATGCTCAGGGAGCATCGTTCACGTTTCAATAAAGAACAACAATCTTTCGCTTAATTGAGTCTTTTAAATAATTACCGACGTAATCAAACACAATAGTTGTTAAGTTGTTTAGATACAGTAAAACTTCTTTAACCTTCGATACATATAACTTTTAACAATAAGGAACACATAAGGTGTCTTGTGAGCTTATGCCGCTATCACGGATAATCTCTGATTTACAGTGGTCACAAAGACTAAATTCCGAGAAAAATCCATGTTAGGTGACTTATTAGGGATAGTACTACTATTAATGCTTGGACTGCTGACAGTCATCGTGAGTCTTACACGCCTTTCCTCTATTGCCGTACCTTTATTGATTGCGGTGACAGTAAGAATTTTAGCTTTACTATACAATGTATATATTGGTCCTTTGCCAGATAGCGGTGCGGATGCATTAAGATTCGAAAGTCAAGCAATGGAATGGGCTGAAAACGGGTTCCAAGCTGCGTTAGGTCATTTTCCGGGGCCACATAGTTTTTTCGTTAGCTGGGTTATTTCGCTCTTTTACGCTGCGACGGATCGCAGCTTATTATTAGCGCAATCCCTGAGTGCTATTTTCGGCGTTGGGACTGTAATGTTGGGTTGGTACCTGACACGTCAGCTGTGGGGCGAACGAGCCGCTCACAAAGCGATCTGGTTGTTGGCCCTGTTTCCGACTCTAATTCTTTACTCTGCATTGGTAATGCGCGAAGCATATATCTGGTTTTTCTTTTTATTAGGGCTTCTTGGGGTGGTGCGATGGGCACAAGGTTACACTAAAAAAGGAATTTTTTTAGGAGCTATCGGTTTCCTCTCTGCAACCATGTTTCATGGTGCCATGTTAATTGCACTTTTAGCATTTGCATTTCTAATAGGAATTTCTGCTATGCGAGTGTTTTTTGTTCGGTTGCTGAGCGGATATTTCCAGCCGTTAGCTCTTTTGGTTATAGCGATTGGTGTGGTAATTTTAGGAAGCTATGCAGCAGGATTTTTTCATGTACCTAAACTTGGATCGGCAGAACAGTTGACAGATGTTGTAAGAATCGTTAATCGTGCAGAAAGTCGCGGGGATGCAAGTTATCCTGAATGGCTACAGCCTAATGATTTCACTGAATTAGTCTTGCTGACCCCGGCAAGAACAGTTTACTTTCTCTTTTCTCCCTTTCCATGGGACGTCAAAGGGCCTAAACACTTGATAGGGCTTTTTGACGGTCTTCTATATATGATGTTGATATATATGATGTGGCGGAACCGGCGTGAAATATGGAGAAACAGAGGCGCACGGGCAATATTTTTAGTAACATTGCCTTTGTTAATAGTCTTTGCGATGGTAATAGGGAACTTTGGCACAGGGCTACGCCACAGAGCTAAGTTTGTTACCTTGATGATAGCTTTGATAGCACCGCGCTTTTGTAGGCGGCGCACAATTTTCAATAATAAAAGGGAATAAGTGATGAGTTGCCATCAATTAATCTA
The DNA here is from genome assembly GCF_056160305.1 of Planctobacterium sp. AWM4_229. Classification (NCBI taxonomy): domain Bacteria; kingdom Pseudomonadati; phylum Pseudomonadota; class Gammaproteobacteria; order Alteromonadales; family Alteromonadaceae; genus Planctobacterium; species Planctobacterium sp. AWM4_229. The sequence goes on along the minus strand of NZ_JBSWWX010000005.1, from coordinate 148,631 downwards.
ATAAGTTTTAAGGATTCAGAATCTAGTTAATAAAATAAATTAGTGTGATTACCAGGGGAACGTGACGGTCTAACTACCGAGCGATTTTGACGTAATCACACTAGTACAAATAAAAAAACAAACATTACAAAAGAGGGCGTTCAGAATTCTGTGTCAGTTATTCGGGCCTAAATATCTAGCATTCCGTCTAGTCGTCCATCGAAGTGAATAGCGAGCTGAGACAATGTCATATTCCAGTTTTGAATAGGCATTGTCCATTTCTTCGACGCATTTAATATCCCAGCATAGAGCAGCTTAAGCAAACTATTTTCATTGGGGAATCCGCCCTTGGTTTTGGTCAGTTTCCGAAACTGGCGGTGCACCGCTTCAATGGCATTGGTGGTGTAGATGGCCTTGCGTACGTATTCAGGATACTTGAAGTAAACGGAAAGGTTCACCCACTTGTTACGCCACGAGCGAAGAACGATGGGATATTGCTTGCCCCACTTAGCGTCCAGACGCTCAAGCTCTGCTTCAGCGGCCTCTTTGCTTACCGCCCGATAAACCGGCTTAAGATCAGCCATAAACGCTTTCTGATGCTTCGACGCAACATACTTCATCGAGTTACGGATTTGATGGATAACGCATTGCTGAGCTTCCGTTTCAGGATAAATGGAGGCTATCGCTTCAGGAAAACCGTTCAGGCCATCAACACAGGCAATCAGAATATCTTCAACACCACGATTATGCAGATCAGTCAGCACTGATAGCCAATAGTTGGCACCTTCTGATTCAGACAGGTACAGGCCGAGTGGTAATCCCCCCATTTTTAACCGAAGTTAAAAGTAGAGGTTAAGCGGCCATCAGAGGTGGTTTGCCTCCATTAGCCTTGTGCGGTCTCTGGTGATTGTAAAACCAAAGCCATTGGGTTGCATAGTCCTGTACTTCTTCTAATGAATCAAACAGGTGTTTGCTCACCCAACTATATCTTATCGTTCGGTTGTGCCGCTCAATGTAAGCGTTTTGTTGTGGCTTATCCGGCTGAATGTAATCTATCCTTATTTCATGCTTTTTAGCCCACTGTGTGAACTCGTGGCTGATGAATTCAGGCCCATTATCACAGCGTATGACCAGTGGCTTTTCACGCCACTCCAGTAATTGATTGAGGCACCGTAATACCCGCATTGAAGGCAGGGAGAACCCGGCTTCAATCGCAAGTCCTTCACGGCGATAATCGTCAATGACGTTTAACAACCGATAGCTCCGCCCGTCAGATAATTGGTCATGCATAAAATCAATCGACCATACCTGATTCGATTTGATTGGCTCTTTTAGTGGCTCAGGCGCATTACGCTTTAAACGTCGTCGAGGCTTTATCCGCAGATTCAAAGCTAGCTCACAATAAATACGATAAACGCGTTTATGGTTCCAACTGTAGCCTTCTACATTTCTGAGATACAGGAAGCACTGGCCAAAGCCCCAATCAGCATGCTCATCTGTTAAATTGACGAGCCAGTTTGCAATGCAGACATTATCATCATTGAGTTTAGCCTGATATCGATAGCAGGTTTCACTGATGTTGAATGCCCGACACGCAGCACGCACACTTATTTTATTGGAAGCGACAGCTTGTTGCGCCATCTCCTTTCGGCGAGACGGCTTTACCACTTTTTTGTCAGAGCTTCCTGAACAATCTCCGCCTTAAGTCTTTCCTCGGCATACATCTTTTTCAGGCGCGATTCTCTTCTTCCAACTCTTTCAATTTGGACATCAAAGATGCATCCATACCACCGTACTTCGCCCGCCATTTATAAAATGTGGCGCTGCTCATGCCATGCTCACGACAGAGTTCGGGTACCGGTGTACCTGCTTCCGATTGTTTCAGGATCGCCATGATCTGGCTGTCAGTAAATTTTGATTTTTTCATGCAGAATCTCCTGCGTATAGGTTACGAGAAAATTCTACTTTTGACGTCAGTTATTTTTCGGGAGGATTACCCAGTAATAGTGGCTTCGGAGACATCAATGCCATACATGTCTTCTACATGACTACGAATGTCACGGTAGCTCATGCCAAGAGCGAACATCGACAATATTTTCCGGTCTATCTCATCAGTCAGTTTGATTTGATTCTTCTTCACCAGCTTTGGCTCAAAAGAACCTGAGCGGTCACGAGGGGTATCGAGTTCGAACGCACCAACGGATGATTTTACCGTTTTCTTGCTGGAGCCGTTCTTGCGGTTAGGCTGTTCATCTGACTCAAGGTGCTGCTCTAATTCTGCTTTCAGGGCCGCTTCGGTGAGTTGCTTTATCAGGGGAGTTAAGACACCATTTTCACCTGTCAGGCTTTGTCCTGACTGAAGGGCTTTAATGGCATCATCAATATTGAAGTCTTTGGTCATGTGTTATTTCCGTTTTGTATATTTTACTGAAATGACACAGATTTCTAAACACTACCTTACAAAATCATTGACCCATAAGGTAGTTCCGTTTTTTGAAACTACCTTAACCGTCCCATTCCTCATTTTAAACGCTTCGACAATGTTCCGAGTATGATTTTTCAAGCTTGGAAACCAGTTGTTGAATACTAAACTTTTCGATTACTTTTGTTCTGGCAGATTCTATACAGGATATTCTTAATTCTTTATCTTCGATTATTCTCACTAGATTGCTTTCCAATCCTGAAATGTCAGCAACATCTGACATTAAGCCATCTTGTTCATGATTTATCACCTGAGGGATGCCACCAGCATTTGTAGTCACAACAGCACAACCAGAGCTCATGGCCTCCAGTAAAGCAAGGGGTAACCCTTCAAATTCAGAACTCATTAAAAATACATCAAAAGCGGAATAATAAGCGGAAGTATTCTTTTCAACTCCCACCATAATACAATCGATATTGTTCTTGTCTCTGTAATCCTTAATTTCTGTGTATAATGCCCCTCCACCAACAAGTATAAATTGAGTATTTTTACATTTTCTTGATACAGAGTGACATATATCTAACCAAAGCTTTAAACGTTTCTGTTCTCTAAAACTAACCACAGTTCCAATTAACACGGTTTCCGGTGCAATATTATGTTTTTCCCGAACGGCTCGCGCGGATAAAGGGTCGTTTATAAACCGACTGGTATCAATACAGTTTTGCAAAACATCAATCTCAGGTGTTTTTGCAATATTTTTTGAAATAGACTTTAAAACTTCTTCAGAACAAGCGAACACTTGCTCCTGAAAAGGATAAGTAATTTTGTTCAAAAAACCGGTAATCTTGTTATAGCTTTCCTGGAGATTATGCTCTGTATATATTAGTTTACATCCAGTATAGAGCCGAATGATTCGCCCCACTACCCCCACAAGTGGCAGATGGCAATGTAAAATGTCTATTTCGTTGTCTCTTATGTATCTGATAATTTTGGGTATGGACAAAAAGAGTGTTTTATTAATGTTCTTACCGTCAATTAAGAATATTTTACCGCCATTAGATTCGACATCCTCTACCAAATCATTATTTCCCCTAGAAAAAATACAATAATGAAACTGGTACTTTTCTTGATCGTGAAACTTTAGGGTTTCAGATAGCAACATTTCTGCCCCCCCTCTGTTTAACGATTTAATTATGTGTAAAACCTTTATCACAAATATTTCCTTTATTTGGGGTACTTAAAGAGCTCAAAGTCTTTTTGATAGCGTGAATAAATAATATCCTTCACCTCATTTGATAATATTGTGTTTGTATGACTCTTTGACTTATTAATATGTTTTCTCTGGATGGGTTGTTCTGCGAAATTCTGAAACTCCCTATAGAAATCATCAATCTCCTCAACCTTCCATATTTTTTTGACTAATTGCTCACCTTTATCAGAGTGCGTAAATAAATACTGAGGTTGAAATACATAATCCTCAATTTCTAAGTCGACTTTTTTAACCCATTCGTGAACGAATTTCTCGAATGTATCAAAAGCAGAAGTTTGATAACGTTCAGGATTAGCAATCCCCATCACATCGGTGCGCCCCTGTTTTGCAAAATTATATGCCGAAACAAGTCTGTCATAAGGATTTCTCACCAATGCAAAAGTAAAGCTATTATCAAATTCCGATGATAAAGCCGCTTTGAGATCTTTTGCTTTATAGTGGCCTAAAGTCTTGCCGTAAAGTGCATGGCATATTGATGTTCCTGCAGCTTTTGGCACATGTACAAAAATAACTTTGGATTTCGTGTAAGACTTTTTTTTTCGAATCAAATTTAAATATTCAAATTGCTTTTTAGGTAATTGTTTTTTGAAAAAATTAAATATTGATTGTTTAAGTACTTTAAAATTGGCCACTTAGTTTAACTTCCCATAAAGTTCAAGCAGGCTATTACGATGAGACTCAAGTGAAAAAGATTTACGTATAGTCTCCTTTGCGTTCTGAGACAACACCTTTCTTTGTTCAATGCTCATGCCAGACGCATTTTCAACTGCCTTGAAGAAGCTTTCCTTGTTATTGTCAAATACCAAACCATTAACTCCATGCTCAACAATTAACTTTGTTGCTTCCGTGTTTGACACGATTGGTATAACGCCGTATGACATGGCTTCCAATAATGCAAAATTGCCAAAAACAATTTCTGTAGGCAATAAAAAGAAAGATGCTCTCTGGTAATACGCCATGGGATCAATGAATCCATGAAAATCAAACCCTTCCGTTTCTTTCATCTCGTGTAACCGCTGACGATTCTCCGTCGCAATAACGTCACGTTCACCCAGCGATCCTAAAACCGACAAGGAAGTATCTCCTTTACGGTAGAAATACTCTATAACCCAGTCAAAATAGCGCTCTTTGATGATTCTGTTCACCCACAGAAAATCGATTTCTTTATCTACACTTTCATTTTCTTTTGGCAGTTCAACCGCGTTAGGCAAGAAATGAGTATTTTTAACGTTAAGTCGCTTTAAATCATGCTCCATATAGGGTTCCTTGTACCAGACATGATTTGCCCATAAAAACGAGTATTTGACTGACAATTTGTAGAGCCAAGATTCACAATCAAAGTTTTCAGGGCGCAAAGCAATACCTCTGAGAATAGATAACGACTTAATATTTAGGGCTTTAATGATGAGGATATAAAAAATTGCGAACCGACCGATAGGATATAACTCGACATGGTGAATTTTAGACTTATTTTGTTTCAAATAGCCAAACACTTGAAAAATTCGCGTGAATAACTTTTTATCTAAAATCTTTAATGAATTTCTTGAGGATAATATTGCAAAGCGCTCCTTTGAATCTCCCATTGCATCATTGGTGAAAACGGTAAAGTTGTAACCACTTTCATTCATCAACTTAATTTGATTGATATTTTTGTGCTTGAAGGTATCAAGACCTAATATTACTACTTCATTTTTAGTTACCAAGAATTCCTCCAAGAAATACTTCTGCCTTTTATATTGCAAGGCTGGTTAAAACAGAACATAACAATAATGCAAAACTCAATTATTTAAAAAGAGTTATAATGTTATTACCAATCGATTGATTTAGGTCGTGCATACTCAGGAGTCATTCGTTAAAATATTCAGTACACACTTATATGAGTTTCGTGTACAACTTTTTGTCATTTTCATTTTCAAAATGACTGTTGTGCCAAAGAAGACAGTAAACACCGTTATATCTTTGACATATCTCCTTATATTTCAGAAAACGTTCCAACGCCTTATTCGAATATCCCAATCCCTCGTATCTTTCTGCAATAACAGTACACTCCATAGAAATAAGGGGAATTTCTACTACTTTGAGAGCCTCTCTTTTCTTTAAATCAAAAAGTTTAAACGAATGACAGGTTCCGCACCTAAAACCCAAAACCTCTGCATATGCAAGAGTTGAATCATATTTCAGTCCATTAGTGTCCCAAAGTGCCGGAGTTTGCAGCCCATCCCATCGAAGTATGTGCATGCGCCCGCCAAAGCTCGGCGTATTAATACCGGCTTTGGTTAATGCCTTTCTGAGTATATCTACCGACAAGGTAAAGTTCGTTGCATTATCATAGCAATTGTAACCGGGATGAATTCCAATTTCGTGTCCACGACGATGGATTTCCAACATTAACGACTGAATTTCTCTACCTTCCAGCTCAAATACTGAGTCAAAGTTCGACGTTTTATAGGGTATGAAGTAAAACGCTACTTTGTTGCCCTTTTCCTCATTAACGTTCATCATCCAGTCAATTGTGTCTCTGTATCTATCGTTAAGTTTCATACCTAACTGGTAGGCCACATATCGAAACACCGTAGCTACACAAGTTTTTAAGTTTCTTCTTTTTAACAGGTCACCAACTGACTTTCTCGCAGTTAATTGGAATGAACGCCTTATTGGATCGAAGGGACTGTCTAGATCACAGGTGATCAGTTTTTTAAATTTCTCCTCTCTCCGCTTAAGAGATATGTCTAAATGCTTGAAGATGTTCCAAACATATTCAACGTATTCATCCACAACTGGCCGTTCAAGAAAACCGAATTTGTATGCGACGGAAGAAGAAGCTGGAAACCTGTTATGATTATCTCTGGTCTCTTGTAACACTTCTTCATAACGTGACAACATGAAAAATATGCTAGCGAGAACATCCAATCCAATAGAAATTTTTCTTTCTGAAATCTCAGAATAATCGCAACCATAAATAATGACCAAATCTTTTTCTGGAGCAAATTCATTGATTGCGAACATAGGTTCAGGTAAGACACCTAGACGGAGATATTCATGATGGAACTGGTTCCAAAACTCTCCACTTGTTTCGCATATAGTGCCATTTGGCAAAACAAATTTCACACTGGGCTCATTTTCATCTATGTCGATGGTATAGGGCAAACCAAATCTTGTCGACAACAGATAAGAGAGGACATACTTTTTTTCAGGCAGAGCGTTTCCATTACAGACAACTTTGATCATTTCTATTTCAACATTCCCTTAACGGCAATCAATGTATTAAACAATCGCGAAGGAGCATGACTAACAGAAAAGTAAGTTTGTTGTCTGGCGCCAAATGCACGACAAAAACGCTCTACAGGCTCTATCATAGACCCTTCAAAATCAAATTTTTCGGACACTGTAGCGGCAAATTGGATCGCGTGCCAAAGCAACATACTTGTAGCTCCACTATTTCGTAATTCAGGGTCACCACCACTCATAAGATAATAAGTTGAGTCTTTATCCCAAACGATGAAAATGCCAGCATGGGGACGCCCCTTCGTATCTACAGCGATAAATGTTTTGGATCTTTTTTGCACACTGGTTTTGCGGTGAAGATTCTTAACAAATTGCTCTGAGTAAGGAAGAGCGAGCCCCTGTCGTTTGAAGGTGAGCTTATTTAACTCGATGAAAACCTCAACCGGTAAATCATCTTTAATGGTTAAATTGAATTTATCTGTTGCTTTTCTGATGTCTGTGCGAATATTGGCCTGAAATCCGTCCCAAACCTTATCAAGATTCTTCAGATCATCTATAATGTAAGTATAACGTGTGGTCTGAGAGAAACCGGCCCAATAAAATGGCAGCCAATTCTGGAGAGAATAATGCCAATTCTGGTTGAAGAAATGGTACTCAGGCAGTTGAGCAATCAATTTCTCCATGATGTCCTTTTCTTTACTTAGACGTTTTGCATACTTAGCATTAGAAGGAAGTATCCAAGGGCCAAGACTTTTTGTAAGAGGTGGCTGAACTAGCCGTTTAAAGCCTTTTGCGTGTTTCAAAAAATAAGGCATTGAGGCAATTACCTTACCATCCGCCATAACTAGACATACATTCCAGCCATCTTCTCCACACACTATGTCTAACCACCATGCTTGGCTGAACAGTGAAATATCTTCTCTGGTAACACTAAACTCGCGGTAAATGTCTCTTTTTTCTTTTTCACTTAAATTCACTGAGTTTCGAAGCCTCTAACTATGGTATCCAAATCTTGTAGAAATAAATTTTGATGAACTGGAACGTCGAGAGCACACTTTGAAATTTTATAGGAATTCCAATCCATGGACCAATCTCGCCCAATCAAGTTACCCCAGTTAAAGTTGCCAACTCGAATTCCGTTGTTTTGCAATGTTTTTGCTATTTTCGAAGACTTTTCTATTTTGTGAGGAAGAACTCTAAGCTTTAGCCAGGCTGGAGAAACGCCCTTATCGACAAACCACGAATCTATTCCGTTAATTCTTTCAATTAACATTGAAGCATTATCATTCCTAACCGAAACAATCTCTTGGTATCTACTTAACTGCCAGCAGCCTAACTCAGCCCTAACAGGGCCTATTGAAACATCGGGTATTTTAAAAGTACGTTTCCCATTACCCAATAGTCTATTTTGAATTTTTGATAAAAACGAATTTGCGTTTGATATATAATCCCTTCGAACTTGCATTACGCGGTAAAAATCTCGAAGTAACTGTAGTTCTTCCATTGGTTCGATGGCCGATACTTGTGCATAATCTGTAACGCTAAACATGTCATCATTATTCAATACAATCGCCCCCCCCCAACCCAAGGAAATCGGTTTGTCGTAGTTGAAGCTGAATATTGACGCATCACCAATGGTTCCTACTATACGATTATCTATTTTTGCCCCCAAGGTATGAGCGCAATCTTCAATAATCACAACCCCTTTGCGTTTGCATAACGCAATCAACTCGTCAAATTTTGAGGGGATTCCAAAAAAGTGAGTAATAACAACTGCCGCGGTATTGTCAGAAATTTGTTCTTCTATCAGATTTAGATCAAGGGTGCCTAATAATCTCCCAAGGTCATAAGTTTTCACTTCATATCCAGCATTAACTACTGACTCAGCTACAACAGAACAATTAAATGCTGATACAAGCACTTCTGTTTTGCCATTTGCGTGAATTGATTTGAGAAGTGCTGTTAACCCTACTCTACCGCTTGAGAAAAAGTGCACGCTCTTTTTGTTTACATTTAAATATTGAGAAAAATCTAACCTAAACTTTTCTACTGAATCACTTTGATGATTAACGCTACAGTTGCTAATAATTTCAGAGTTCCAAAACTCTTCCACTGTATCTTTAGGTTTCATTCACCGCCACCTTAAGTTCATTCAATAACTCCTCAGGAATAGAATAGCTATTCCTCACTTTGAAAACAGCGGGCACATCATAAGAAGGGGAAAGGTCGACATTGTTCTTCTTAAAGAATGCTCCTATGTCACTCACAGATTTATGAACATCTGAACAAAACGCTTCATAACTCACATGAAATATCTTCGAACTATCCACACTCAAACGTTCTAAGTCCGCATCTATCAACTTCTGGATCTGCTTGACTTGCCCAACAACTTGCTCCGCAGAAGTCAAATTTTTTAAGGACTTAACATTAGGAGGCTCCATCGACCACCATTTATCGTATTGACCGTGAATTTTTTTTCTAACCTCTAATAATGAATGTGCATTTTCCAGAATGTCTCGATCTGTAACAATAAACAAAGCTTCCGGAAACGCCTTAAGAATCGGCTCCAGCCTCAGAGAAACATACATATTTTTAAACAGTATAGGTTTACCACTCACTCTAGTAAATTTTGCTATCGAGCACCTCAATCTAGTCATGGCACTTTCGGAAACATCTTTAGAAGTCGTATATGCAGGATTACGTGGGAAAAATCGATACCAGAATTCACCGCACTCTGAAGGTTCGTGCCACCCTGAGGCTCGACCAAACTGTGAGCTAAATGAAGACTTTTTACGCCGCCCTATATAACGCACAATTCGCTCAATAATGTGAGGAGAGCCGTAGAATTTTGCATGTAAATTGGTCGTATATCCGAGGTCAAATGCATTACAAAGCACTTGCATTAGTACAGTACTGCCTGATCTGGGGGCCCCAATAATAAATATCGGGGGGAATTCAATTGCAACGTTCTTTTTGGCGTTGAGTGAATCAATCCAGCCAAGGACCTTTACATTCAGAAACCAGAGAAAAGCTCGATACACTTTTTTTAGTGTTTTCAAAATTTAATACTTCCTAAATTGCCGAAAAAACATCAAACATTTGCTTCAACAGACAAGACCTCTTCCAACATTAGAGACATTAATGCCAAAGCCTTTTCTAGAACCAAGTTTCAACTCCAAAAGAGACTCAACTCTACCTTGGAGCACTTAATCTCTTTATCTAATGGCCGCCTTTTATTCTGTTAGTATGTTTTATATTGGACTGTTCTAAACCACTACCTCATTGTGACTATCTATTTTGTGACGTTGAATTAGTCAGCCAAAAATACTAAAACGTTTTTCTGTCACACCTAACCAAATAAAACATGACAAACAACCTTTCTGAAATCCAAAGATTACATTGTCCAAGTGAAGAAGTTATTTCATTATTTAATGATAATTTGTGAGCATAGAACTTTATTTTTTTGTCAAACAATGACTGGCCCGAATAATTTAAAGGCTTTCGTCACTGGTCAACTGGTAAAGACTCCACTTAGTACCCTTTGTAGCTATTGGCAGTTCAATTCCAATTTCAGACTGGACCGACTCCCAATCTATCCATCCAACTAAATGGACATCTCTCCCCTTAGTGTCTAGTGGGTTTTCTTCCGACTCATAATACAAAAAGTAACTCCCTTTACAACTTGCCAGATTCTTTTCTATTTCCTCTATACTTCTCCCCCAAAAATCAGCCTCACTATCAGTAATATTATTTTCGAACACCAAATACCAATCGGGAAAGACGTGGATATTTCTCTCCGACGCGAAGTAAAGTACGGCTTCGTGAATAGCTCTTTGCCCGTCAAAAACACGTTGGTAGTTCCCTACAGGATCATCAAAACAACAAATTACTTTCTCACCTGGCGGTATTTTCTCTAATAAATTCACAAGGGCTTTCTTAATTGACCTTAAATCGAATGGTGCTCGTAATGGAACAGTAAATAAATACTTTTGCCTATCGGTAAAAGACAAAAAGTATGGAATTGGATTCATCAATAACAGCCATGAAAGAAATAGCTGCCAGTCAAAAGACATAATTAACATGGCTGTGCAGACTGTCATTATCGGCATCAATATTGAGCCAAGGTCTGCAAATCGCATAATTTTTAAATCGTTAACAATCATTAACATCCACAAACTAACCAGCAAATAATCAACATAACCAGTCGAGAACATATAAAAAAATTGGAATTGAGCTAGTAGAATTGAATAGTAAATCGTTTTGATGTAGTCGCTGGATTCAGCTTTTCTTATTAACTTCTTTTTTCCTTTTACAACTCCAATGCCTTTTGCAACTCGAATGACTTGTTCTAAAAGATGTCCTTTTTCTAACATTCTGAGAAAATGTAGAGCAATTTTCAAAACAGCGGGAATCATGGAAAAAATCGGCATAATACTACTAACTTGCAAAGCACTTGCAAGGCACAGAAATGCTGCAATAAAGCAGGCGGTAATCGAACCAAAACTGCACAACAGCCAACAAATTGCTGCAAGTTCATATTGCTGATTATAAAGGCACCAAATGCCCAAGGGGAAAAACAACCACCCCATAACATTATAATTTTGTAATTCAAATAAATTACAATAAAAGCTAGAGCTGCATAGAGCGCAAGCAATGATCAACCAAAAGTACTCTGTAACTGGCCCTGTTAACCAAAAAGTGTGTAAGAACAACCAACCAAACATACCAATTAGAATCGCTACTGGTCCTAACCGCCAATTCAATATTATTGAGGGTAATGATAAGTGAAACCAACGGCTCAATTCGAAACGGCCGTTACCTATCAGCGTCGAGGTCCCTTGAAAGGAAAACTTTTCAATATTTAGTGCTTGATTCCAATAAAATAGAGAATTGAGTCCCCGGGTTGGATTAAATCGACTGTAATGACTCCACTGACCATTTGCCAAAACCCGACAATTCAATAACGACATAACCAGAAAAAATGGCGTGGTAATGACAACAGTAATCGGTGCAAAAATTAAAGCGAGAATCCCACGATTCCCAAATTTATTAGTGTATCTTTTGATAGCATTTATCATAATAACGATAGTTTAATTCTAGCTTAATAATAGTTCTCTGTTTGTGTCTCCCTCTTTAGCCAAAGCAAAATCCCAGAGATATAAACAGTATGAAATATAGATTGCTGTTCCTATAAGTTACTTCTCAACAACTTTTATAGTTAAATCTGTTTCGATTGCACCTAAAGTAATGATACGTGGAGCAGGTTCACATTCTTGGTGTAAACTAAAGTTAATTGGCTGGTTCATGCACCCATTAGTTATTGTAGACACAGTCAACTTGTTCTTGAGCAATTGTAGCTCAATTGACTGGGCGCCACTAAGATCAATTTGTCCCAAACTGGCTCGACCTATTGTGGAAAATTTACTGTTTGACAGCAAACGATCGATCCTGCGTTGAATATTTCTGAAAACTGCCTTAAAAACGCTTTTCAATCCAGAATTGGGCTTGTAATACTCCCTAGGCGACCATACTTCGATTCTATTATCTTTGACAGAAATCAGGGCTCCGTTGCCCTGTATCGGACTCAGAAAAGAGTTAGAAAGCGCAATGAAAAACTGTTTCTTACCTTCCAATGTGAGAAGATCAATGCTGCAAACCAAAGAACCTGATGACGAAGATCTTCTAATAAAATGTGCTTGGGCATAGTCAATATCTTGTTTTGAAGCAAGCAATGTCACTTTTTCATCGAATACTTCAACGGCTTTCAAAAAGCCTGGCGACACACGAAATTGAGACGATATTACACCAGAATCCCGTAATTGAAATATTGCGAGAGAATTGGTGGCTGCTTGGTGATTCTTACCTTCAAACGGTATCCCCATGAAGAAGCAATCAATAGTTTTATCCATCTGCAACAAAGCTTGTCGATCAAAACAAGGACCTTCGAGCCTATAGCTATGAGAATTGTCCACCGGCCAGCCGTCCGGAATAAGAATTGGGTTTTGTCTGTGCTCCGTCCAATTAATAAAGTCTTTAGTAAAAGCTATCCCGATTGCATAATCGCCCTCTGCCGTACCATTAAAACCAAGCATGAACCAGCCATCTTCAAGTCTAATTATTCTTGGATTACAAACTGCTTCAACGGGCCATGTTTTAACCTGCTTATCAGAAAAAAGTGGACTCCCACCATTCATTGGCGAAAAGTTGATACCATCTGTAGACTTTGCTGCGAATATTTGGCCACGCTTTTTGTTCTCTGACTCATTTGCCTCAAAGCAAATAATGATATTTCCATCGTAATCAACTACCGCATTCAGCACTCCCATCGCTGAAGGATGGGTACGCAGACCCGAAAAATCTTTAGAAGTTAGAATCGGATTGTTAGGATATCGCTCAAAATTTAAACCATCATCACTATATGCAAGACCTATTGCGTCATTGACATTTACTTTTGTAGAACCGCGATAATACATCAGATACTTATTTTCCATCTTAATGCACCAGGGAGATGCCGCGACCGCTCCATCCCAACTCCCTTTATTCACGCTAAGTACGGGCTCTTTAGTTTCTTTCTGCCACGAACGTCCATTGTCAGCACTAACTACTTTCCCGCCTTGCTGCAATGTTCCCTCTTCGGTACTCCCTGTATAAAACGCCTGTAACATCCCATTACTGTTTTTGATAAAACGGCCATCTGGTCCACTTAACAAAGCGATATCTCTGACCCCCCAAGCATCCCAGTCATCTTTTTCTTTACTTTTGCGGTGGACAGGAAAAGCTTCCTTAAGAATCCAATCTGCTTCTAACAGTTGTTTCATTTTCTAAATTATCTCCGAAAAATCATGTCCCACACGAGAAAGGTAGGCTTCTATTTGAGCAAGTTGACCTTGAGAAAACTGATTTATTCCTCTACCAACTTTCCCTTTGTTGAAACGTATTCCTTTGTTGGGATCACGCTTGCCACCTTCAAGCTCATTGATGACTCTTTTTGCTCTATCAACATCAAATTCTATGCCATAGAAATTCAATATTTGCTCAAAGAAACTCAGTTTGTCACCCACCATTTGCTCATAAGAAATAGGCAAAAAATTAATATTTTGTTTGTTTTCCAACCATGGTAAATACAAGTTTATGGAGTAAGGCAATACTATATCAATAACCATCTGGCGCTGGTCTTCTTCTGTCAACTCATTGAAGTTTCTTGGAATATAAAGACCTGTTCCGCCAAGCCAATTTCCATTATTTATATGCTCTTTTACGCTTATCAAACTGTCATAAATATTTCTTGTCATGAACAATGGAGAAAGCCGATATTTCTGTATGAGAGCGAATTGCCTTTCAGACGCAAATAATCTGATATGACGAGCACATGTTTTTCTACTGTTAAAAAACAGCCTTGCGTTGCTTAGCGAGGCATAATCGCCTTTTGCTGCAATTTCAACCTTGTAGGTATCCAAATATTTGTTGAGTACCATCTCGACAAAAGTGGACCCTGTTTTGAACAAGCCCGCTACAACAATTAACTTACCCGGCTTACTTGGCTTGTTTCCGAAATCAGTGACCCAATCTCCAAACTGTGTGTATAGTCGCTCTTTCATCAGTCGGGTCTGTAACTTGTTTAAAATTTTGGAATCAACCACTTAATACTCCAGCGATTTTTTTAATTGAAGCCATAAACTCACACCTATATAAATAGATAACGAGGTAACAATTATAATATCTGATAAATCAATTCCGGGCAGCGCATAACATATTAAATAACCAGTCCCTAAAACACCTATTGCTAAATATTTTGCCACTAAAAAGAAAGGTAAGGGTATTTCCCAGTACTTACGAGAGACCAACACCATTATCACCAGACAGAAAAAATAAGTAAGGGCTGTACTGATAGCTGCCCCTATGTACCCCATTGCAGGTACAAAAAAGTAGTTTAGAATGACACCAACTACCGAAGCTATCCCCATAACATATGCTCTAAGGTAGGTTTTTTCAGCTCGCCAAAGCCCAGGACCGGAAATCATGAAATATCCCCAAAAAACAAATTGCCATGACACTATTCCTACGATAATCCAAGCCTCGAAATATTCAGAAGGAACGACGAAATTTACCAAAACAGGGGAAACAAGAGTCAGAAAAAGTGTTCCAATCGAAGCTATACCAAAATAAACCAACGTTAATTGATAAAAAAGCTTCTCATCACCACTGTTAATTGCATCCATAGCCAATGGAAAAGCCGCTTTTCTGAAAAGTTCAATAGCAACCATAGCAACCGCACCAAACTTTGCTCCAACGGCAAAAAGGCCGAGAACATCCTGCCCATGATAGTATTGAATAAACCATCTATCAGCACTACTCATAAAATAAACAGCCATTCCCGCAGGCAGCAAGGGAGCTCCAAAGCGAATGAGCTTAGGCCATTGCGATGTATGTAATTTGTTAAAACTTAGATAATCGCGCGCATTAAACCACCCTAAAACTCCGATACACGCAGATGCGATCGTCGTTCCCCAGAAGTACCCTTTTAAACCAGCATCTAACAGAAGCGTGAATATGAGGATCAAAGATGTAGCAAGAATTGATTGGCTAATCATAATGAAGATGTACTTCCAAGGTCTGTATAGTAACCTCATTACTTCTGCACTTTGATTCATCACCTGAATGAATAAAGAACCCGCAAATGCGATAGCAAAGTACTCCCAGCTGAGAGCTGAATCAAAGAACACATTGTTTAACAAGGGGGCAAATAGTGTGGCTATCAGAACTATACTTAGCCCCCAAAGCAACCTCCATTGGAGAATGGCGGTAACCAATTCAGCTTGGGCCTGTTTTCCTTGATTTTTTACTTTGTAGAAATAAAACGATTGGGCAGCGTCCATTCCCATTACAAGCAATGCACCAAGGAAGCTACTAATCACAGTTAGCATTTCAATGGCGCCATATTCACTCGGCGAAAATAGTCGAGTATAAATCGGCAGCACCAGAAAGGTGACACTTTTTGCAAAAATTCCGCCAATTCCATAAACAACAGAATCTTTTCCTAACTGTTTTAGCCTACTCACTCACGCAGTCCAATAAATTCTTCATACCATAGAGGCATTGATAAAAAATTCCAGTACCTAACTATTTATTTGCCAATTCCACAGACCATGAATGACAAGTCTCGCCGTCACTATTCAGCTTATTAAGCTGCGCACTGTCGGCTTCAAATCGCATTTCTTTTTCTACGGTGGGGGATTGTTCGATAGAAAAATATCTAGCAGATGCCATGTGCATTCCAACAAAACGATTCCCTTTTTCGAGCCACTCGATTGCTGTGTTCATGACATTACTTTCAAAGTAAAGCCGATCTTCAATTTTAAGCGTATTAGGTTCGATGATTATTGTCCTATTAAGCTCCAACCCAGTTTCTTTCCTCCCACTTATCAGAACCTTCACCAAAAGAGCCTTGGTGATATTTCCAAGTAATATGCTTCTCATGACCGATAAGTTTAAAATGCGTAAAACTAGCATCTTCAAAGGAGTAGGAACCTGGTCAAGCAATTTAAAGAAAGAAACCTTGAACTCAACTTTATGCTCTGAAATTTCTACATTCTCTGCTTGCTGATTAATCTGTGTTGTAACTAATTGACCATTTTTCAGTCGCCCTACATAGCCCACTTCATCAACGATTAAAGTGCGATTTTTTTTGTTAAAAACTTTTAAAACACCGCCACTCGATACTCCAATGACAAGATAAGCCGTAGAGTTAGATATCACAGAGATACCGGCAGCCGAAAAACATTTTAAGAACCCATCTTCTTTCCACTTAAATATTGCATCCCGGACTAGATGAGGTTGTTCCTCCAAAGCTAGTATGTAGTTTGCACTCATTGGCGCGAGATTCCCCATATCAATCTCTAATAAATTGGGCATCCTTCCTTTTTCAATTCCCTTGAGGTATCCCTTTACAAGCCCTGCAGCCAACTTACACGTCCTAGCCAAAATCGAGAGCCCTCCAACATATAAATTGCAAGTACGACGGCTACCATATTCACCTGCAAAACTGCTATCCGGATGGAGAAAATAGGACAAAAATTCGGTACTTCGATTCAGCGAATCCTCTAGATGCTTACATTTAAGTATTGTATTACATTGAGCCAAGTAGTATACGCACAGGGATTGATATCCTGGATCTGCGCCGTCATATTCCAAGAACCAGCCTTCTCCGGACTGTTTTTCCATTATCTGCTGCACAATATAACGGCCCCTGAGAAGGTATTTCTCTTCAGAAAAATATTGATAGGCAAAAATTAAAGACCAAGCTGCACCTGCTAAATGATTTGAAATAAAGCCATGTGTTTCTTCATGAGAAACCAGAAAGTCAGCTGCTCTGCGAAGAGAATTTTCTATACCGATAATTCTGGTAGAATCTATAGAATACTCTTTTATGATTTTTAAACTGGCCAACAGTGGATGCAATAGGAATGCAGTTGCACCGAAACTGTGTTCCTGGGGAAACGCTTGGTCGAAAGAACCATCTTTGTGTTGTATTTTTACAGCAAATTCCAAACCAGAAAGCACAGCTTCTTCTAATGTTTTATCATACCCGTCACCATTTTTTAGAAACCATGCCAAGGTATACACATTTCTTTGATATGTCGCTTCTGGAAAGTCGGTAATCTTCCAAGCCCAATGGTGCCGGTCAAAACACCCATAAGTTTGGCAATAAGGATCGCGATTCTGTGTAAAAAGTAACTTCTTAACAACAGCTTCGATGTCAGAAAGACCAAAAAATGACTCTGACATACCTATACTCCCAACACTTCTTGATGCCACAACTCTAAAGAAAGAATTCCCCATAGCTGTCTTCCACCAACTCCCCCAAACTGCCCTGCATTCCGCAATACTTCAGGTTTGTAAATGCCACGATTCAGACTCTTTGTTGAGGAAAGTGTATCTATGACAAAGTCTCGAACAATTCCAGACTTCATCCAATCATTCAATGGCACAGGAAAACCCATTTTGTCTTTGCGCTCATTGATAGATTTTGGAATGAGATGCCCTGCCGCTTTTTTCAACAGAGACTTTGTTTCACCGCCATTAAACTTGATGCTTGCAGGAATAGATGAGACCAAATCAACAATTCTCCAGTCAAGCAAGGGTACGCGAGACTCAATGGACGCAGCCATGCTGACACGATCTTCAACATGCAACAATGCTGGCAATAATGTTTTCAAATCAAAGTGCGTCATTTTATTAATGTAAGAGGGTGACTCTATGCGATTAAAAATTGACTGGAAGTCTTCAAATACCGATTCAGCACAGAAACCATCAAGCATCTCCCCGGTCAATATATCTCCCAAATCAGGGCTGCGATCTATCAAACGAAAGTATCGCCTATCCATGTCATCAAATAAGCCTTGCTTCCAGAAGTTACTCAACATAGGTTTATATTGTTTTAACATCTGAAGGTTTGACATCAAATGCTCTAATGGAATAGCTGAACTTCCTTCTTCATCGTCTTGCATAATTTTAGCTTTTAAGGACTGTTCTAAGTAACCTACGAGATACCTAGCATAGCCACCGAAAATTTCATCACCACCTTGTCCACCAAGTACTACTTTTACATGTTTAGAAGCTTCTCTACTCACCATGAATTGAGGAAAGACTCCCGGTCCAGCCAAGGGTTCATCCATCATTTTAATTACATATGGCAGGTACTCGACAAAATCATTGGCACTGGGAGTAATTTCATGCAATCGCCCATTAATTTTTTGGCATACTTGTCTAGCGTAAGGAGTTTCATCATATTCTGGACCTTCAGCAAACTTTCCAGTAAACAAAGGTACACTGTCGTGTAATACATTAGACGCAAGTGATGACACTATGCTCGAGTCCAGCCCTCCTGAAAGGTAAGCTCCCAATGGTACATCACTACGAATTTGCAATCTCGCTGAATCCTGAAGCAAACTCGAGAGCTTTTCTAAAAAGTACTCCTCAGTGTGACTCTCATCAGGTTCGTAATCTGGAGACCAATACACATCTGTAGATGTAACCTTGTTACCTTTCCCTTTTATATACGTCGCGGCATCTAATTTAGTTATATCATTGAATAACGTATTTTCTCCAATACAAAATTGGAAAGTAAAGTATTGATTAAGGGATTCTCTGCTAACTTGAGCTTTAAACTCAGGGGTCTCGGTAAGCGCTTTAATTTCTGAAGCAAAATAAATAGCATCACCGAAGATTCTGTAATACAGCGGCTTTATGCCAAAGTGGTCACGAGCCATTAACCACTTACCTGAATGCGTATCGACAAAACAAAATGCAAACATACCTATCAGTTTGGACAATGCCTGCTCTCCGTATTGTATTAGCATCTGCAACAATACTTCTGAGTCTGAAAAAGTTTGAAATGATACCCCTTTGCCGATCAGTTCATTTCTCAACTCAATGTAATTATATATTTCTCCATTAAATACCAAAGCATAGCGACCATCTCCTGATATCATAGGCTGATGACCATGCTCCAGATCAATAATCGAGAGCCGTTTATGCCCAAGAACAGCTCCGTTTAATTCAATGCACCCTTGGTCATCAGGACCTCTATGATGTAACTGCTGCATCATAGAGTGTGCAACATTTTGCATGTCAGCTTGTTCTGCTGATGAGCGGCTGTTCAATATCCCTACTATTCCACACATAAAACTAACTACTTCTATTTGGCTTTATTGAACTGCTTGTACTTTTTCTTATATGACAATCGCCAACCACCAAATGGCCAATGGTACAATAATGCCATTGTCAAATATCCTAAGGTGGTAACACTACTCACCATCTTGCTCTCACTCACCTTTTGATCATAACGCAACATAAAAGGAACTTCTCCAAACTTGGCGCCCAGAATTTTAAGTTTTACCAACTTTTCTAAAGTGCAGGTAAACCCTAGCCCCTTTAATTGGATAAAATCGTTGCCGTAAAAAGTAATTGCTGATTGAATAATACTTGCGCGATATGCTCTGAAACCGCAGCTATATTCTTTTAATCCTTTTATCGGAAAAAATAACTTCATGAACATGTTCGCTGCACGACTAATTAAAGCCCTGTAAGCACTAACCCCTTGCTGACCACCACCCGGTTCAAAACGAGATGCAATCACCACATCAAAGCCCGCCTTCACTTTATCCAACATTGTTGGAATAAACTCAGGCTCATGAGTATCATCGCAATCTAGTCGAATGATATAGTCATCAGGTTTTGTAATTTCAGCAGCTCGCTCAAAAAGATCTCTAGAAGCTTCTCCTAAACCGCGATTAATTTTGTGAACGATTACTTCTATATTCATCGTTTTCTGGTACTCGTTCAGCAGTTCCAAAGTTCTATCTTTGCTACCGTCGTCACAAACCAGAATTTTGTATTTCTCACCCATTTTTTCAAATACAGTTGCCAGCTTAGGCATCAACAATGGCAGAGATTCCTCTTCATTATATGCTGGCAGTAGTACTAATATCATAATAGCCTTCCTGAGGTTAATAATCTTTTGATCACACAAGTACAAGAAAAAACAATATTCGGTCGTTCCTTTTTTTTAAGTACGTACGTGGTAATTTTCAATGAATGGACCAATAATAGTAGAAATGTTTGTAGACATGGTCTGAATAATTCAGCCGCATGGGCAACAAGTATTTTCTCTTCGATTTACTTTTACGTATCGATATACTAGAAATATAAACGTCAAATTAATGTAGTAACGATAGTTGCAGCCGCATTACCATCTCCATACGGAGAGCTCGGTACAACACTTTCCAGCTGTTTTTGTTTAGTGAATGCATCAATAATTTTGTTTCTTGAAGCACCAGCTATAATGTTCCAACCACTATCAACTGTTTCTACCCATTCAGTTTCGTCGCGTAGTGTAATACAGGGAACTCCATGAAAAAAGGCTTCTTTTTGCACACCACCAGAATCCGTTAGTATCATCCTGGAACCGGCCTCTAGCCTCTGCATTTCCAAGTATCCTACAGGGTCAATAACCTTGACGTTTCGCAATAAATCGTCCAAATTTAATTCAGCCAACTTTTTACGGGTTCGTGGATGCAAAGGCAAAACTATCTGTTCCTGTTGAGACAGCTCATCTAAAGCGCTAACAATGTTTCTCAACCTATCTGCACTATCGGTATTTTCTGCGCGGTGCACTGTACACAGTGAAAAAGCTTTATCCTCAAGCCCCCAATGGTCTAACTTATACTCGCTTTTGGCTTTTTCCAGATAATAGAGAGTAACGTCGAACATTACATCTCCAGTCAGGTACACCCCTTTCTGAACGCCTTCATTAGTTAGATTATCAATAGACAATTTCGTTGGACAATATAAATACGTTGAGACTCTGTCGGTCAATATCCTGTTAATTTCTTCTGGCATACGCATATTAAATGAACGCAAGCCTGCTTCCACATGGGCAACCGGTATATGCAATTTGGCAGCGGCTAAAGCTCCAGCTAGTGTTGAATTTGTATCACCATACACGAGTACGATGTCTGGAGATTCTAACTTTAAAATCTCTTCTACTTTTTCTAACATCCTACCTGTCATTGCGCCGTGGTCCAGCCCTGAAACTCCGAGATTATATTTGGGGAGTTTAATATCTAACTGATGAAAAAAAACATCAGACATTCCCGCATCAAAATGCTGGCCTGTATGAACAATAATCTCTTCGATGTGTGGTGCATTCAATGAAATGTATCGAGAAATAGCCGACGCTTTAATGAACTGTGGGCGAGCCCCCAGTATTGTAAGTATTTTCATAGTGTTTGTTTGGCTCAAATAAGTTAAATATTCATTAAAACATCGGAAATTTTGAGAACGCTCTCATCAGATAAATAACCGTGCATAGGTAGACTAAAGACGGTTTTAGCTAACGTTGACGCGATGGGGTAATCGCCATCAGAACAATTCAATGCCTTAAATGCTGTTTGTTGATGCATACAGGTACCGTAATATACCATGGTGGGAATACCATTAGCTTTAAAGACTTCCTGCGTTTCATTTCGATTTTTTGAAACAAGCGTATATTGGGCCCACGAGCTCAAATAATCATTAGGAACAACAGGCGTTGTAAATTGCTTTTCAAAAACCTGCAGGTATCGTTCTGCTAAGTTATTTCTCGCGTTTAACTCAGCAGGAAATGCATCTAGCTTTTCTAACAAAATGGCGGCTTGTATTGTGTCTAGTCGGCTATTAACACCGATACGAACATTATCATACTTATCTTGGCCTTTACCGTGGACCCTGAGTGAGCGACAAAGTGCTGCATAATCATCATTATTGGTAAAAACAGCCCCTCCATCACCATAGCAACCCAGTGGTTTTGCCGGGAAGAAACTTGTGGTGGCAATATCACCAAATGAGCCGGCACGCTTTCCGTTAATTTCTCCACCAAAGCCTTGAGCTGCGTCTTCAATTAATTTTAAATTATATTTATCAGCAATTGCTTGAATTTCAGGATAATTTGCTGGCAATCCAAAAAGATCGACCGCTACTATTGCTTTGGGATGCAATTCCCCTTTTGCAATAACTTTCTTGATTTGCTTTTCTAAATCCATCGGGCAAATATTGAAGGTCGATTCATCAGAATCTACAAAAACTGGCGTAGCCTTTTCCAATGCTATCGTTTCAGCCGTAGCGAAAAAGGTGAATGTTGGGCAAAACACAGCATCTCCTTCTTTCACCCCTAAAACCATCAAGGATAACGTTAATGCATCGGTACCATTTGCACAGGTGATTGCATGCTTAACACCAACATATTCAGCAAGTCTCTCTTCTAACTCCTGAACCTCAGGGCCCATGATATATTTGCCGTGCGTCAAGACAGTTTGAATTCGCTTGTCTATCTTAGTTTTTAAATGTTGATACTGTGCTTGTAAGTCTATGAATTGCATTCTTTTGCTTCTTTTTTAAAGGCTGTAATGACTTTAAACTTTTACTGTAACTTCACTGCCGATCAACTGATAGGTTTGACCTGTGTGAGGGCACTTAACTTCATCGTTTCCAGTCAGCGGTAAATTTAGTTGTTCTCCAAATTCACTCATCCAACCAACTTGTTTTGCTGGTACACCAACCATTAACGCGTATGGTTTCACATCTTTATTAACGACCGCACCAGCACCAACAAACGCCCATTTGCCAATGGTTACACCACAAACGATGGTACAGTTAGCGCCCAGCGTTACCCCCTTTTCCACTTTAGTGTTCCGATACTCATCTTTTCTTTCTATTCCGGAACGAGGGTTGTAGACGTTGGTGAATACCATGCTGGGACCACAAAACACCTCATCTTCCAAATGTACATTATCGTAAACAGAAACATTATTCTGTATTTTGCATTTATCGCCGATAGTGACTTTATTACCAACAAATACATTCTGCCCTAGTGAAACTTCAGAACCAATTACCGCACCAGCACATATATGAACAAAATGCCATACCCTGGAGTCTTTGCCTATTTTTGCACCGTCATCAACGATAGCACTTTCATGTTTATAATATTGTGTCATAAGTTAAATGGTTTATCTGTTTACTTTACTTATAAAAGGATGCTCGTCAGACCGATTAGTCAAAGTACTTTGCTCACGTATGGCGCTAACTATTTCAATGCTCATACGCGCTTCTTCTAAGCCAAATCCGTCACCAGAAAGGATATGTTCATAACTCTTAGTATGGAGATCTGTAAAGCCCCCCGAAAATTCAATTTCTTTACCATCAACAGTGATAGAGCGGTAGGTACGTTGACCAGCGGCTTTCACCACCTCAGGAATATAATCGTAATTCACTGATAAGAACCAACGTACTCTCGCGTGTTTATATTCTAAATAACCAGCATTAGCATCTTCTTGCTTTAAGTGGGTTTCATTCTTAACTGCCGGACCGAATACATAGCCCAGCATATCGTAAAAATGAACGCCTATGTTGGTCGCAATCCCACCAGACTTGCTATCTTCGCCTTTCCAGGAGGCAAAATACCAGTGCCCTCGACTGGTTAAATATGTCAAATCTACTTCAAACATCTTGTTGGGATCCTTTGCAACCTCTTTTGCAACGAACTCCTTCAAATCGATAATACTCTGATGCAGACGAAGTTGAAGGATGTTATAGATTTGTTTTCCAGTATCTTCCTGAACAACTTTCAGTGCGTCGATATTGCGCGTATTTAAAACAAGCGGCTTTTCACAAATAGCATGCGCATTGCTTCGAAGTGCAAATCTGATATGTGAATCATGTAGATAATTGGGAGTAGCAATGCTGACATAATCAATGCTTTTACCCTTTCGTCTCAATAAATCGATATGACGGTCAAAACGCTCATATTCAGTAAAAAAATCAGCGTTTGGAAAATAACTATCTATGATTCCCACTGAATCATTCTTATCTAATGCAGCAACAAGGTCATTCCCCGTTTCTTTAATCGCTTTCATATGCCTTGGCGCAATATAACCAGCTGCACCTATCATCGCAAAATTTTTCATCTATTGATTCCTAACGATTGTATTTAATTCAGGAATACTATGAGTATTCCGTAAGCAATTTTAAATCAGGGCTAATAATCTATTAGCAATAATCACTTTTGTTTTTTAGACCGCAAATGTGGAAAAGGTCGTCACTACCAACCTAAACCATTTTTACACGTAATTACCGAACACACTGTCTTTAAAGTTCTCCGTTCGCGAAAAGTAACTCAGTATTAATAACCTTGCTCTTGTATCATCGCCTATGTATCCTGATTGCGTTTAATAGAATTTGTGCAAATTCACCATTAAACTATCAACACTAAAAGCATCACCTCGGAAGCTGCCGCACATGCTCCTACAACACTTGGCATCAGCTACAAATTTTCGACCATTTCTGTTCTTTGCGAAGTTAACTGTGCATTTTTCCTTGCTACATTTTCATGGTACATTCCCAATAAAAAAGCAACGGTGACACAGCATCCTAACATCAACATCGCTAATTGAACTCTATAAGTGCGGGCGTTGATAACTTTAGATTGTTGAAATCGCTCAGCTACAGTAGACCTAAGACTCACTGAAATAAAATAGCTGGCGCAAATCACCCAAGGCAAGCTGTGATCTGGATAAAAGTCCACCATTAAGCAAGCTAGCATCGAGAAAATTGGCAGTAGCTGCAACATCTTCGTTCCGCTCATATACAACCGTCTGAATAGGAAAGCACACAGTAATAACACGACAATCCCCCCAAGCAAACCTGCGTCAACTAGCACTTGCAAGAAAAGATTATGGGTATTGTTCTCCTCATTTGGTGATGCCAGCCGGGCAACACCATTACTCGGCCCTAACCAAGGATTTTGCTGGATTAACTGAGCTGCAGTTTCCCATAATGGCAATCTATCACCAAATGCAACCAGCGATATATTGGGTATTAACTCAGAAAATGTAATCGTCCCTCCAGTTCTAAGTGAAATAAGGTACGGAAGCATGCTGGACAATTTCAATGCCGTTCTTTCCGGAGAAACCATAATAAACAGGTGAAAAAGCAAGAAAGCAAAAATCACCGACAAAAGAAACAATGACCTCTTACGCCAGAAAAAATGATATAGGAGTAGTCCAGACATTACCATCACTTGCAATAGAAAAACTCGTGCCCCGTTGATAGCCGCCGCATAAAAGATTAATGCCGCAAGCAATATAAGTAAGACTTTGCTTCTGCGAGGGAGAAGAGAAAAATTGTCACTCAGAAATACCAGGACAAGACTCGCAATGCAAATTCCAAGAACAGCCCCTAAATCGGTGCTTATTCGGAAAAATCCGGCTTTATTGTAGCCAATAGAAATAAAGAATTGAGAAATATAGTTTGCAGTAGAGGGATCCAGATGTTGCCATATTCTCAGTCCACATAGTAAAAACACGAAAAACCATGGCAATAGAACTAAAGTACTTCTTTTTAATCGGTTTTCGTCAGCCTGATTAGCTCGGACATCACAATTGAATAAGAAAAACAATGCTGCAAAAGTTCCGGTGACTGCCACACCCGTCAATCCGAAACGAATTATTTCATCGGCTTCTGCAGCTCCTTGAGCATTTGCAAATACTGATGTAATACACAAAAGGTGATAGACGGTGACCAGTATACTTACAGCCTTATATCTCTTCCAAAATTCTCTAAGACCGATATCAAAGAACACACGTTTGAATAGTAAACTGAAAACAACAACAACTGTAATCAATTCCATTGAGACTGGCCAATCTTCCCAAATCGTTTCCGGTCTGAAAATTGAGAGAAATAACACCGCAATAAAGAGGTAAGCCTGACTCAATGGATTGTAACGATACATCTCAAACAAACACTATAATCTAAAATCAACGAAATCCTTATCGAGACAGTTCTTTAGATCATAAATAACTTTGTCAGATTTACAGATTTTATTGAAATACGCGGCATCTAACGCGGTGAACTCGTTATGAGCGACCGCAAGTAACACGGCACTATAATAGTCATTTTTCTGAGGCAATGATTGCAATAAATCTATATTGTATTCAACCTTCGCTTCTTTTTGTTCCACCCACGGATCGTACACTTCTACGTTCAAGCCATAATCTTGCAACTCAGTGTAAACATCTGCAACCTTGGTATTTCTTAGATCGGGACAGTTTTCCTTAAAGGTCAATCCTAAAATCAGCACATTTGCTGATTTTATTTCCACCTGTTTTTGACACAAACACTTTATTAATCGAGAAGCTACAAAACTCCCCATACTGTCGTTGATTCGCCTTCCAGCCAAAATCATTTCAGGGTGATACCCAATACTTTGTGCTTTATGAGTCAAATAATAAGGATCAACACCAATACAATGACCACCAACTAAACCAGGCTTGAAAGGAAGGAAGTTCCATTTAGTTCCTGCAGCCTTTAATACCGATTCTGTGTCTATCCCCAACTTATCAAATATCAAAGCCAGCTCATTGACTAGTGCAATGTTGACATCACGCTGTGTATTCTCTATCACTTTCGCAGCTTCTGCGACCTTAATACTCTCAGCCTGAAATGTCCCCGCTACAATGATTTTTTTGTAAAGCTCATCAACAAAAGTAGCCGCTTCACTAGTTGACCCCGAGGTTACTTTTGCGATTGTAGGTAATCTATGCTCTTTATCACCCGGATTTATACGTTCTGGACTGTACCCAACATAAAAGTCAACATTGAACTTCAAACCCGAAACTTTTTCTAGAATAGGTACGCAAAACTCCTCGGTAGCTCCCGGATAAACAGTCGACTCATAAATGACCACATCCCCTTTATTCAGCACCGAACCTATGGCTTTACTTGCGCCATCCAGTGGGCTCAAGTCTGGCCTTTTTGATTCTTCAATCGGAGTGGGTACAGTAACGATAAATACATTACAGTCTCTCAAATCTGCAATCTCAGTGGTAAAATTTAGTTTCTCAGCACTGACTAACTCATCCTTTGGCACTTCCATGGTGCGGTCATGACCATTATTCAACTCGTCTATGCGACAGCTGCTTATATCAAACCCCTTGACCTCCAATATTTTGCCGAATTCAACAGCCAACGGCAGGCCAACATAACCCAAACCGATTACGGCAACTCTCACATCAGATATGTTTGATAGTGTCATAATTTTTCTGATACCTATATCTCGTAATAATCTCTATACCAATTTACAAAGTGTGACACACCTACTTTTACAGGAGTATCTGGCTTATAATTTACGCTATTTTCCAACTCAGAGCTGTCAGCATATGTATCAGGAACATCACCGGCTTGAAGTGGTAACAAGTTAAGACTAGCCTTCATCCCTAAAGCCTCTTCAATCGCCTCAATGTATTCCATCAACTTGACAGGATTATTATTCCCGATATTAAAAATTCTAAATGGAGCGGAACTAGTTGCAGGGTCCGGAGCGTTACTATCCCATTCGGGATTCGGCGTCGCGACTTTATCATTAGCCTTAATAACCCCAGCAACAATATCTTCTACATAGGTAAAATCACGAGTATGATTTCCGTTATTAAAGACGTCGATAGGTTTGCCTTCCAATATATTTTTTGTAAACAAATACAATGCCATATCTGGTCTGCCCCATGGACCATATACGGTAAAAAATCGTAATCCCGTCGTTGGTAAACCAAACAAATGACTGTAGCTATGTGCGATTAATTCATTTGACCTTTTTGTTGCAGCATAAAACTGAAGAGGATGATCAACACCACGATGCTCACTAAAAGGCATATTAGTATTAGCACCGTATACACTACTTGTGCTGGCATAAGTTAAATGCTGAACATTGTTATACCTGCAGGCTTCGATTATATTTGTAAACGCAATTATATTACTTTCAACATACGCGTGAGGGTTCTCCAATGAATACCTCACCCCCGCTTGCGCTGCCAGGTTTATTACTCTTTCAATTTGATTCTCTTTGAAACACTGAGCCACTGCACTTTGGTCAGCCAAATTAGCCCTAACATGAGTATATTCAGAGCCTGTTTTTTCAGCTGTTTCTTTGAGGATTTGCAATCTCTTTTCTTTTATCCCAATATCATAATAATCGTTAACCGAATCAAACCCGACTACTGAATCACCTCTTTCCAAAAGGTTTTTGGCCGTATGAAAACCAATAAAACCGGCATTTCCAGTTACTAGTATCTTCATTGATTTCCTCTTTTTACATTTATTTCTATTAGAACAATTAACAGCTATTGGGAAATGGCAACAATTCTTAAGACGAATTAACTTTAAAGTTGCTGGCAGACTTCTTTATCATCTTAGTGCGATCGTAAACCAGTAAAGGCCAGTGAAAAATACAAAACATGAGTATACATCTTTTAATTCCAGTGCACACCGTAAGGAATGTCTGCTATTACTATCTGAGTCAACATTTGACTATAGTGTTCAATCTAATAACACATTTGACAATAATGAATCATTATTAATGTGTAAAATCTCTGAAGGCAGACACTTTGCGCATTCTATTCGTTTACCTTTAATTGAGCCTTCGCCTCTTAATTCCGGCTCCAACCAGCACTACTATCAGCGCAACAAGCACACTTATCAATATCCCAAGTACTATAATCAAGTTTCTATTGGTCTTGATGGGAATGCCTGTAGCAAATGCAGATTTGGTAATTCTTATTGGCTCCACTGATTCCAGGACCATAGGCTGTTGTTCAAGTTTTCTGATATCCGCTAAGATGCGCGGTAAGTCTTCGATGTAAAGATCATCTGATTCTCTTTCTTTCAAAAACTCTAGATCTTTATCATTTTTGAGAAGAGCCATTTTTCTTTTTATCTCTGGAATATCGGATAATAACGAATAATCTTCAGTCTGATTTTTTAATCGTTCCAAACGCTTATCATCTTTTAACCGTTGAATTTCCATAGAAATTTCAGATAGCTCTTTAACATAAACTTCGTCGTTTGTTCGATTGACCAACGAATCTATAAGAGCCACAAGAAACTCAGTACCCATAAGGTACAGTGGAAGGGTAGTGTTTTCAGTTAAGTTTATATTGGTAGAGTTATCACCTTCCCTGGCTTCTCGGAACTCAGTCACTGGCGTTGGCAATTTAATATTGAGCCGTTGAGCCACTTTAAGGGCGTCTTTTGCTTCAGCTATCTGTGTTTCACGATCTTTTTTGCTCTTTTCCACAAGAAGTTGGTAGCGCTGATTCAAACGTTGGATTGCTATCTCATTTTTCGCCTCAATGGTGGCTATCTCAACCAACCTATCTTCTTTGGCTTTTTCTACCATTACCTCTATTTGCTGACTGAGCTTCCGCAATTCAAGAGCATTTCTCTGTTCTATCCGCTCAATTTCCATTAATCTTTCAGCTTTAGCGGATTCCCTTAGTACAGCTAATTGTTGTTTAAGCTGATTAATTTTACTCATTTTTAACGTCTGTGATTGCGCTTTCAAGTCATCTAAAAGCTTCTCTGAAGTGAATGACAAATACTCATTAATAATTGCAACTATTTCTTTTTCTTTAGAATGAGTTAATGAAATTGAAACTTTGAAAGCAGTAGCTTCACCAGGTTCGTCTGTACGAGTGAAATTCTGAAATGACAACTCTTCACCCAGATTAACCGCTAGTATAGTATCAGTTAATTCTGACTCAGGATACAACGCACTTATAGTTCCACTAGACAGAAGAAACTCAGTAAAATTGTTGGATGCGTTTAACGTGTCTAAATATCGAGTAAATAGTTGCTGTGCATTCAAGTTAATTAACGAGTTATTATTAATTACTGCGACATCACCCTCATTCGGGAGTGCAATATGTGCAACTACTTTGTACTTAGTGGGGATAGTTGATGCAAGTAAAAAGGATATCAACGCACCTATAATTACACTTAAAAATAACGACTTCCAATGCTCAACAATATCCATTATCAGCCGTAATAAATCGATCTCGTCGCTTTGGTAGTTTTGTTGACTCTTTTGCGATGATAGCTGTATTTCGTTTTCCATTCTCAGTTATGCTTGCCTCACCATTCCAAGGCGGTTGATACTATAGCATTTACACTAATCTTAAAAGCATATATTTACATTTAATCACAGTATTCAGTCTCATTTTATTGGTCCAGAAAATAAGATTATCTGGACTTTGCTACCCGTTTTTTATACATCAAAGACTTTAACTGGAACTCCGATGACCTTTCCCCTGAACCGGAGCCATAAACGCGTTTATCGTATTTATTGTGTGCTTGCTTTAAATCTACGAATAAAGCCTCGAAGACGTTTAAAGCGTAATGTGCCTAATCCACTCAAAGAGACAATTAAGTCGAATCATGTATGGTCGATTGATTTTATGCATGACCAGTTGTCTTGCGGACTGAGCTATCAAGTATTAAACGTCATTGATGATTATACTTGTATTGAAGCTGGGTTCTCCCAGCCTTCAATACAAGTATTACGGTGCCTCAATCAATTACTGGAGTGAGGTGAAAAGCCACTGGTCACACGCTATCATAATAGACCGGAATTCATCAGCCATAAGTTCACACAATGGGCTAAAAAACACGAAATAAGGATAGATTACTCCAGCCAGGTAAGCCACAACAAAACGCTTACATTGAGTGGCACAACCGAGCAAAAAGATACAGCTAGGTGAGCAAGCACCTGTTTGATTCATTGGAAGAAGTACAGGAGTATACAACACAATGGCTTTGATTTTATAACCATCAGAGACCACACAAAGCCAATAGAGGCAAATCACCTCTAATGGCAGCCTAATCTCTACTTTTAACTTGGGTTAAAAATGGGGGTTCACAGTTTATTTCTTAGACTAAATCATTAAATAAGAAGTTGACTTTTACATATACTAATAAATCTTAAAGATGCTTACCTAATTGCTTCCAAAAATAACTTTGACTAAAAACATTAACACTTTCTTGGCATTGATACCTATAATCAACCTCGTTCTTTTTTTTAATCAAATATTCGACCGCATTTATCAAAGAGTTACCATCAGAGTTTTCAAGTAAAATTCCGGTTACATCATCAACTATTGTCTCAGTTAAACCTCCCTCATTAACCCCAATTACAGGCTTCCCCGCCCCCATCGACTCAACAGGGCTCATTCCAAAATCTTCGTCTTTGGGGATGTATATTGTTGCAAGACAATTGCCTACCAGCCTAGCTAGCTCTTCTTCTGAGACCCAACCTGTAAAAGTGATATTTGGGTAACCTTTGGCGAGTTGTCGTAAATAGCTGTCCTGTGAGCCGCCTGAAGTGACTACCAGCTTTTTATCAGGCATTGCCATAAATGCCCTTACTATTGTTTCTACGCGCTTGTAGGGCTCTAATCTTGCTGTAGAAAGAAAATAATCCCCATCAGAAATATATTTAAAGCGCTCAATATTCACTGGTGGATAGACAACTTCGGCTTCTACATTGAGATACTTCTTCAATCGCTGCTGGACATTTTTTGAGTTGCACAAAATTACGTCCATTTTTTCAAGTGATTGCTCATATTTTGGCTTATACCAATTGATGAGAGCCTTTAGCGCCGGCCTCTGCCATATAGGCACTGAGTCTAAATAATAATCTATTAAGTCATATACAAATCTTGGAGGCGTATGACAGTAATATATGTTCTTCTTTGCAGTGGTATTTAATGCGGCCAAGGGCGCATTGCTACCTGAAAAAATAACGCTATCGTAATCGCTTAAATTCGGGCATTTTTGCATAAACGCTTTTGCGCATTTAATGGTTTGCCATCCCTGCATTGAAGTTGCTAAAGTTAATTCTGTAACTCTGCTTGCTTCTATGGGTAAGGATTCAAAACACGCTTTGTTTATCCAGCCGGTTATCAAGTCCATTTGGGGGAAGTGTTTGCAGAGATCGAGTGTCACTGCCTCTGCCCCTCCTTTCACTTGCAGGAAATCGTACATAACGGCGCTTTTAGGCTGCGATGTAGCACTATTCATTACCGATGCCTGTATAAAGTTTATTTATCTTGGTGGAGACAGCTTTGATATCAAAGTGGGATAGAACTTTTGCATAAGCATTAGCACTGTATTCTATCAACTTCTTTCCACTAGCCAGATTCAATATCAACTGCACGATGCTCTCTGAGTTCGAAGCTTTTGTAATTATTCCGGTTAACCCGTCTTCCACAACATAACTCATCCCAGATCCTTCTACATCACTAATCAGGGCTGGCACACCATAATTAGCAGCTTCCAATAAAACCACCCCAAATGCTTCAGTACGTTCTAATGAGGGCAACAAAAGTAAATGAGACTTTTTGAGAACATCTTCTTTAATAGACTCTCCGACACTGCCATGCCAGGTAATCATGTCACTAATCCCCAGCATCGAACACTCTTCGTGGAGACTATCTTTTAGCTCTCCGTCACCGATAACATCTAAATGCACAGAAATATTCTTTTCTTTCAGTTGTCTCAACGCTTTCAGCACCAGCGAGTGCCCTTTGTAGTAAGAAAGCCTGCCAATCATGCAAAGCTTTAGTGCGCCATCACTAAAAAACGTTTTACTACGAATATCAAATTCTTGTAGTTTAATACCTAGAGGGACAACCACACATTTATCTGCGAAAGGTTGCAGTGGAACACTGGTTTGAAGATAAGGTGGAGAAGTAGCGATAACCTTATGCGCTTTTTTTAGCATCCAGGATTCTAAAACTCTGTAAAACGGATAAAACAAGCGCACAAGTCTGGTTGGAGCAGAGCCTAGCACATCTGCATGCCAATGAATGATGATTTTTGCTTTTTTGGAAAAAAAGCGCTTTATAAATAAGATCCAAAAAGCCGATAAGTTTGGCATGTGCACATGCAATATATCCGGCTCTTCCTGCCTGATCGCCTTAATTAACTTGCCAGGGAACAAAGGGGCGACTGGTGCAAACACCAGTTGCCCAAATGATTTAACCTCATAAATTTTGCAACCTTGCCATTGGTAACATCCATTTTCTGATTGCAATGTGTCTGCGTGTATTAATGCAGAAACATTTATGCCGCTCTTTGCTTGCTCTTCCATAAGTTGTGACATGAATGTCTCTATACCACCGTATCGTGGTGGAAAGTACTTCCCTATATGCAATACCTTCACAGGCCACACGCTTTCTGCAAAAGGGGAACGGCTGCATTTTCAGGATCCAGTCTTGCGGCGCGCTCGATTAACCCTTCTGCCATATTGCAGTAACCCTGATTTATT
This sequence comes from Planctobacterium sp. AWM4_229, assembly GCF_056160305.1. NCBI lineage: Bacteria > Pseudomonadati > Pseudomonadota > Gammaproteobacteria > Alteromonadales > Alteromonadaceae > Planctobacterium > Planctobacterium sp. AWM4_229. Next base: position 115,046 of record NZ_JBSWWX010000005.1, on the reverse strand, counting down.
TTCTGTTCAGCCATGACGATAAATATCCTGGCTTTTATTTTACGATTATCAATTTCTTTAAGAGCGACTGCAGCGAAACGGTTTGCTGTGGCGATTTTGCCGTTGTCATACAAAACTTTCATGTAGGATGTAATGGCACCCGCTTCAACCTTACCAATTTCTTCACTTACCTGTAATCCCATCTGCATCCATTTTTCAGCTTTTTGCAAGCGCCCTCTCTCGGCATAATAAACCCCTACCGCGGAATAGGCCCTTGGATTTTGAAAGGTATGAGTGAGCTCATTACGATAAAAGTCTAGTTTATCGCTCCATAGTTGGCCACGCTGATAAGTCACCTGGGAGAACACCAACAATATCCCGCCACATATTACTACTATATACTTAGAAGGCACTTTGCTTGTAATAAGTACATGAGCAACAACAAGCAGAAGCGCCAGATTGGGTAAATAAGTTCGATGCTCAAAAGCCAAATCATCTAGCACAATCAAGCCGCTAGATTCCACACTATGCAGCGCGTAAAAAAGCATAATGGCGAAACTCAGTAAAGGCGCTTTATCGCGTTTTGCGACAGCCACACCAATCACGACTATATGTCCAATAAATGCTAACCAGGTCGCTGAGTCCGACCATGTATTGAGTATCGGCTCATATTCCAATAACAATGGATGGGGAATAAAAAACTTATAGCTATATAACCACAATACCGACAACTGATGTGTAAAGTATTGCCATTGAGTCATGGTAGTTGTGTTTGTAAAGGAGTTGAACTTATCCAATAAATTCATACTGAATAGAAAATCTGCTAGTAAAAAGCTAAATAACGCCCCCAGGGAAACAATTATCAGCTGTGATACATATCCGTTTAAAACACCCTTTTTATGAAGTGCCTCAAAAACAAAAACTCCAAGAAACAGGGTGGCGAAATTTTGTTTGGACATAAGGCCAGCGACCACAGCAACCAGAAATAGCGTAAGAAAGAATAATTTTCTAAGTGTAGTTGTGCTGTTAAAGCGCCATTGTAGGTATGCGATAAACGCCAGCATAGCAAACAAATAAGCTAACAATACCCCGCGCTGTACCACATAAATAACGGCCTGTGAATTCAGCGGTAAAACCACAAACAACAAGCCACAAAATAATGCAGTATAGCGCAAGCGTTTGGGGCTCTTATTTACTGTGAAGTGTGTCAGCAGCAAACGTATAAGCAAATACGTCAACACACCATTAATGAAGTGCAATAACAGATTAATAACTCTAAAACCTACGGGATCTTCGCCCAACCATTGTAAATTCAGCGCAAAGCTAAAATAGGTGATTTCGCGAAAGGTAAAAACCTCAGCTATGGTTGCCCATGTAGGGGAGTTCCTCAATACCATATGATTGACGATTGATTCGAAATCATCAAGGTAAAACGGTGCCGAGAAAGAGGAAGAAAAAACAATGGTAACCCAAACAACAGCGAAACATACAAAGAAAAGATTTATTCGATTACTCATAAAGCTTGAATATTAAAAGTTGAGTTCAGTAAATATCAGACACAAAAAAGGCGAGTAAAACTCGCCTTTTGCTTAGTAACTAAACTAAATTAGTCAGTGAAAAGACCAACTTGAATGCGGTCACCACGTACGTTGTAAGCGGCGAATACTTCGATGTCAGCTTTCGGGCTGTTAACAGTCAATGTCATATCAACGTTACCAGAACCTGCGAAACCTGCGTCAGTCAGAGCAGTTTGGATAGCACCGTTCAGACGAGTTACTGTACCAGCAACAGCAGATACATTCAGAGTAACTGGACCGTAAGACTCACCACGGCTGTCGATAGCAGTCAGCTCAATCTCACCAGTAACAGAACCGTCGTTAGTGATGTGAATGATTTGAGAGATACCAGAACCGTAAGGCATGAATGGAATGTTTACAGTTGCACCACTTAATGCCCATGAACCAGCTGAAAGACCAGATACAGTCAGTTCATCAGTACTGGTAGTAGAACCAACAGTGTAGCTGTAACCTAACTCAACAGCAGCAGAGAAGCTTTGAGCCGCCAATACTTCAGCGTCGTCGTCGTCAGCACCGTCAACAGTCAGAGTTAACCCCAAGTTGTCGTCGCCAGAAGTCAAGCCAGCAGTTGTGCTGATAGTGAAAGTAGTGTTGTCGTCAGACAAAGTTGTTTCGTCTTCGTCTTCTGAAACGCTCGTACCAGTCAAAGCATAAGTGTCGCTGTCCAGGTTACCGTCACCGTCACGCATGAAAGAAAGGTCTGAACCTGTGAACGTTAAAGTTGCACCAGTTGAAGTAGTACCTAAAAGGTCTGCACCGAACTCAGCGTCGATAGTGAACGCGTCAGTAGTACCACCAGTGAACTCTTTACGCTCTTCTTCAACGTCGATTACACCGTTAAGGGCCGTACCTGCAACAACAGCGAATTCAGAAGCAAGGTAAGCAACAACGTTAGAAGCCGCAGCGTCAAACGGAGTTACAGTTGCACCGAAGAAACCTGAAGAAGATACAGAAACCGCACCAGTGATACCAGACAGAGTCAGGTTATCAAGTGCGAAAGACTCACCAGCTTCAGCTACAGTACCAGCAGAATCCAAACGGAAAGTGATAGTTGCAGTGTTAGTATCTGCATCATTCTCTGTAGACAACCAAGTGAAGTCAGAACCAGCAGTACCAGTGTTAGTCAACGTTGGAGTATCAGAAGTGCTTGCTTGTGCACCTGAGATAGTGAATACCAAAGTTGTTTCTTCGTCGTACTGTGCGTTAGAACCAGCAGTGAAGATAACATCGATTTCGCCAGAACCAGCACCGATATCGATGCTTTCAGCGATATCGAAACCTTCAGCAGAAATCAGTGGATAATCAGCACCAGTGATGTAAGAAGAAGAAAAACCATTAGTTGTAATGGTGCCAGCGTTTGCAGAAGCAGTAGCAACTACAGCAGCAGCAATTAGCGTTTTTTTAAAGATTGAATTCATTATATCAATTCTCCAATTTCATGAAATTGGGAGCTAAATATTAGAGTGTGTTTAGCTCCGTTCCTATTCCTTAATTTTACCTAGGGTTTAAGGATTCCAGCTTCAGGCTTCTTGCCCTCCACTGTTACCGGATATAATTCTTATTGAGTGACTACATATTGTCAACTAAAAATTCAAATAAATTCAGTCGACTAGTTCTCAATTGTAATGTTTCTTAAACCGCTTTGAAAATCCGATATGATTTTGTCCCATTGTTCTGAGCTTTCTATGACTTTAGGGGTAACTACCATTACCAGTTCGGTTTTGGTTGAGCTGTCATTCTGCCCCCTAAAGACATTGCCAATAATAGGCAAGTCACTCAAGATAGGCACCGCATTTTCACCATTGGTGGTGTTCTCACTTATCAACCCCCCCAATATCACGGTACTACCACTTTCCACTACTGCCTCTGTTTTTAAAGAGCGTTCAAATATTGTTGGTGCACTGGCAGTGGCTTCAGCGTTTAGGGCATTGCTAATGGTTTGATTAATAGTCATGATCACAATGCCTTGAGCATTCACTGTGGGGGTCACAGTGAGTGTCACTCCGGTTTTCTGATAACTGATATTGGTACTGGTTACCCCTTCACTGGCTACAGCTGTCTGAATAGGGAAGTTTGTGCCCACATTAATTGTGGCACTCGTACCATCGCGCACTAACAAAGAAGGGTTTGATACTATATTAACCGCCGTGTTACCACGAAAGAACGAGGCGGCCACCTGAGCTTGAGTAGTACCGACAAAATCCAAATCCTGAAACTCTGTCGAAATCCCTCCAGTACCGTTGGCATTGAATGCACCCAATGTGGAAATACTGAATCGGTCACTATTGCGCAGCGCAAACTCAACACCGTATTTGAAATCATCCGTTAAACTTACTTCCGCAATCATCACATCCAGTATGATTTGTTTTGGCAGGGTGTCCAGGCGCTTGAGTAAGGGCAGCAGCTTGAGGTAATGAGTCCCGGTTGTACTGAAGATCAGCGAGTTACTGCGCTCATCCACAACAAAAGAGATATCCGAGCTATTTAAAACGTTTGAATTGACGGATTCGCTGCGAAGTGCATCGGCACCTGCACCAGTACTGGCATTGTTTTTTCCGGCCCTTGGTGATGGTGATACACCTGTACGTAAAGATAGCAAACCACTGATACTGTTCCCCAAATCAGAGGCTCTGGCATAATCCGGGTTATAAATAAAGTACTGGGCATTTTCGCCTTTGGAAGGTTGATCCAATATAGTCGCCCAATAGCGCACACGATTGAGATGATCTTCTTCACCAGTAAAAATCGCAATTGCCCCAATGTGGCTTAATGGTACAAAATACACCACTTTGCTTTTATCGCCGGAAAGTCCCGCGGGAACCCCTTCATTTTCCAGTAGCTCTACCGCTTCCTGTACAAACAACTCAGAACTGATGTACTCCAAGGTAAGTAACCCTATATATTTACCTCGATTTGTAGGCACATCCAACAAACTAACAAGTTCCAAGGCTCGCAAAATATCCTGACGTTTACCCAAGATAAACAATGCGTTTTGCTGAAAGTCTGGGCTTATGGTGGCATCGGTAAGCTGCAATAAGGTTCTTTCCAGCGATATTTTGATGCCGTACTTTATGGGCACAACTTGCAATATTTGTTCATTTGACTGCGGAACCGAAGATGCCGTTCGGCCAATACCGATTTGTGCCTTCGCTTTGGCCATCGTGCTTTTTTGAATAAAAAAGGTATTCTCATTAAAATCAATCGATATCTGCATGGGGGTTAGCACCGCAGAAATCAGTTTTAGCACTTCCGGTTTGGTCAAGGCATTTTGAACATTTAAGGTAACTTTGTTTTTATCGCCTTTTAGCTCGGGAGAGAGAACATAATTAATCCCTAAAATTTCACCAAACGCGTAGTGCAGAAACTGCTCCATCGGTAAATCATTGGCCGCCATGGTCACGGATTTATCATCCAGGCTGGGCAATGCACTTGAAAAGCGATCAATCGTTAACTCATTATTGCGTTCGAGTACTTCCAATAAGTCAAAACCAGATTGACGTAATCGAATTCCCTCAATTTGCTTTCCATAATCATTTGATAAACCAGAAACATCACCCGTATCTTTCAAGTAGGAACTTGCTATGTTGTGTTTTTCCCGCTCAGTGTTCTCTGGCGTAGATTGACAACCAGCCAATGTCAGTAAAAATAATGTACATGTTGTGATTTTTTTTGAGTGGGAGCGTTTAAACACCGTTACTCTCCTTATTAAACAAAATTAGGCTGATTATTTGTTGACCATTGTCAAGGGTAATGCCTTTGGCATTAATTTCTGTCACCTTGTAACCGTCAAGCTCCTCTCCCGCCTGCAATCTATGATAGGTTGATGCTTTATCAGCAAATTTAATTTTATTAACAACCGCAAAGGGCTGCTGTTCAAAAAACAAGCCTGATAATCCAATTTGGTAATCTTCGCCAAACTTCTGAAAATACGGCCTGATGGTTTTATCAATCTTTGGACTTCTTTTAGCAGCATTTGCTGCTCGTCGCGCAGCCTCGTCTTCACGCTCAGAGTTTTTCTTTCTTGACCATTCATCAAAAATCGACATCTTAGATTCAAACTCTGGCTTCTCACCAAGGCTATCTCCTGAATGTAAGCCTTGGACGGCAGGTATCTCGCGAGGTGTAATACTGCTCTCAACACCAGAGAATAAATTGGGTACAAAATCAAACAACAATAAGCCCAGCATGATGAGTAAAAAACTGAATGCAGTATGCGAAGCTCTAACCATTGTTACCCTCGGCTACATAATAAAATTGATAAACCATAGTGCCAGAAACATCCCCCAACCTCTTTTGTCTGAGGATCTGCTTTTTGATTTGAAGCCTTACTTGACTGGTAGTAATACCCTCGCCCAGGTTTTCCAGGCTAGTTTGAAATCCGACAAAGTCTTCCAGGTTAGCATCCACTTTAAGCTCCATAGTAGAGATCATGGGCAGTCCTTCGATGTGACTAACCCATTCCTGGCTCTCAAAAGTCACATCGTGCTGCTCGGCTAACTCATCAAGTCGTTTCTGTATTTGCAACGTGGCGGCTTTCTGAGATTGATAGGATGGAAACTCAGATTTTTGTGCACCGAGCAACTGATTAACCTCAGCAAGGGTTTTGTCTAATTGTTCAGCAGAATTCAGCATGCTCTCGCCTTTTTGATACCTGGCGCTGAGGGTATCCACTTCGGCTTCAAGCTCTTCTAAGATAGCAAATCCTGGGTATAGCAAAAATCTAACCACCAGCAACGCCGCTACGATGGCCAATAATATCTGCTGCCTATTCATTTGTACCTCCTTGCCCAAATTGAACATCCAGATTAAACCGCTGATTACCACGACTCCTCGCCACCGAACTAGCGAGTTGTGCTTTTGCCACAAACGCTAAGGATTGCACGAATTCCAGGCTTTCCGCAGCAGACTTTGCCTCTAGTCGCACGGTAAGGTCTCCGCCTTCTCGCTGAAGCCTCAATACGGAAATATCATTGCTCACCAGATGCGCTACTAACTCCCAAATATACTCTGTTCCCGATGCCCCGCTGCCACTGGCCTGCACTTGTTCAAGCAAAGCGATTTGTTTTTCCAGTTGCTTTTCTTTTTTGACAAACAAGTGTAGCTGTTGCTGCTCAATTTTATCTCGGAAATACCCTTCCATCATATTCAGATAAGCAAAGTTGGCACCTATATAAAGAGCCACAGCTCCGAATACTCCGAGCAACACAGAGGGCCAATGAAACGCACTATTCAGGTATGCCCCCCACATCTGTGCTTTCATGATTGGCACAAACAAGGTTTTTCTAATGTTGAAGATGCCTGTGAGCAAATCCGTGGCTAAGCGGGTTTCATCTTTACTCACAGTTTTAGCATCAATATCTGCGCCAATGGAAAGCAGAAAATTGTTTGGTGCGGAAAAGGTCCCTTTGCTCAACGTGGAATAAACACGAGGCCCTTGTTTAAATAAAAACAATTGGTGTTGGGAAAGCTGATAACTGACCAATTCGCCATCCACCGTACCAGCCTCCAATACTATGGTTTCTGGCACCCAGACAGATTGAGCATTTGTCAGAAACTCGCAAACACTAGCATCCGGTGTCCAAACTTTAACTAGCGTGTTGTGATCAGAGCTTTCATGCACAAAGCGTATTGCGTTATCCGGAAATTCATTATTGATGATCCCATTGAGATCAGCTCTGTCTACTATTGGATACTGTTTATAGGTCTCTTTGTAGTGCTTGCGGGAAACTATACACAGAGCATATCGACAATCTGTAACCTCTTCTTGCTCAACCTTTATAAAGCCCGATTCACATACTCGATACACGACATTGTCGCAATACCAGTAAATTCGTTTTTTTATTAAATTTGTTATCATTGAATGCACATTAATGGCCCAGTTCAAGAATGGGTGTAAAACTATCGGGGTCAACAAAAAACTTTCTGCTACGAGTTAGTTTTTTATCCTTACCCACTGCAACCTCGACGCGTGTGGTTTCACTTGGCTCCGATACCAGCAACGTTTCGTCTACATTGAGTGATGCACCACGTAAATACGATGCCGTCAATTTACCGTCTCTTCGGGCGCCGATGAGCCCAGTAGCTTGATTAGCGTAAACTTTTTCGATCAGTTTTTGCGGGGCGTTAACCAGAGAAAAATAAGCGGTAGGTAGATGTGTCAGTACTGACAAATCGACACCATCCCATCCTGGTAAAAATCGAACTTCTGCCACATAAGGCATCAATCCATCCCGCACACCACTGTTATTAAAGCTGACCTGCGCTGTTCCTTGCCATTTTTTTACCGCATCTAACAAATTCTGCTGACCATCCAACCACTGCAGTAAAACATCCTCGGAATAAGGTAGGGAAAGCAAACCGGCCTCATCCTGAAACGCCAACTGCACTTCGCTGTCAAGTTTAACGCTTTCGCCAAAGAAGCCAATCTTGCTTCCTCCTGGCAGTGAGATAAACGGCTCTCGCGCTTCAGTTAATAAAGCAAACTTGCTTTGTTCAATGGTTGAAATCGCGGCGATCAATTTCTCACTTCGCTGTTTCAGCGCGATAGCGGTTTTCACTTGCTCGCGACTTTCTTTGCTCAATTGCACGGTTAATACTATTAACATGAAAGAGATGAGTAAAACCTGAATGAGCGCAACGCCTTTTTGTTTTTTTATCATATTTACAACTCGCTCATATCTGCTAAATAAAACTCAAGTTGCTTTCTGTTAAATTGTGGCACAGGTATTAAAAGTTCCGACTTGGCACCATGGCGAGTGATTGAGAGCTTTACCACTTCCGGCGTTATCAAGGTATCTTTACCACTATAAAAACCAAACCATCTAGCACTTTCTGAGGATTCTTGTTGGTCGCGTTTAACCCAATCATCGTAATTCGCCACCCCAAAATACTCAAATGTCACATCATCTAGCCCTGACAGTAAAAGAGTGCTCTCTCCAAATTTGCCAATATCACTCTCAGTCTGCACCGGTTTTTGCTTGATGGGGGCCTCTCGATAATATATGGAAGAAAGTGATGTCTCCTTATCCAGTTCCACTTTAATTTCCATGAAAGCCGGTACGTCGGGATCCGCCAAAGAACGTTGCGTAACCGCTCTGATGACGGATTTACCGCCTTCAAAATAAAAGTAAGCGCCTTTATCTCCCCCTTTGAGTACATAGGGTTGAGTGTTGCGAATAAAGGCGTGAAGACCATTCACCGCTTTCATCAGCTGCATCTTCTCAGTGAAGCTACCCAACTCATTGTGCCAATATTTAGAATATAACCCGTGAGCGTAAGTACCGATAAACATCACCAACATGAAGATGGCCATAGCCACCAACATTTCAACTAAAGTAAACCCTTGTGATGATGAATGTTTAGTCATGACCAGGTCGTCACATTAAAGCTGAAGGCTTCAGAGCCTTCCATGGTTACAGTCACCAACCAAAGGATTGCTTTTTTGCCTGTCCCACTGGATTGACTTTGACCGGGTTCGGCTCCATTGAGGTCATTGTAAAGCGAGACGATTGGCTTCTGGCTTTGTGATTTTGCAGACCACGCATAATTTACTTCCAGGAAACTCCCTCTGCCTGAAGTTTTCCCCATTTTCATGAAGGTGGCGATATGTTCAGCAATTAAGGGCTTGTAACCATGTGCAAGCGCTGCTTTTTCAGCATTCACTTTAGATTTAACAGCGCCACTAAAAACTATTGAGGCAGTAGATACCACAAGGAACAAGATAAAACTGGCGACCAATACTTCCAATAATGTAAACCCTGACCTACGGAAAGATATCATTTATCCCCCAACAATGCTTACTTGTCTGGTGACAGAGCCGGTAACCAAAGTGACATGAGATGCAGACTGCACTCCTAAGAGATTGATATTGATCACTTGTTGGTAAAAGTGAATATATTCAAACTGAAATTCTTGCTTCATTGCACCACTACGACTGAGGATCAGCTTGTTACCTTGCAAAACAATATCAATATGAGATTCATCAATAAAGGCCATGTCACTGGCTTTTCTGAATATTTGCTGTAGTTCGAGAATTTCTGCTTTGCGCTGGTATTTTTTGACACTATCTAAGGTCATCCCCCCCACTAGCGCAGTGGCGAGCATGGTAATTGACATAACGATAAGCAATTCCACCAACGTGAAACCACGACAATGGTTAAATGTTGATGTCATTGACAGATACAACGCTCAATAACATGGTAATAACCACACTACCTACAATCCCCCCCATCACCAGAATGAGAAGCGGCTCAAGCATACTTGTTACTTTGTCGGTCCAGCTTTCAAACTCAGACTTAGAGCGAGAAGCAATTTCCTGGAAAACCGTAGGTAACTGTCCACTCTCTTCTCCCACTTCCAGTAACGAAACGTAAAAAATAGGGAAAATGGGTGTCTTAGCTAAACTTTCTGCTACACCGTAACCTTTTTTAATCTTTTCATTGGCGATTTCCAGACTCTTTCGGATAACGCTATTACCCACATTTTTTGTGGCCGAACCAATAGCCGTATCTACTTTGACTCCGGCTTCCAACATAAGAAACATTGAGGAATTAAATCGAATACGTTCCACCTGTTTAACCAAATCGGAAATCACCCAAAAAGACAAAGCATAGGTTGACCACAGCGTTTTAAACTTTGCCGACTTTCTTTGTTTAATACAAAAGCCAACAGCTGCGCCAACCACTAAAAATACATACAATTGATATTTGATCATCCAATTGCTGGCGCCGATTAGGATGGCAGTGTAAATAGGCAGTTCATCACCTTCAGTAAATATCGATCCCATTTGCGGCACGATATAATTGAACACAAAAAGCAAACAGGCGATACACACCACTAAAATAACAGTGGGATAGGTCAAAGCTTGAGTAACTTTGGCTTTTAGGGCCTTTTTAAACTTGAGATCGGAGGCAAGCCCTTCAAAAACCTGGGGTAATCGACCCGACTTTTCACCAATGGCAATCAAGTTGATGTACAGAGAATCAAACACTTCCTTTTTGGTTTGAAAAGACTCTGCAATGCCTTTACCGGCTTTTAAATTCGCCAGTATTTCAGCGATCAACTGTCCTGTCGCCCCTTGCCCTTTACTGCGCGCAATAATGCTCAAACCTTTATCAATTTTAACGCCACTGTTTAATAAAATGGCAAGTTCAGAGGTGATAAATTCCAGGTCGTCTAGTGAGACGGTTTTCTTCTGCCACGGAAAATTTATGGCATTGCCAGCGCGCTTTTCCTTGAGCGCAGACACCATTAACTTCTGTTTTGCTAACGCGGCTTTGGCTCCTTCCAAATTCGCAGCGTCCAACTCTGATTCAATGATGTGACCATCACTGTCGTAAGCCTTATAACTGAACGTTGGCATCAGGAGCACACTCTCAGTACTTCATCAACGGTGGTCAGCCCATTCGCAGCTTTTAACAAACCATCTTCCAACAAAGTGCGATTCCCTAATGCCTTGTTGTGAGCACGCGCTTCTGGAATGAAATAACTATCTTTATCCATTGCGCGGATAGCATCATCACAAGGTAGATATTCCATAATGGACATACGACCTTTATAACCATTGTGGTCGCAAGCGTCACACCCCACTGCTTTAACAAACTTCGGCGCGGTAACCGCGAATTTATCCAGCAGGTCATTGATATTCAAGCGCTCCTGAAACTCCGGGTTTTCGTCCACGACTGCGCAATGTTGACAGACTTTTCTCACTAGTCTTTGCGCCATCACCGAAATAATTGCAGCGTTAAGTAAAAACTCCTCTACCCCTAGGTCAACCAAACGCGTATAGGCACTGGGTGCATCATTAGTATGCACTGTTGAGAATACAAGGTGTCCGGTTAATGCTGACTGCATGGCAATGCGCGCCGTTTCCTGATCTCGAATTTCACCCAACATGATAATATCCGGATCCTGACGAACAATACTTCTCAAACCAGCAGAAAAATCAAAGCCGATTTCGGCGTTCACCTGAACCTGATTTATACCCTCAAGTTGGTACTCCACAGGATCCTCCAGGGTGATGATTTTCACCTGGTCGCTATTTAACTCATTGAGAAAGGTATATAAACTGGTGGTTTTACCGCTTCCCGTCGGACCGGTTAACAAAATAACGCCCGCGGTGGATTTTAAGTCCTGCGTGATTTTAGCTCTCGTGTCTGGTGCAATACCCAATACATCCATATCGTAGGTAACAGAATCTTTGCGCAAGAAACGCAGTACCACGCTCTCGCCCTTGTTCAGCGGCAAGGCAGATACACGGATATCTAACTCCACATTGGCAATTTTGGTTTCGATTTTGCCATCTTGCGGACGACGCTTTTCGGCGATGTCCATGTTGGACAGGATCTTAATACGCGATACCACAGGTAAGCTTAAGGCCGCGGGTAATACTCCATCGTCTTTTAATACACCATCAACTCGATAACGAATGCGATACTTACCGGCAACGGGCTCCAGGTGTAAGTCCGAAGCCTTAATCTTAAGTCCTTTGGCAATTAAACTATTCAACAGGTTTACTGTGGGAGCCTCTGAGGCCAGTTCTCTTAGCCTGTCCTCTTCCAACTCGTTTAGAGTTTGCGTTTCACTTGGAGCACTAACTTCTAGCTTTTCAGCTATTGCCGCTTCCACAAACTCTTTAGCAGCGATTGTGCATTGTGGCTCAATCCCTTCGTTAAGAAAGTACTGATTAATCTCCCAATCAAGTGGGTCACTGCACAGGAAACAAGATTCGTTGTTTAGGGGGATCCAGCCCTGTTTGGAAAGGTAAGCAAGATCGAGTTTCTCACTCCAGGCTGGAATTTGATAATCTTCCGGAAATGCTAATTCAGGCTGCCATAGTGGCAGCTGCAACAGTTTTGCAAACAACTGCGGTAAAACATCTTCCGACAAACTGCCCATGTTAACCAGGAGCTTTTCCAGTCTACCGCCAAACTTTTGCTGATAATTTTTGGCTTTTTCAAGATCTATCTCGGAGACTTGAAAATCTTCAAGTAATAACTTTTCCAGATTCATCCGCTTACAACGATATCCTGATTCTCACCGTCACCGCCTTCGCGGCCATCTTTACCCAAAGATTTGATGGCATAAGGGCTACCACTTTCCCCGGGTACCTGCAGTTGATATTGATTGCCCCAAGGATCTAATGGGATTTCTTTGCGAATATATGGGCCATCCCAACCGGGTTTACTGCTACTGCGCAGCTCTTCCAAATTCGACGGATAATCACCCACGTCCAGATAATAAGTATCCAGTGAGGTTTCAAACATCTGCATCTGGGCTTTGGCAGTGCTTTGTTTGGAACTACCAATCTTAGAAAACATCTCTGGCGCCACAAGTGAACCCAACAAGCCAATGATCACGATCACGATCAGTAGCTCTACTAAAGTAAAACCGGAATTAACTTTCATAAACTTCCTCATAAGACTGTGACACATCTTAAAGTGCAACGATTAACAAAAACTGAATAACAGACTAATTGGATATGAGCTTGGGGGCAATGTATTTGCGAATAAACTTGCTCACTTTCCAGGCGTGTTTGAGGGCATAAAAATACAAAACAAACACCAGCATGAACATCACGAACATAAAGCTCTCTGGCCATCGATAATATTCTCCGCATAAACCAAATGCAGCGAATACCAAAGAAACGAAAGTAATTAACGCCAAAGCGGATTTCGCAGATAACCCCAATCGCATCACGATATGATGCAAATGTTCTTTGTCGGGTTGAAAAGGAGAACGTTTTTTGATGATACGCCTTATAGTAATGGCACACATATCAAGGAAAGGTACAGCAATAAGCCACAATGCGGTTACCGGCCTGAATGAGGTTGTCTCGCCCTGGCTACCAATTACCAACAACCAGACAATGCTAAGTCCGACGAACATACTGCCGGCATCGCCCATAAAGATTTTCTTAGCTTTTCCCCCGACAAGACCCAAATTAAAAAACAGAAAGGGGACAATCGAAGCGGATAATATAAGCGGTAAAATAAATAACGGCTCACCCCCGAACAACATCAGTACGGCGATGCCTGTAAATGCCACCAAACTCAACATACCCGCTAACCCATCAATACCATCAGTCATATTGAACGCATTGATTGCCGCGATGGTTGCCAGAATAGTCAAGGGATAACCAAACCAGCCAAGATGAGTACTGAATCCAAATAAGATATCGCCAAATTCGATTAGATGCAGCCCCGCACCGTACACCATCAAAGAGGCAATCAGAATTTGAGCGATGATTCTCACGCCCACAGATAAATCCTTGTAATCATCAAGTGCCCCGAGCAGCACAATTAATCCCGAAGAGATTAAATAAATATTGACGATTTGCCCCTGTGGCAATAATACCGAGCTTGAAGTTAGCACGCCTAAATATACAGCTATCCCCCCCACCAGAGGAACCTCACCTGAATGAATTTTGCGATGATTAGGGATATCAACTAAGCCCACCTTTAAAGCGAAAGGTTTCACTAATTTAATCGCGGCATAACACGCAACAGAAGCCAATAGTAAAGTGAATATTGTAGTTACTGAAATCACTCCAAACTCCTATAAACTGCCAACCGCGGCTATAGTTACAGCAAACTGATACATAATTTGCGATGCACTGGTCCACAGGGTTAAGTTATCAACGTAACTACTATCAAAGGGCGCAACAATCGTGTCTCCCGGTTGTATGGTGAAATCACTGTTGCCGTTGCTTTGATACCAAAAACCACCTCTTTGTGGCACGACTACCGAGCCGTTAGCTTTGATAATATAGGTACGTTCTTCATCCGCTAAACCTTTATAGCCCCCACTCAGGCTGACATATTCCTCATAGGACAAACCTTGCTTGTAGAGGTGACTGGTGGGGACGTATACCTCTCCGATAACATTAACGGTATTATTTCTACCTGGCACCACAAGCACATCTCTATCTTCCAGAGTCAAATCGTTTTCCTGGCGAGCAATGAGACCGGGAAGATCGATTACCAAGCGTCCCAACGCTCTGACATTAGTCAGATCTTTTAGCAGCTTTTGAATCTCTGAATAACTTACAAGAGAGCCTGCCCCACTGTCTTTCCTGAGACCTTCAGAGGCAATTTCCTTACGTAGATCCTGAGTGAGTTTTCTCAGGTTATCGGCCTCTTGCTTACGCAAAGACTTCCTCAAGAAAACCGATGCGTTGGCATCGGCATATTCGGTCAAACCACCCGCTCTCGCCAATACACTGGACAGCGTCTCTCCGCGACTGATGGTATACGTGCCAGGGAAAGTCACTTCGCCTTTTAACTCCACCGTGAGTTGTTCTTGCCACTCCGGGTTGCGAAATACATTGATGCGATCACGGCTCTCGAGCTCAATTGTATTAACTCCCGCCATCACTTCTTGTGGGCTAAATTGAATGTTCTGAACATTTAAATCACCCGTACCGTTCTGCGAATAACGAGTGATTTCGGAGCTTTGGGCAAACGCTGACTCAGACAAGCCACCAGCTGCTAAAAAAACGTCTCGTAAACTGCCGTTGTCAGGCAATGGATATAAACCAGGATATTGCACGGAACCGGAAACTTCAACAATGCGCAGAGGACGTTCAAAAGAGGCGTGCACTCTCAGCTTTTCGATGATGGGAGCTAACAAACGAGTGCGGGAAAATGCAGTGCTATCATAGAACTTCCCGAGATTCTCTACTTCCAATTGAGTGAGCTTTATTAACGGCTCGTTGTTCAAAGCTTGTTGTTCACTATCTAACAGTTCATCTTCATCCAACTCAGCAGATTGGTAATCAAAACCAATTTGCTGCCAGAAAAGTCTCTCCTCTATACGATCTTTCCACGCTTGTTTTTCTTTTTCTTTTAATCCCGACTTAGTGAGCGCCAAGGACTGGATATCGTCGCCCCCCAATCCGGTAGACTCAACCTGAGAGAAAAATACGATGATATCTTCTTTATCTAATGCAAAATCGTGTGTTGCATCACCCGCCAATAGCCTGGAGGGACGGAACTGATTAATTTGCAGATTTTCGCCGGTCTGATAGTCCTTAAGCACTAAGGCGTAATCCAGATCAACCTCTGCCAACAGGTCTTTTTTACGACTGGTGATCAAATTACTCAGCCTTAATCCTTCGTACCATTGCACAGGACCTGGTCTCGCCACGGCCCCCACCAAAGTGACGGCACTATCAAGACTGTCAGACACCCCAGACACATCAATAACATCACCACTTTCTACAGGACTATTCATATCTGAGGCTTTGACTGTGAGCTGAGTTATGGCACCACTTGAAAAACGTTGTACATTTATCGCCCCCTTGTAAGCATCAGATGCGAATCCCCCCGCAAGATTGATCGCATCTTCAAAAGAGGTATTGTTTTTTAGCTCGTAGATGGCAGGACGTCTGACATTGCCCTTAATAGTAACCGAAGATTCTATGGTGGGAATAAAAACTACATCGCCTGGTTGAAGCAAAGCGTCATCTTTAGTGTTGCCGTTTGTCAGCAAATCATAGATATCAAGGTTAGAGATAGTTTGTCCTGCGCGTTTCAATTGAATATTGCGCAAAGAAGCGATATCCGAAACTCCACCACTTAAAAACAAGGCTTGCGTCATGGTGGTTAACGAGCTGACTGTGTAGGCGCCAGGCTTATATGCTTCACCCAAGACGAAAATACGCATACTGCGCAGTTGCCCCATACTAACGTGCGACTCTACTCCCAGTAAGAACTTAGAGATTTCTGAGGAGATATAATTTTTAGCTTCGCTGAACGTCAAACCCGCCACTTTTAATGGTTTCATGGAAGGAATAACTACGAGCCCTTCCCTGTCTACCTGAAGGGTGTAATTTTTGTTTTCCTTACCATAAATCTGGATATCGAGCGTATCACCTACCCCTAATAAATAGTTAGCTGGTACAGGGGTATCAGTAGCCGGAGCGAAAGTTGATGGGCTTCCTGCAAAAAGATCATAGCCGTAAGGTTTTAGCTCCTGCTCTTCAATTTCCAGGAATTTGGCTATGGGGTCGGTGTAACTTACCGGATTGCCGAATTCATCAAACTCAGTGCCTCGCGGAAAAACTGTCGATTCGTTAGTATCGATATTATTTTGAGTTTGATTAGCCGTGCCTCCAAGGTATCCTTGGATCATCGAATAATCCATCCCTAGCTGCTGCGCTAGCGCCCGCTGTTGGGCTGCAGGTAAACGTTTAAACTGCTCTAATTGTTGCGCTGTTGGGGCTTGAGACAGTTGAGCATTGACAGCAAACGCAGTTGCCCAAACGAGCAACATTAAAAATATCGATAATACTCTTTTTTCCAGCATGTGAGTTCGAATCCAGTCCTGTTCTTAATTATCGGTGTATACCACTTATTAACCGTGCATTTTGACGTAAATATGACATCGCCTGAAGCAACGCGCATTCTACCCCAATTTCTGTTGAAAAATCTCTACAATTTGTTTTCAAACAAACAAAAAAGGCTTCCTGTGGAAGCCTTTTTCAATAACCACTGAGATTGGGTTATTTTTCTGCCAACTTTTCCCACTTATTAGTCTTAAACGTAAGAAGCAGGATGACTATTCCAATTGCAATGCTAAAAAAACTAATTTGAAGATACAGATTAGGCATTTCGGCGACATTCTCAGGGTCAAAGTTGCCTGCCAACAGACCTGCAACCACGTTACCGATTGAATAGGTTAAGACAAAAACGCCCATCATCTGACCGGCAAAACGCTTAGGCGACAATTTACTCACAGCACTCAAAGCCACCGGGCTAAGGCACAGTTCACCCACTGTGTGCAAGAAATAAGTGGCGACCAACCAATAAGGCGCGACTTTTAAACCCGATGCTGCCAACTGAGCAGCAAAAAACATGGCGATAAAACCCGTTGCCATAATAATTAAACCTAAAGCGCATTTTACACCATATGAAGGGGTGATCATTCGTTTTGCAAGATTAATCCAAAGTGCTGCAATAAACGGCGATAGGGTAATGATGAATATGGAATTGAGTGATTGGAACCAACCAGTTGGGATCTCAAAAGTCCCCAGCATTCTGTCGGTATAATCACGGGCAAAAAGGTTTAATGAAGAGCCAGCCTGTTCAAAACCCGCCCAAAAACAGATAGACGCAATACAAACTAAAAACAAAGCACCTAAGCTGCGCTTTTCATTACAGTTGAGATTACCGGTGAAAAAGATGAAGCCAAAATAAGCCAGGAAAACAATGGTAATTATCGTAACAACGTATTGCGCTACTGCGACAGGGTCGATGGTCATGGCGCCTGTCATCAAAGCCAGAATGGTTAACACTAAGAGGCTGAGAAAAATACCGATTGAAGTAAACGCTGTCTTGCGTCCTTTCTCGGAAAGTGGTTCTAATGGCTTCGCTCCGGCACCATTCAAGCGATTTGCAGTCTTTTTGAATTGAATAATACCAATCCCCATACCAACAGCGGCTGCCCCGAAGGCATAATGATAACCGTACTCAACTTGCAACCAACCACACAAAAAATAACCAAATATGGAACCTAAATTGATCCCCATGTAATACAATGTGTAACCTGAATCCCGACGTTTGTCCTCGGCGCTGTAGAGCATTCCTACCAATGCACCGATGTTAGGTTTCAGTAATCCGGTTCCTAAAACCACCAATACTAAGCCAAGGAAAAAGGTTTTGTCACTTGGAATGGCAAGTACAATGTGACCCGCCATGATCACCCAAGCGCCCAGCAAAACGGCTTTTTGTCCACCCATTAAGCGATCGGCTAACCAACCACCCGGTAAGCCCATAAAATATACGGCACCAGTATAAAGTCCATAGATTGCTGTTGCGGTTGCGACGGTTATGCCCAAACCGCCTTCTTGAAGCGCTGCGGTCATGTAGAGTACCAATAACATGCGCATGCCGTAATAACTCATGCGTTCCCACATTTCGGTAAAAAACAGGGTCTGAAGACCTGCGGGATGGCCAAAGAACTCTTTCGCCTTGTGCTGGGGAGATGAAGCGTCGAGGATAGGTTCACTCATTCTTTATTTCTGCCTGTAAGATTTAATTATTGTTGTAGATTTTTATTCCTCAGTCGCAGAAGTTACGTACTGGCGTCTGGGGCTGCAACCCGGCTTTATACAAGATGCTAAGCCTTAACTCAAGACTGTATTACTAAATGATATATAAATGTAAAGATACCAAATTATCGTCCGAATGGAATTGAAACAGGTATTTCCAGCGTTTTTTTGCTATCCTGCTGCGGAATTATTAGCTGGTAAATGCAATGAAGTTTTATTTCACCCACCGCTCAATTCCCGAACTCGCCAATTTATCTTTGGAGGAACGAATAAACGCTTTACAAAAGGCGAATCAAAAATTGACTCCGCCAGAGCGTTTGTTATTGAACTTGCTTAAGTTATTGGTATTAGTGCCGGTTTTTGCACTGCTATTGCGCAGTGGTGAAGATTGGACGGTGCTAGGTTGGGCAGCTTTGGTTATCCTTGTTTACCCCTTAATTGTTCGTCCCATCCAATTCAATATGAGCCGCAAGTATCTGAGATAAAGACTGCGGCTCATTGCTGTGTACAATTATTTAAAATTCTTCCAGTAAGGCATCGAGCTCGGCATCTTCTTCCGTCATTTCGGGTTCTTCCACTTTGCCATCAGTCACTTTATGGGCCAGGTCCTGGAAATAGATATCTTTAACCAAAGTATAACTGTCTAGAGAATCGTAAATCAGCTGCTCCTGTGCCATCAATGATGCTCTTCCTTCTAACGCTTTTATTGCTCTGGAAAATACTGAAAAGTAGATATTTAGATCGGCAAGAGGCCAATAAGACGAATCCACTACATCACCAGCAAGTGAACGCACATCACTGGGCCCTAAGCCAGGTAACATTAAATATGCTCCGGTGCCAGCCCCGGCCTTACCCATAGTCTGGCCAAAATCTTCTCGTTTGCGCTCCAGCCCCATATCACTGGCAAAATCAAACACGCCAAAAATACCAAACGTAGAGTTAATCGCGAAACGTCCGAGACTCACAAGTGAATCGTTCACTTTACCCTGCAACAAATTATTCAACAGGTTAGCGGGCTCATCCAGATTTCTGGCAGCATTATACAGGCCATCCCTCATGACTTCGGGCGTATAATCAACATAGGCAACAGTAACCGGTTTCAGTACGTGTTTGTCCAGCACCTCCCAGTTAAACTCCCATACACTGCGGTTTACTGATTCCAGCGGGTCATTGTGTTGCTGAACCTGCTCATCAACCTGCCGATTTGAGGCACAAGCGGATAGAAGCAGGCTAAAAAGCAGCGCAGTGATTAGTTTGATATTCACATCAATTCCTCATCAATTTGTAAGCTATAGTCTTTACTTTGTCCATGCTGAATTGGAACAAGTATTTCTCCCTGGAATTCGCCAGATGCAGAGGCAACATTCTCATCTTTTGACAAACGCGCAATTAAACGTCCGTTGACAATCTTAGACAAGTTAAAATCTTGTAGCATGGCATTTTGATTACTCAGTACCACAGATATAGCGTCGTGCTGAGTTTTTTGGGTGAGCGGGATTTTTTTAACTGCTACCGGCATTCTGTTGTCACTGTCAGCGTCTTGTACAAATACAAACAAAAAGCCCATGGCCCCCAAATCCACTTGCAGCTCTGGCGCTATAGACACTGAAACTCTTAATTCAGTTCCATCATCAGCATCGCTATCCTCTACAGCACTGCCGCCTTGCAAAGCGGCAAGCTGTTGATTAATAGTGCTTAGCATAGGATCACCCGGCGCTATTCTCGATTGTAGCCTTTGCCAGGTTGTAATCGCCTTTTCCGGTTCATTATTGCGAGTGTATGCCACAGCGAGAAGACCTGTGACGTTATTGTCCTGCGGCGTAATTTGTTCAAGCTGCTCTAATACCCGTTGCGCTTTGACAATATTACCAGAATCGCTTGTCAACAACAGAGCTTGTGCATAACTGAACAGGGTTCCCGGGCGTTCCGGCTCAATTTCCAGTGACTTATCAAAAGCAGCTATGGCACCCTGTATATCGGTTAAAGTAGTCAGTACTCGTCCCAATAACAACCAACCAACAGCGTCTTCTTTTTGAGAATGTAACTTAGTTCGCAGAGCCAAAGCAAACTCAGCTAATTCCTCGCGAGACACCTGATTACTGGCCTGCACCACTATTTTTTGCCCCAACTCTGGCAGCGCTTTCTGCACCCGCTGCCAGCGCTTGAGCTCTTCCACTTGATTAATATCTAAGTAAACCCAGGTAGCAGCGAGAATGGGGAAAATGGCAACTGCGAACAATAACCATTTGCGAGTTTTTCTTGTGGCTGGCGCGGTAGCGTCGACTTCACTATCAATCTCATCGGCAAGACTAAGCTTTGTCTCAATGACGGCCTCATCAAAGTCTGAGTCCGACAATAGTGATTCTCGCTTTTCGATTTCAAGCTCAGACAACCTTTGTTTAACGACCTCGGGGTTGCTTATTCCGGTTTCACTTTGGGCTCTTTTTGCAAACCAGAAGGGCATAAAAACAAATGCCAAAAACACTGCGAACAGCGCTATCGCAGAAACAATAAAAACGGTCATGAAACATCCTTAAGCGCAGTTTCAGCTTGCTTGAGTTTTTTCAACCTTTGCGCTTCCACATCCTGCACTTCACTTTTAGTATCCGCTTGCCCGGCTGAGCGACGACTCATCACGAAATAAGCAAAACAAAGTACGACAAATAAAGTCGGGCCAAAGTACAGCCAGAAAGTCAGCGGGGTCATAGGAGGTTGGTAGTGCACAAACTCCCCATAACGAGATTTCATAAAGGCGACGACCTCTTCTGGAGAGTTACCTTTCAATAACAATTGATGTACCTTGCGCTTCATATCATTGGCAATCAATGCGTTAGAGTCGGCAATATTTTGGTTTTGACATTTTGGACATCTGAGCTCTTTGCTGAGCAACATAAAGTCAGCGCGTTGCTGCTCCGTTTCGAATTCGTATTTTTCTTCTGCGCTTACAAAGCAAGAAAAAACAAGAAAAAACAAAGTAAAAAAGCTAATCCTAACCATTGCTGTCACCCTGTAAGGCATGCTGGTAGACCGCTTTGAACTTACTTTCCCAAACACGTTCATTTAAATCACCTACATGATGTAATAGCACTTTACCATCGCGCCCCACCAGAAACGTTTCAGGCGCACCTGTGACGCCCAAGTCCATGGAATAATCGCGAGTTTCATCAAAGATATTAAATACATAAGGATTGCCAAGACGAGCTAGCATCGTGGTTATTTCACGCCTGATTTGTGGTAAAGCTTTGCCGCCAAAATCAGGATCAAGATCTTGCTCAATGTAAAGACCAACAACTCTGACCCCTTGTTCTTTTAGCGAAGTTAAATAAGGCAGTTCGACGGCACAGGTGACACACCAAGTACCCCAGACATTCAACAGTGTGACTTCACCTTTAAAATCCTGCACGGAGTAAAGTGTATTTTCGTCCATAACATCCGGTAAGTTGAATGTCGGCAGGCTTTTATCAACCTGACTGGAAACCTGGTATCTGGGCTCCGAAAACAATCCCTTCAATAGGAATACCGTTAGGACTAAAAACAACAGCAACGGCAAAAACAGTAACAGGTACTTTTTAGCCATGCTGCCCCTCCTGCGCAACATTCATTGCTGCAGCCTTGTTTTTAGCAATTCCTTTAACCTGTTTAACCTTTGCCAATCGATAACGCTTATCCATAATAGACAGCAATGCCCCGAATGCCATGATCCCCGCACCCAGCCAAATCCACACCACAAAGGGTTTAACGTAAACCCGCAGCCCCCAAGCGCCGTCAGGGAATTGTTCTCCTAGTGCCACAAATAAGTCTCGCATCAAACTGGTATCGATACCCGCTTCGGTCATGACATTGCGTTGAACTGGATAGAATCGTTTCTCTGCAATCAACTGACTGATAAAATTACCCTCGTCATAGATAGAGACCACGCCACCATCGGCGGTATAATTAGGTCCTTCGACATGAATGACCTCATCAAAGCGGA
The DNA here is from genome assembly GCF_056160305.1 of Planctobacterium sp. AWM4_229. NCBI lineage: Bacteria > Pseudomonadati > Pseudomonadota > Gammaproteobacteria > Alteromonadales > Alteromonadaceae > Planctobacterium > Planctobacterium sp. AWM4_229. The sequence goes on along the minus strand of NZ_JBSWWX010000005.1, from coordinate 92,467 downwards.
ATTCATAACCGCGCAAGGTAATACTCTGCCCGGGCATTAACCTTACTTCACGCTCCTCACTAAAATTACTGGTAATCGTGATCCCCATTAAACACACGGCAAATCCCACATGGCCTAACACCATGCCCCAGTGACTGCGACTTAATTTTTTCAACGATTTGATATTCAACTGATTTCCGGTGCGCAATAAAACCTCTTGCACTGTGGTGATCAAAATCACAAAAGACAAGAACACGCCCAAAATTGCTAACATTGGAAACGCTTTGAAGCCCGTTAACAATACTGCTGTCATCAAGGCTCCGAGTCCCACCGCCCAAATTATTTGCACACTCAATTCGGATAGTGGTTGACGTTTCCAGCGACTCATCGGGCCAAGTGCCAGAAGCACCACAAAAGGCACAATTAACCAGGTAAACATTTGATTGAAAAAAGGTTCGCCCACCGAGATGGAGCCCATGCCTAATTCTTTGTGTATTAAAGGTAATAAAGTGCCTAACAGAACAACAATAGTGGCAGCCGTTAAAAACACATTGTTACCGATAAGCATCATTTCACGGGATAATAGTTCGTACCTGGCGTTACTTTTCAGCTTAGCACTGCGCACCGCATACAAGGTTAATGACGCGCCGATAACCAACACGAGCAGGCCTAAAATGAACAGGCCTCGTTCTGGATCACTGGCAAAAGCATGCACGGAAACAATAATTCCTGAGCGCACCAGAAACGTACCAAGCCAACTTAATGAAAACGCAGAAATAGCCAGCATTACGGTCCAGGATTTAAAGACCTTACGCTTTTCCGTAACGGCAAGGGAATGGATCAGTGCAGTTCCTGCAAGCCAGGGCATGAACGACGCATTTTCCACTGGGTCCCAAAACCACCAGCCGCCCCAACCCAGTTCATAATAGGCCCACCAGCTTCCCAGTGCTATGCCCAGTGTCAAAAACGCCCATGCCGACAACGCCCAAGGTCTGGCCCAGCGAGCCCAGGTGGAATCTAGCTTTCCGGCCAATAGAGCCGCAATAGCAAAAGCAAACGCTACAGAAAAGCCCACATAGCCCATGTAAAGCATTGGCGGATGAATAATCATGCCAAAGTCTTGCAATAACGGGTTTAAATCCCGGCCATCAATGGGAAAATAAGGCAAAAGGGTCTCAAATGGGTTTGAGGACAGGATCATGAAAAGGTAAAAACCCGTGGATATAATACCCAGTACACCCAGCACTCTGGCCACCATAATCAAGGGCACAGCACGGCTAAACATAGCCACAGCACAGGTCCACCCTGACAGCATTAACGACCACAACAATAGCGAGCCTTCATGCCCTCCCCATACCGCAGTGTACTTGTAATAAATGGGCAGCATGCTATTGGAGTGGTTCGCGACATACTTAACGGTGAAGTCATCTGTGACAAACGCATGAGTCAGCGCCGCGTAAGCAAACACGGTAAACAAAAACATGGCAAACGCCAATGGTTTAGCCATCAACAGTAATTTTTGCTCTCCCCGCACACTCCCCCAAAGCGGGTAAATCGCCAGCAGCATTGATGCCAATAGCGCCAGAACCAATGCTATCTGGCCTAATTCAACTATCATTCGCTATCATCCCCAGCTGAATATATCTGTTTCGGCTTTTCGTGCTTAATGCCTTTCATAGCTTCAGCAAGCTCGGGAGGCATATATTCTTCATCGTGTTTGGCCAACACTTCATCTGCCATGACGGTGGTTGAATCGATCAGCTTTCCAGTTGCCACAATGCCCTGTCCTTCCCGAAATAAGTCCGGTAATAAACCTTTGTAAACAATACTCACTACGGGACCGGTATCCACCAAATCAAACCTGACGGCTAACTCTTTTTCATCGTGCTCAACAGAGCCTTCTACCACCATCCCACCGATACGCAAACGTTGTCCACTCACAGGTTTAGTGCCGTTTTTACCGTTGACGATTTCACTTGGGGTATAAAACAAATCAATATTTTGATTAAGTGAATACAGCATCAAACTCACTGCGAGTCCGATAAGTAAAACCGTACCACTTACGGCTAATAAACGACCTCTTCGTCTGGGGTTCATGATGTCCTGTTTACTCCCACTACTTAATGGTTATTAATCTGTTGCCAAATCTGATGTTTTGGCTTGTTTATTTTTACGGGCCGCTTTTACGCGAGCAACCCGTTTCAATTCTTTATCCGCCACTTGAAACAAGTGCTTTTGCTGCCAGTGACTTGCCCAAAGCAAACCAAACAAAGCGAGGAAAGAGACGCCAAAAGCTAGCCACACATAAAAGCCATAGCCGCCCATTGCGAAAAACTCTGCAAAACTTGAAAATTGCATGTTTATGCCTCCCCAGCTTTTTTGACCATCTTGATAACCCAAGGACGTCGGATTTCCCGCAGGAAGATTTCATTCTTCAAGCGAATACAAACAATACCGGCACAAAATACAGCGAGTGCTAATATGTTTAACAACAATGGCCAGAGCATTTCAGTGGCCATTGAAGGCTTAGCGAACTTGGTAATAGTCGCCCCTTGATGAAGGGTGTTCCACCACTCTACTGAAAAGTGAATAATTGGCAAATTTATAACCCCGACCAATGACATCACAGCCGCAGCTTTCCCCCCTTGTAACTTATCCTGAAAGCTCGCATACAAGGCAATTACACCAAAGTACAAAAACAGTAAAATAAGCTCTGAGGTCAATCTGGCATCCCAAACCCACCAAGTGCCCCACATGGGTTTACCCCACGTTGCACCTGTCCACAAAGCGATAAAAGTTAAACAAGCTCCCACCGGCGCAATACTGATAATCGCCATATAACAAGTCCGGATTTGCCATACCAGGCCAATGAATGCGCAAATCGCCATGCCGGAATAAAACCCCATTGACAAGATGGCCGAAGGCACATGCAAATAGATGATCCTGAAAGCATCCCCCTGTTGATAGTCAGCCGGGGCGAACGCCAAGCCCCAAATCGTTCCTACCAAAAGACCGAACAATCCAAGGCCAAGCAACCAGGGAACCAATTTAGCGGCAAGACGGTATGTTTCTTCCGTTTTTGCGTAAGGATGTAACCATTTCCACATTAATGATGACTCACTCTAATAGCGTAACTGATCGCATAAGGGCACACGGCCACAGCGAATATTAACATCGCGCCGATGATGCCCAATTGCCCATACCAGGTCAATTGTAAGGCGGCGTTGTTAATGGCCGCAGTGGCAAAAATCAGCAATGGAATAAAAACAGGGAGTAACAGCACTGCCAAGAGCACTCCTCCCTTATTAACTGAGAGAGTCAATGCCACGGCGATAGCCCCCACCAGACTCAATAACGGGGTTCCAAGCAGCAAAGTTGCCAAAAGTGCCCAGTACATGTTCAGAGTTAAATTCAGAAACAAAGCTAAAAGCGGTGAAATAACAATGAGCGGCACAATAACAAACAGCCAATGGCACAATACTTTCACCGTAATCATCAGCGTTAAACTGGCAGGTGAAAGCAGATATTGTTCAAGGCTACCATCCTGAAAATCGTCCCGAAAGAGGTGTTCAAGCCCCAGTAAAGCGCTCAACAATGCAGCCACCCAAATTACTCCCGGGCCAATCAGTTGCAAAGTATCTGGCCCCGGTCCAACTCCCAGTGGGAACAAGCTGACTACGATGACGCTAAACAATAGCGGCATCATCATTTCAGCGCTACCTCTGGCGATAAGGGTAAACTCTTTTTTAAAAATTGCTTTTATCGCCAACACTAAATATTGTACTCCAACCTGAGCTCTCGAGCGTCAAACACTTCTGGCAATTGCCAATGAGAAGTAAGAATAAGCAGTCCACCGGAGTCCACGTGTTGTTGTAACTTGTTCTCCAGTAACGCTCTGGAATCTACGTCCAGTGCATTAAAAGGTTCATCCAGAATTAACAACTTTGCTTGCTTCAACCAAATTCTGCACAAACTAACACGTCGCTGCTGTCCGGCGGACAAATTGGCCACTGGCACATCTTCCAATCCTGTCAATCCCAAATGCGCCAACAATGTATAATAATCAGTGTCTGATGGGAGTTGATGCAAACCACTCCAGAATTGCAAATTTTCTCTCGCTGTGAGATGACCATTTAGCGCCAGCTTGTGACCCAGATACAACACATTGAGGTTAAACAATTCTGGCTGTTCTGAAATATCTAACTGATTCCAACGCACACGGCCTTGCTGAGGCTGAGACAAGCCAGCCAAAATACGCAACAAACTGGTTTTCCCGGCTCCGTTATCCCCGACAATGTGTAATGCCTCTCCAGTGCACACTTGCAATGACAAACCTTCAAAAAGCTCCCGATCCTGTTTAATGCAAGACAGTTCCGAAGCTGACAAACAATCCACGCTATATCGCTCCTGATAATTCGCGTCAGAATATATCACATAAACACAGTCTGTTTTTACGCTACATCAATAATTTATGCGAGCCAGTAGCGACTTTTTCAAATCAGTCCTGGTATTTTCAATTATTTACTAAACAGTATTTTACCTGCGCCCTAATATGCCGATAAACTAAGAATATGAGTAATGTTCCACCATCAGGCAATATCGCTTCAAGTCAGTTAACTGCATCCAGTAATATTGCGAATGCCACCAGCAATAACGCATTCAAAACCATTGCTAATGTAGGGACAACAGCAACGGTAGTAGCCAGTACTAACGCTCAACTCACACTGAACTTACCTTCGGGCAAGTTCAGTGTACCGGCGGCAAAGATACCTGCTTCTCTGGAAACAGGTAAAGCAGTTTCGTTTACGATAAATTCTGAATCATCGGCAACCTTGCTCGACATTAATGCCAAATACACACAACAACGCCTGACATTAACAGCACAACAATCTGACCAGGTTATTCAAACCATACTGAAGAATCCCGGCAGCCTGGCACCCATGCCAGCAGTTAAAGGGACGGTATTGTCCATTCAAGCGAATGGCATACAAGTAAACGTTAACGGTCAAACGCTGCACCTTGCGGTTAAAAACCCTCAAGAATATCAACCCGGACAAATTTTAAAACTGGAGCTAAACTCTGGAACTTTAGGCTGGGAAACTAAAATTACAGCCCAAAATAAGCAAGAGACGGTAAGGTTACCCGCGCCAGAAACACAAAAGTTATTACAAAAGCTTCCCCCCAACCATAAGATAGAGTTGACGGATAGCGGCCAACAAAAACTTCGTCCACTGCTCAATCAAATAACGGAAAGCCAGGTACCGACAAAATTTGAACGAGTACAATTCAGAGGTAACCACGACAAGCTTGTGGCACAACTGGATTTTGGCAGTAAACCCATTGCCTCTATTCCTCTATCAAACAAACAAAGTGCTGAATTACAAGCGCTGCAACAAAAAGCGGAGTTATCTGTTCAATTTAAAAACAATATCCCCGGCGAACAAACATCGAATACGTCCGCGCAACAGCGCAATAGCAACACGTCTAATGCCCAACAGGCCATCAATGTCACTTATAAAATTCCGTTGAGTAAAACACCGGATGTTTCCCCTGACATTGATAAAACAATCATTGATAGTCAAAAACAATTCAGTGAGCTGAAGATTAAAACACCTATTGCGGAAATTAAAATAAGCGAACAAAAGGCACAGCTTCAAGCAACGAACCGTGATGCCAATCTGATACAAAGTCAAACAACAAACCGCGACTCCGAACAGCCCCCCACAGAAGTCAAAAACAAGTTGAGTAATTCAGCGCAGCAAATACTTCAAACCCTAAAATCACTTGGCGCGGGTAGTAACAATGAGTTGCAGAAAACAATTTTGAGTAATATTGAAAAGTTACTCGGCTCCGACAGCAGTAAATCCAATACTTCCCTAAATCCCGCCCAAGGCCCAACAAAAGTCAATGAGGTCTTTCAGGCAATAAGGACCTTGGCGGAGCACACCAATAAACCGGTTGAAGGCGACCTCAAAAACTTACTCAGCGCTATTGGGGAAATTAACAAGAATCCCAATATTGCTGAGGGGCTAAAATCTCATATCAATAACATGGTTACGATGCCCAACGTTGAAAAGAGCATCTCAGCACCGCCTGAACCGGCCAGCATAAAACAGTTATTACAAACTCCAGCATTGCCAATAACTCCGGTGAGTCTGGTATCAGCACCGAGTGGCGGTATGGTGGCTGGGCTGATCAACCTGCTACAGGTTTCTTTGGCCGCTCGACTGAACCGAACAAATGCCGAGCTCAATGAAAAAATCACGTCGACTTTGAGTCAGTTTATCTCCGCATCGGGAAAAAACCCTGCACAGCAAAAAGCGGGAAGTGCAGGCCTGAAAGATCTGTCGCAACTTGAACAAAAGCACAACCTCGTAAAAGTTTTAGGCGACTTAATCAACCAGCACTCAAAGCAAAAACTGAAAAATGCAGAGCGCACTTTACAGGGTCAGGAAAGCTTTTATTACGTTTTACCTTTCAGACAAAGCGAGCACCACGCTCCCCCAGAACTATTAATAAGCCGTGACAAGCCCGATGAACAGGAAGCAGCTAGCGATAAAGTTGAAGCTCGGGCATGGCTGCTAACTATGAAACTGTCGATAGGCGAACTCGGGGAATTACTCACCAAGACCAAAGTTAACGACGAAACAATTCACATCGACTGTTATACCTCTAATGAGGCACTGAAAAACAAAGTACTAGAACACCTTCCCATGCTTAAGAAACGATTTGAAAGCCTCGGACTTAATCTTGAGATTGGCCGCTGTGAGCGCGGCAATATTCCGGAGCAATTATCCAATAACCCATACCAAATCTTACAGACAAGAGCTTAAGTTATGAATGAGAAAACCCCATCTCCAGATAAACGCGCTGTTGGATTGAAGTACGATGGCAATAATGCGCCGGAAGTTGTGGCTAAAGGTTTTGGTACGCTTGCTGAAGAAATTATTAGTTTAGCGAAGGACAGTGGCGTATTGGTTCACGAAGATCCTTACCTTAGCGAACTCCTTGCTCGTATGGACTTGGGTCAGGAAATTCCAGAAAACCTCTATCATGTTATCGCGGAGTTGATTGCTTTTTCGTATGTTCTGCAAGGGAAAGTTCCTGACAACTGGCGTCCAAAACCGGGACAGTTGAAGACAAAGGTTTAGCTTTATCGCTGCACTAGCTTTTGGCGTGCAAACTCATTACCAATTCTGCTTCGGCCCTCGGTAGATCACATTCCTGCATAATCTCTTCCACCGAGGCGCCAGAGGCAACCAATTTACTGGCTTTGGTATATAAACGAGAGGTGGGATCCTGACTTTCTAATCCTTGCAGCTTATTTTCGATTTGCTGCAGTTGCTGCTTTAGAGTGGCTACTTCTGATTGAGTAACCATATCCTCAGGTGGCGGTTTTGCATCCAGCAGAGTCAACTTTTGCGACATCCCTTGAGTGACCATTTTGAGTTCATTGAGTAGTTCGTTATGCTGTTTGAGCCCTGCTTTCAATGAGTCTATAGCCGTATTTGATTGCTCCATTGCGGTAAGCTTCGACATTACTTGCCGCAACCGCAATACCAACACCAAAAACACAACCATGCTAACAAGCAAAGCAGCAGAGCCCAATATCAAGGCCTTATCGTCCAATAATAAATCCATTGTGGCTCCTCTTGTGAATTACTTAGCGCAATAATTGTCGCAAGGCTATTCCCGATTATATGGATCATCAAACCTAACTATATCATCCTCGGCTAAATATGCCCCACTTTGCACTTCGATAACCTTTAAAGGCAGTTTTCCGGGGTTCTTTAACTGATGCTTTTCCCCTACCGGAATATAAATAGATTCATTTTCAGTGAGTATATGTTGAGTTTCACCCACCACCACCTCAGCAGTTCCTTCTACGATGATCCAATGTTCAGCTCTGTGATGATGAAGCTGCATTGATAGCGATGCCCCGGGTTTCACAGAGAGCTGTTTCACCTGATACCGTTCACCACTTTTTATGGAGTCAAAACTCCCCCATGGACGGTGAACACTGCGATGGTGTAAACGTTCGCTGCGTGACTGCTGTTCAAGCTGAGCCACAATAGTTTTAACTTCCTGAGATTGCTTTTTATCAATAATCAATAAAGAATCATCGGTATCAACGACTAATAAGTCTTCAAGTCCCACCACTGTGGTCAGCTTTTCTTTAGAGTGAATAAAACAGCCGGATGATTGGTAGGCCAGCACGTCTCCAATCAATACATTTTGTTGACTGTCTTTGGGTGACTCTTGCCAAATTGATTCCCAACTCCCAATATCACTCCATCCGACATCCATAGAGATGGACACCACATTTTCGGATTTTTCCATTAGTGCATAATCGACAGAAATACTTTTGCACTTAGAAAACTCAGTCTTGTCCAGCCTGATGAAATCAAGATCTTGTTTGGCCTGAAGTAAAGCGTTCTGGCAATTTTCCACCAGCTCAGGCTCTGTAAGCTTCAACTCATGGAGTAAAGTATTGGCGCTAAACATAAACATACCACTATTCCAAAGATAGTGACCCGCTTTGACATATTCACAAGCAACCTCATATTCAGGCTTTTCCACAAACTGCTTTACCACATGGCTTTCACCCACTTTTTGCTCATCGAGGTCTATATAACCATAGCCAGTTTCCGGTTTGTCGGGACGCACACCAAAAGTGACAAGTTTTCCTTGCGCACACACTTCAACGCCATCTTTTAAAGCGGCTATAAATGCCGTTTCGTCAGACACCAAATGATCAGCTGGAAATACAGCGATAATGGCATCTTCAGCGATGCTTTTTGCAAAATGAGCAGCTGTCGCAATAGCAGCAGCGGTATTTTTTGCCACAGGCTCAAGAATTATCGCTCTGGGGTTTATACCAATAGACATTAATTGCTCAGCAACGATAAAACGATGTTCTTCACTACATACCACAATGGGCGCACCAAAACTCGCAGTCCTCAACGCTGACATTTGCAACATGGTATTGCCGGAACCCGTTAAATCAATAAATTGCTTTGGGTAGTGTTTTCGAGACATTGGCCAGAGCCGGGTACCGGCACCACCTGATAAAATCACGGGGATTATAGAATTCGTCAAATTTTTTCCTTAACTACTTGCGATCAAACTGGTCAACTCTTTGGTTTTACTCTGTAAGAGATTAATATCTCCACGGGTTTCGATATTGAGCCTTAAAAGTGGCTCAGTCGCAGAGCTTCTTAAATTAAAACGCCAATGTTCAAATTGCATACTAAGGCCATCAAAAAAATCAACTCCTTGAGCACTTTTCTCATAATAACGTTGGATTCGCTCAAGCGTATCGGCGCTATTATTCACTCTAAAGTTAAGCTCACCCGATGATGGAAACTGGGCTTGCATGACTGAAACAATATCAGAGATGCTTTGATTCCCCTCACTCAGCAATTTTACTACCAATAACCAAGGTATCATCCCGCTATCACAATATGCAAAACTCTTGAAGTAATGATGGGCGGACATTTCCCCACCATAAATGGCATCACAACTTCTCATCTTCGCTTTAATCAGCGCGTGACCCGTTTGAGACTTTACCACTTCGCCATGACACTGTTCTACTATATGTGCCGTATTCCAAAAAACACGAGGATCATGCACAACTTTCTGACCAGGATTATCCGCTAAAAATGATTGTGCTAACAAGCCTACAATATAATAACCATCAATAAACTCCCCATTTTCATCAAACAAAAAGCAACGGTCAAAGTCACCGTCCCAAGCAATCCCCATATCGGCATCATTATTTTTAACTGCTTCAGATGTTTTCCAACGGTCTTCAGGTAACAATGGATTTGGGATCCCATTTGGAAATTCAGAATCTGGTTCGAAAAATATCTTAATAAATGTGATAGGAACTTGATGCTGCAAAAAACGCTGCTCTATTGCATCTATGACACGGCCAGCCACACCGTTTCCCGGATTTACAACCAAACGCAAAGGTCTTATGTTTTCTGTTGCAATGTGGGAGAGCAAACAATCTATATAGGCATTCATGTGATCATAAGTACGGTAATTCCCGACATTTGTGCCTGGCGGTGGTTGCCCCGCGATAGTGTATTGCTTTACTTGTTCAAACTCCTTCTCAGAAAACGGTTTTGAATCTCTTCCGACAAATTTAATTCCATTGAATTCGATTGGATTATGTGAAGCGGTAACCTCCACTCCCAGATCGCAATTCAAATGCTGGCAAGCAAAATAAATCTCTTCAGTACCTGTTTGCCCCAAATCCAATACATCAACGCCACTTGCTAACAATCCATCCACTAAGGCTTTTTTTAACCTTGGAGAGGAGGCTCTGGCATCGCAGCCTACTACAGCCGTTTGAGCATGAGCTACAGTGGCTAAAGCTATGCCGATTTGATTGCAGATATCTTCAGTCAGCTCCTTGTCAACAACACCACGAACATCGTATTTTTTAAAACAATTCACCCATTTTCCTTAAAAAAAAGGCCGTCTCATGGACGGCCCGTTTATCGATTCAGTACTTATAGCTTTGAGAGTTCATCCCACTCGTCATCAGTGAGCAACTTATTAAGGTCCACAAGTATAAGCAACTCGCCATCGCGATTGGACACACCCTGAATAAATTTAGCACTTTCTTCAGTACCAACATTTGGTGCGCTGTCGATTTCAGAAGAGCGCAAGTAAACTACCTCCGCAACACTATCCACAAGAATACCCACTACCTGTTCATCAGATTCAATGATGACGATCCGGGTATTATCTGTAATATCTGTTGGTGGTAAACCAAATCTCGCTCTGGTATCGATAACGGTAACGACATTACCACGAAGATTGATAATACCCAGCACGTAATCAGGTGCGCCAGGTACCGGAGCTATTTCGGTATAACGCAATACTTCTTGCACCTGCATTACGTTGATACCGTAGGTTTCTTCACCCAGACGATAGGTTACCCATTGCAGTACCTCGTCGTTTTGATCTTCTGCTATATTTGAACTTCTTTCATCACTCATATGAGGTGCTCCAGTATAAGCGCTTTTAACTATTAATCGTTGCTACCAAGCCCGTTATCAAGCATTTTAATTAATTGCTTAACATCGAGCATAGCACACATTTTTTCTTTAACCATGCCAGCGAGCCAAGGCCGCTTGCCGCCAACATCTCGCCATTTAACATCTTCTGATTGCAAGGAAACGGTATTTACCAGCTCTTCGCAAGCTAAACCCCAACCGCTATCGCCTAACATAATAAGATATTGATATTTTATGGAATCTTCCAGTATTTCATTACATTTTTCTGGCATTACCCATTTAGCTGTATCGACAACATTGAGTTTTTCTTCACGATAAAGCATTACCCCCATAAACCAATTGGGTTTCCCGAAAAGTGGTCCGGGCTTTTCGAGGTTGTGAATACCCCCTAATTCAGTGAGCGGCACTGCCAAGGTCAAACCTGCAACATTGAAAAATAACGCCTGAAAGTTACCGCTGATCACCCTGTCATTAGTTACAACAGCGCCATCACCACCACTCTGTTCAGTTTGGGGCGCAACCTCAACTTCTGGCACCGACTCAGGTGCCTTTACGACAGGCTCTGAGGGCGTGGGTAAAGGTACAGGCTTCTGCACTGGGAGTGGACTTTCCACAGGTGCTGGAATTTCCACTTTTGGAATATCCGGTTTCACCCCTTCCAGTAATCTGGCAACAGCCTGATTTTGTACGGTATCTTCCGCGGGCTCCTGCTCTTCAGTCAACAAAGCCGACAGATATTCTTCCATCACATCTTCATTTGCAAAAGACCCACTCATCGGGACGGCTCCATAGATTCAACGTAACTCAATAAACTATTATACGCGAATACTCCACGAGATTTAGGACAAAAAACCGAAGGCGGGGTTTGTGCCTGACTGGCTTCCCTAAACCGGGTATCCACCGGGATAACACTTGACCATACAGATGTACCGTAGGTTGCCCTTAGCTTTTTATAAGCATCCAACGCTGCATTAGTGCGTTTGTCATACATAGTCGGCACAATGGTATGATTAAATTTGGTATTTTGCGACTTTTCCATTATTTCCAAAGTATGCATCATTCGGTCTAAGCCTTTGAGGGCCAAAAACTCAGTTTGCACCGGCACAAGAATTCGGCTACAAGCTGCCAATGCGTTTACCATCAACACGCCCAACACCGGGGGGCAATCGATTAAGGCAAAATCAAATTCGTCTTTCAATAAGCGCAATGCTTTTTTTAAAATAAGTCCCATTCCGCCTTGTTGTCCCATTTTACGGTCCAAAGTAGCAAGCGCCATCGTGGCAGGTAGAATAAACAACGAATCTAGTTTGGTGGGGCACAAGCAATCCAGTACCTTGTCTTTAGTGAGGTTTTTACCAGACATAAAGACATCGTATACACTGGCACCTAACTCTTCCGAATCAATACCGAAATAATAACTCAACGATGCATGCGGATCGGTGTCCACCAAAATAACACGCTCACCTCGTTGCGCTAACAGTCCACCAAGGGTCACAGTCGTGGTGGTTTTTCCTACACCACCTTTTTGATTTGCTACCGTCCAGATGATCACAACATTAGACTCTCAGTTAACATAAATAGATAGACCGTTAATTTGGCTTATTATCACTGATTTACATCTCTTTCTGAATCATTTCTGCAAATTCAGAAAGTGGAATACTTTTTTCGGCGATATTTTCACTGGCAACCGCCTGTGGCATACCGTAAACCACACTCGATTTTTCATCCTGTGCCCAAATGGTAGCGCCGCGAGATTTCAGTTTTTTGCAGCCTTCTTTACCATCGGCTCCCATTCCAGTGAGAATAATGCCTAACACATCTCCACCGTACAATCGGGCAACAGAAGAAAAGGTAAGATCGACACTGGGCTTGTAAGTCACCAATTCAGTATTGTGAACATCAGTTATTGTTATTGATGCTCTACTCGCTGTTCCTTCTACCAGCATTTGCCGCCCCCCTGGGGCAAGGTAAGCGACACCCGGCGATAACAAGTCGCCATCTTGCGCTTCCTTTACTTGAATTTCGCAGACGTTGTTTAGTCGTTCTGCAAACGCGGAGGTAAAAGTGCCAGGCATGTGCTGTACCAACAATATTGGATAAGGAAAACCACCTTTAAACTTTGTCAGTATCGTTTGCAGTGCAACCGGTCCTCCGGTGGAAGTACCAATGACCAGGATCTTGTATCGCTTACCTGACGGGCGATATGACGTAAGGGGCTTTATTGGAGCTGCCGACTCTCTTAGATTGGTTCCAGAAGTCTCCCTTTTTTGTCGTAAAAAAGTAGGCGCAGTTGTGCTCGAAGCGTTAGTAGAAATCGGATTGCTCCGATAAGAACGCAACCCTATTTTTCTGGCCCCTAATGTCTTGACCCTCTGCTGCAACAGTTCTACAGCTTCTTTCCGATCTCGTGCGATATCTTCAAAGCGCTTGGGCAAGAAGTCCATCGCTCCAGCATCAAGAGCATCTAAAGTTGCTTGTGCGCCTTCATAGGTTAACGAGGAAAACATGATGACAGGGACAGGATTGCTGCGCATGATCTCTTTCACAGCACTGATGCCATCCATCACTGGCATTTCAATATCCATGGTAACAACATCGGGGTTGAAGCGTTTGACAGCCTCAATCGCCTCTTTGCCGTTGCGAGCATCCCCGACAACTTCAAGGTCCGGGGATTGATTTAGTATTTCCGCAACACGCCGTCGAAAAAAAGTGGAATCATCAACAACCAGGACTTTATATGGCATTTCGGATATTCATTGTTTTTATTCGATTACCTATTTCAGTGCTTTTTTGGCATAGCGCTTTAACAGACTAGGAATATCTAAAATCAACGCAATACCGCCGTCACTGGTAATTGTTGCTCCTGCCATACCGGGCGTACCCTGTAACAGCGCATCGAGTGGTTTAATCACCACTTCTTCCTGCCCAATAAGGGAATCCACTACAAATCCCACTTGCTGAGTACCAATCTGTACAACAACGACATGACCAGACGCTTTATCAATCTCGCCCGGTATGCGCCTTAACCACTCTCTCAAATAAAACAGTGGAATCGCCTTAGAACGCACGATCATAGTAAGCTGACCGTCGACTGTATTGGTCTTGCTCAAATCCATGTTAATGATTTCGTTTACCGATGAAAGCGGAAGGGCAAATGTTTGGCCGCCAACGATTATCATTAAAGTGGGTAAGATGGCTAAGGTTAAAGGAACTTTAATTTCCAGCCTTGTGCCTTTGCCCAGTTCAGAGTCAATACTCACTGAACCATTCAGTTGGTTGATCTTGGTTTTCACCACGTCCATACCAACCCCGCGACCTGAAATATCCGAGATCTCGGTTTTGGTGGAAAAGCCAGGAGCAAATATCAAATTAAAGGCTTCGACGTCCGACATTCTTGCTGCCGCATCAGCATCCAATACACCACGACTGATGGCGATTTCTTTCAGCTTTTCAGCATCCATACCTTTACCATCATCATCGATGGTCAGCAGGATATGATCACCTTCTTGCGAAGCAGCAAGTGTTACCGTTCCCTTGGCTGGTTTACCCGCGGCAACACGATCGTCCGGCATCTCAATACCATGATCCACCGAGTTTCTCACCAAGTGAACAAGAGGATCTGCCAAAGCCTCTACAAGGTTTTTATCGAGATCAGTCTCTTCACCTTTAAGCTCGAGCGCAATGTCTTTTTTCAAGCTTCGTGCTAAATCACGCACTACGCGAGGAAAGCGCCCAAATACCTTTTTAATAGGTTGCATGCGGGTTTTCATCACCGCACCTTGCAAATCACCTGTTACCACATCCAGATTAGCAATCGCCTTGGACATGTTTTCGTCATTCAGGTTTATTCCCAAACTCAACAAGCGATTACGTACCAATACTAATTCACCCACCATATTCATGATCTGGTCAAGTCGCTTGGTATCTACGCGTACTGTGGTTTCGGCAGGTGGCGCTGCAGCCGCCGCTTTTTTGTCATCTTTTTTGGGTTCAGCTTTAGCAGACGCAGGCGCTGCTTTGGGTGCCGGAGCAGGTGCCGCCTTTGGCGCGGGGGCTGGCGCCGCTTTAGGTGCAGGGGCTGGTGCAGCCTTAGGTGCCGGGGCTGGGGCTGCTTTGGGTGCCGGGGCAGGTTCTGCTGTGGCGGCTTTGCCCGGTCCTTGACCTGAACCGTGTAATTGATCTAGAAGCGCCTCAAACTCTTCATCAGTGATATCTTCGTCGTCACCTGTTGCCGCGGCCGAGGGAGCAGGTGCAGGTGCTGGCGCAGGAGCTGGTGCTGCATCTGCTTCTCCTGCAAATTTACCCTTGCCGTGTAACTGATCCAGCAGAGCTTCAAATTCCTCATCGGTGATATCTTCGTCACCACCCGCAGAGGATGCTGCTGGGGCTGACGGCGCAGGAGCGCTTTCTGCCTTACCGGGAGCGCCTCCTGAACCATGCAACTCATCGAGAAGTTGCTCAAATTCGTCTTCGGAAATTTCATCGATTCCGCCATCATCTGACGAGGTAATACTATCGGCATCAAAGTCAAAGAATTCGTCATCATCGTCATCAGATGCGGCCGGAGCAGGTGCAGGTTCTGGAGCGGCTTCTTCTGGTGCCGATGCTAAGGTGGCGTTTGCTGGCGCTTCATCAGCGGTTTCGGGCTGACTTAAACGGTGTAAGGTATCCAATAAAGCCTGATCAGCAGCTTGTAATGGCTCTCGCGCCTTAACCAGCTCAAACATCTCTACAACCACATCAGTGGCTTGTAATATGACGTCCATGAGTTCTGGGGTTAAGCTACGTTGGCCGTTACGCATCATATCAAATACGTTTTCAGCACCGTGACAGATGTCAACAAGCTCGGTTAATGACAGGAACCCGGCACCGCCTTTAACCGTGTGATAGCCCCTGAAAATTGCATTAAGCAAGTCAGAATCTTCAGGATTATTTTCCAGATCAACGAGTTGCTCTTGTAATTGTTCCAGAATTTCTCCGGCTTCCACCAGGAAGTCCTGAAGTATATCCTCGTCAACATCAAACGACATGCATTAACTCCACATTAAAAACCTAAGCTTGAAAGCAAATCATCAACGTCATCTTGTCCCTGGACAACATCGTCTCTGTTTTCGGCATCAATGATTGGCCCTTCTGCTTCACTGGCTCCCACTTTTTTGGGTTTGCTGGTTTCGTCCACAACCTTTTTCAATTCAGATTCTGGTTCACCGAACACAGTAAGCATGTTAACCAAGCTATCTTCAACTTCTTTAACCAGTTGAATTACTCTACGTATCACCTGGCCTGTTAGATCCTGATAGCCCTGCGCCATTAGAACCTCAGTTAATAAATCGTTCAATTGCGAAGAATCTTTACTGGCTTGTTCCAAAAAACTGTCAAGTTCGTGACATAGAGACTTAAATTCCCCTAATTCAAGTTGACGTGTCATCAACTTTTTCCACTCAGGGAGGATGTGACCAATACTGCTATTAATTTTTTCTGCGATTGGCATACTGGACTCAACGGCATCCATCGTGCGATTGGCCGCTTGCTCAGTGGTTTCGATCACATAATTCAGGCGAGTCTGTGCATCGGGAATATCTTCATTAGCAAGATCCACAATCCTCGAATCAATATTGAAGGTGTTCAATGAATCATGAAGTTGTCTGGTTAGCTTCCCGACTTCGGCAAACAACTCCATAGAATCCTGTATTTTACTGGCTTCTAGTAGTGCTCTTGCCGCTTCATTGTCCCCTTGCTCCAGGAACGCCACAAGTTGTTTGGCATCCTCAAGAGATATGGGAGAGCTCTTATCATTAGTCATTTCAGCTCCTTTTAACTATCAGGACTGTCCTGAACTAACCAAGACGCTCAAAAATTTTGTCGAGCTTTTCTTTCAGTGTGGCGGCGGTAAAAGGTTTAACTACGTAACCATTTACACCGGCTTGCGCAGCCGCGACTATCTGTTCTTTTTTGGCTTCAGCAGTAACCATCAACACTGGGGTGTGCTTAAGCTTGTCGTCGGCTCTGATTGCGCGAAGCAAATCAATACCTTGCATGCCTGGCATATTCCAGTCAGTTACTACAAAATCAAAATCACCTTGTTGTAACATCGGTAGAGCGGTACTACCGTCATCAGCTTCCTGAACGTTGGTAAAACCAAGGTCTTTCAACAAGTTTTTGATTATTCGTCTCATTGTAGAAAAGTCATCAACAACGAGAATTTTCATGTTTTTATCCAAAACTGCCTCCAGTGAGGATTCGATCAAATTTTATTATTATACGCTATCCAGCTTGCCATGCCTGCATTCTGGACTTTAATCTTAGCATAGCCTGACTATGAATTTGACTCACCCTGGATTCGCTTACATCCAGTACTTCGCCAATTTCTCTTAGATTCAGTTCTTCATCATAGTACAGAGACAATACAATTGCCTCTCGTTCCGGTAAAGTCGTTATTGCATTGGCTAACGCTTTTTGAAAAGACCCTTCCATCAAGTCATCAAAAGGGGTGTTTTCCCCCTTATTTTTGTCCGTCGTCAGGACATCCTCAGTAACGCCTAAATCTTCGATACCAATGATTTTTCCAGCATTTACCTCTGATAACATTTGGTGATAATCAGCCAGAGAAACTTGCATTTTTTCAGCGACATCGACATCTTTCGCATCGCCACCGGTTTCCCGCTCCACCTCAGAAATCGCCTCAGCGATGGCTCTACCATTTTTGTGCACGGAGCGCGGAGTCCAGTCACCTTTGCGGATCTCATCTAGCATCGCACCGCGAATTCGGATACCCGCAAAAGTTTCAAAACTAGCGCCTTTGCTGCCATCAAAATTACGGGAAGCCTCCAGCAAACCAATCATGCCTGCCTGAATAAGATCTTCCACCAAGACACTGGCTGGTAGGCGGGCCATAAGATGGTGTGCAATACGCTTTACAAGTGGGGCGTGCTTTTCTACCAGCAGCCTTTTATCATCGTGTTGTTTGTAAGCGTTTGCTTTACTGTTCACCCTTGGATACTCGCTGCCTGTCTATTCACTAGTTGTTCAATAAAGAATTCCAGATGGCCACCGGGTTGAGCGGGTATCGGCCACCCAAGCGCTTGTTTGGCTAATTGAGTGATGGCCAGCGCAGCAGGTGAGCCGGGGAATACGTCAACAATGGCTTTTTGCTTGCGTACGGCTTTGCGAATATTCTCATCGTAAGGTACGGTTGCCACCAACTCCAAAGCGACATCAAGAAATCTATTGGTGACTTTCGACAGTTTTGCAAATAACTCTTGTCCCTCTCGAGGACTGCGTACCATATTAGAAACCACTTTGAATTTAAATACACCGTGGTCGCGGTTGAGTATTTTCATGAGGGCATAAGCGTCGGTTAGTGAGGTAGGTTCGTTACACACCACCAACATAACGTCCTGCGATGCTCTGCAGAAGCTAAGCACCATATCAGAGATGCCAGCCGCGGTATCCACTAACAAAACGTCAAGGGGAATCTTAAGTTCACTAAAAGCTCGGATAAGACCAGCGTGCTCTGTCGGTGACAGTTCCGCCATATTTTTAGTACCGGATGTGGCCGGAGCGATCAATATGCCGTGGGGGCCTTCGATAAGAATATCTTCAAGGCTACATTCTCCAGCAAGCACGTGAGAAATGTTTTTACCCACCCGCAGTCCTAGCATGACATCGACATTCGCCAAGCCTAAGTCCGCGTCCAGCACCAAGACCTTTTTACCTAATTTGGCCATGGCAATCGCCGTATTTAAGGTTACATTGGTTTTACCAACACCCCCTTTACCACCGGTAACAGCAATTACTTTTGTTAAATTATTTCGGCTCATTTTTCTTAAACTACTCGCCTGGTCTTCAATCATACTGCCACTGCTGAATGAACTGTTTTCTTCTTCGCAGTATGCGGTAAATCGTATTTCTTATAAAGCTTTGCAGCTAAAGAAACTATATACTTCGCATCCGCTATTTTTATATCTTCTGGAACCTTTTGTCCATCGGTCAAATAGGCCACCGGTAATCTTTCTTGTATCGCGACGCTTATCGCTTCACCTAAAGAGAAGCATTCATCAATTTTGGTAAAGATACAACCTTGAACCGGCATTTTATTATAAATACGCAAAGTATGTTCCATAACATGTCTTTGAGTATTTGCCTGCAACACCATGTACATTTTGATATTAGCACAAGATGTTTCGTTTAAGGTATCTAACTGTTTGATTAATCGCGTATCTCTTTGTCCAAATCCGGCGGTATCAATCAATACTAACCTTTTATTCCTAAATTGGTATAAAACGTCTGACAACTCTTGCGCGTTTGCCGCTTTTTTAACCGAGCAGCCAATTATTTTACCGTAAGTCGCTAGTTGCTCAAATGCAGCAATTCGATAACTATCAATAGTCACTAATGCTACCTGGTCGGCACCATAACGTTTAGCATACTGCGCCGCTAATTTTGCAATCGTTGTGGTTTTTCCCGTACCAGTTGGTCCCAAGAAGGCCATCACACCACTTTGAGTCAGAATATCGTTACGGGTGGTCTTAAGTCTATTAGCCAAAAGTTTTAGAATGAATAACCAGGCTTCTCGCTCATTGGCACTCTCAGGCGCATAAGATACGACGTCTTCAGCAAGCTCGGAACAAACCCCCATGGCTTCAAGTCGATCAACTAAATAGGATTGAAGTGGGTGCCCTCTGCGTTGCTCTTGCTTCAATAAGCCTCCTACCTGAAACTGCAGCACATTTCTCAATGAGCGCAACTCTTCCTGAATGGATTGAATAGCCTTGTCACCGTTTTGTAGTCCAGCTGATGCAGCAGGTTTTGCGACTGTGGTTTGTACTTCCGGCTCAGGTGCCGTTTTAGAGGCACTGGCTATAGCAGGCGCTTTCTCCACATTACTTTGAGCACCCTTTTTGGAATAGGTTGTTGACTCTGTCTCTGCTGAAAAGTTGCCTGCACCTTGCTTTTCCAGCAATTCTTTCAGGCTATCAGCGCCAGAATCCCCAATAACTTCACTCAACGTTGGTGTACCGTTACCCGTGGGCTTTTTCAGGGATGGTATAGCTATCGCAGCATCAAACTTTTCTGCGGGCTTTTTAACGGGTTCGTTGTCATAAGCGGCAACTATTTCTACGCCATCTGCCACTTTTTTATTTGACATGATTACGGCATCACCGCCCAATTCAGCTTTAACCTCGTTTAAAGCCTCATGCATGGTTTTTGCAAAGAATCGTCTGATTTTCATCTCATCACCTCAGGTATTGGTGCTCTGTTATTGTCCTATAGCACTGACAATTTTTATTTGTTTGTCGTCAGGAACTTCTTGATAAGAGACTACATGCAAACCCTGTACCACATGTTTTAGGAATCTTGAAAGTACTGGTCTTAACATTCCGGACGTCAATAAAACGGCTGGCTCTCCAGCCATCTCTTGTTGCTGTGAAGCCTGATTCAAAGAATTCTGTAAGTTCTCTGCCAGGCCAGGTTCTATACCGGCTCCATCCTGGCCACCCGCCTGTAAAGACTGATGTAACATCTGCTCAAGTTCAGGTGAAAGTGTGATCACAGGGATTTCTTTCGCACCGCCATTTATTTCCTGGATAATCAGACGTTTTAAGGCGATTCTTACTGCAGAAACTAAAACGTCAGGATCTTGACTCTTAACACCATACTCCGAAAGCGTCTGGATTATGGTGCGCATATCGCGGATCGGCACCCCTTCATAGAGCAAGGTCTGCAGGACTTTAACCACTGTACTGAGCGGTAAAATGTCTGGCACCAACCCTTCAACCAGTTTGGGATTAGATTTGGCCAACATATCCAATAGCTGTTGCACTTCTTCATAACCGAGTAACTGATAGGCATTATTCGTTAATAACTGACTTAAGTGCGTTGCCACCACAGTTGCAGCGTCAACAACCGTATAACCCAATGTTTGAGCGTGCTCACGTTGCGAGGGTTTAATCCAGAGCGCGTCCAGGCCGAATGCCGGATCTTTGGTTTTGGTGCCATTTAAATTGCCAAATACCTGTCCGGGGTTGATGGCCATCTCTTCATCGTGATGAATATCAGCTTCGCCAACGTTCACCCCCATCATGGAAATCGTGTAGTTGTTCGGTGTCAGGTCGAGATTATCCCGGATATGCACTGGCGGAATCAAAAACCCTAGTTCCTGAGAAAGCTTCTTACGCACCCCCTTGATACGCGTCAAGAGTTCGCCACCTTGTGATTTATCCACCAATGGGATCAGGCGATAGCCCACTTCCAATCCTATGGTATCTACCTGTTGCACATCATCCCAACCTAACTCTTTAACCTCAGTCGGTTGCGGTGCTACATCCGACTTTTTCTCGATAGTTTTGGGTTTTTCTGCTTCTTTTTTGGCGCGATACTGCTGATAAAAGGCGTAGCCGCCAATGCCGAAACTGAATCCAAGAAATGCCAAGTGTGGCATGCCAGGCACAATGCCCATAACAAACAAAATACCTGCAGTAACATAGAGTGCACGCGGATCACCCAGCTGAGAGGATAGCTCACTACCCATTTCCTGGGTTTCATTTTCACGAGTTACGATAATCGCCGTGGCGACCGATAGCAAAAGGCTGGGGATTTGTGCTACCAGACCATCACCAATAGTCAGCAGTGTATAAATCTCAATGGCATCACCAAACCCCAGATCATGCTGGATCATGCCGATAAACAAACCACCAACAATGTTGATAAGCATGATAAACAAACCAGCGATGGCGTCGCCTTTAACAAATTTTGACGCACCATCCATAGAACCATAAAAGTCAGCTTCCGCGGTAATTTCTTCGCGACGCTTTCGCGCTTCATCGGAATCAATATATCCGGCATTCAAGTCGGCATCGATTGCCATCTGCTTACCAGGCATAGCATCCAAGGTAAAGCGAGCACTTACTTCCGATATTCTACCCGCACCTGCGGTTACGACTTTAAAGTTAATGATCAGCAGTATGGCAAACACCACAATACCAACTGCAAAGTTGCCACCGATAACCACTTCACCAAAGGCTTCGATTACTTTCCCTGCGGCGTCCCCACCTTCGTGACCTTCTAGTAAAACGACACGAGTAGAAGCAATGTTTAAGGCCAGTCGTAGTACCGTGGCAATCAATAACACCAATGGGAATATGCCAAAGTCCACCGGTTTTTGTGTGAACACACACACCAGAATAACAATGAGTGAGAGCGCAATATTGAAGCTGAATAACACATCCAACAGAAAAGCGGGCATGGGCAGAATGACCATGCCCATGATCGCCAATAGCACCATGGGAGTGCCTAAACCTGTGGTGATCTCTTTTAATTTATTTTGGTCGATGCGGTTAAAGTAAGTGGCAACTGACATATCTACATGTTAATTATTTGACGGAACTGCAGGAGTTCAGCAATTAACAGGCCAACATGCGCACTAAACCGCAAAAAACGCTTAGTGGCGTAACTCTGGGGGTATAGGTAAGTCTTTAGCCAGCGGCTTAGGACGATGTCCGCGGCCCGTTTTAAACCGTTTTAATTGGTAGACGTAAGCCAACACTTGCGCCACGGCCTGGAATAGTTTTTCCGGGATCTCTTCATCGATTTCCGTTGTATAGTAAATTGCACGGGTTAAGGCTGGAGAAGCCAACAAAGGCACATCATTACCTTCAGCAATTTTTCGGATGTGCATGGCTAATTCATCTGCCCCTTTCGCCACAACATAGGGGGCGCGATTTCCCTCCTGATCGTATTTGAGGGCTACTGAATAGTGAGTCGGGTTGGTCACCACGACGTCGGCTTTAGGTACTTCCTGCATCATTCTTCTGGCAGCGGCCTGATATTGCAAGCGTCTAATCCGCCCTTTAACCTGCGGGTCACCTTCAGCATTTTTGCGTTCGTCCTTAACCTCTTGCTTACTCATTTTCATTTGCTCATTGTGAGTATAACTTTGGTAGGGAATATCAATAGCGGCGATAGGAATAAGGGCACAGCAGATAATAATAAAAGTCCAGCCAATCAGCTCCATGGCGTGAAACAGACTGCCAGGAAAAAGCTCCTGATCCAGGTGCAAGGCTTCTTCCATGTAAAAAGCCAACATAAAATAAGTGACTACCGCAACTATGCCGAATTTCGCAATCGCCTTGAGTAGCTCAACTAAACCATTCATGCCGAACATACGTTTCAGGCCATTAATTGGACTCAAATTAGATGCTCTGAAACTAGCGGTATACCAGGTAAAATTAAAACCGCCCATCGCAATACTGCCATAAATTCCGGCAGCAGACACAATAAGTAAAAAAGTCAGCATGGGTACTGAAATGATTCCCATCACCCAATCTAATGAAGTTAACATATGAGTATAATCCCAGGCCTCGTCATGACTGAGATCGAAAAAGCGGCGCATTACGGTAAGCATCATATTACCGAGACTTGCCGCCAATAAATATAGCGTAACGGCGCTAAAGATAAGCACCAGAACCGTCGACAATTCCCGACTTCGGGCTATCTGTCCTTTCTTGCGCGAATCTGCTGTTCGTTTCGCTGTGGGGTCTTCCGTCTTTTCTTCATCAGCCATTGCACTTGCTCGTGTTTAACCTGGACAGATATTTAACAAATTACACATCAACAGTTGCGCACGATGCCACTGCTGTCCGAAGTGATTGGTAAAGTTATCCATTATCAACCACATGATGGTAAGGCCGCCAATCTGTGCGAATGAAAATCCGATAGTAAATATATTCAATTGAGGGGCCGCTTTGGTCATCACGCCAAAAGCCAGATTGATAATCAGCAATGAAACAATAGGTGCCAAAGTTAAGGTTAACGCAGCAATAAACATCCAGGCACTCCAATTAACGATGGACATAAATTGCTCTGCCGTCCACCAAGCTTCGCCAATGGGAAAAGCTTGAAAACTCATGACTATCATTTGGATCATATTCAAATGGCCGTCGAAAGCTAAAAACAACAAAGTGGCTAAAATCAGATAAAACTGACCTACTGCAGGTACATTGATGCCGTTTACAGGGTCAACAATTGACGCAAAGCCCAAGCCAGTCTGCATCGCTATAACTTGCCCCGCGAGGACAAAAGTTTCCAGCACTAATGTAGAAATAAAACCGATAGAAAGCCCAATGATCACCTGTTGCACGCCCATGACGAAGGTCTCAACCGAAATCGGATCTTTAACTGGCACGGCGGGTACTAAGGGCATAGTCATAATTGCAAGAGTGAAAGCCAACATCACTCGTATTGGAGTGGGTAATGTTTTGGCACTCATCACCACCATTGACCCCAGTAAACCACTGATCCGCATAAAAGGTAGTGCGTAATCCACTATCGCCTGAAGGATTTCGGCTTCTGAGAAGTTCATGGAACTATCCCACCACCTCCGGAATTCGAGCGACTATCTCAAAAGTGAAATCCATCAACTTGTTTACCAGCCAATGCCCTCCCCAGCTCAGCGCTAATAACGTCACTAATAACCTTGGTAAAAAGTTTATGGTTTGCTCGTTTATGGAAGTGGCAGCCTGAAAGACTGCCACACACAACCCTACAATCATGCTAGGTACAATGATGGCAGACACCAATAAGATGACCATGAACAAAGCATCATTCAAAATATCAACAAAGACTTCTGGACTCATACTTCACTACCCCATGCCATAACTATTGACTAAGGTGCCAAACACCAGATTCCAACCATCCACCAGTACAAATAGCATAAGCTTGAAAGGCAGAGATACAATCATGGGAGACAACATCATCATCCCCATAGCCATCAAAATGGAGGCTACTACCAGGTCCAATATCAAGAAGGGAATAAACAGCATAAATCCAATTTGAAACGCGGTTTTCAGCTCACTGGTAATAAACGCAGGAATCAATACTGTCATAGGTACTTCCTCGGGTTTAGTCACCGTATCTTCCAGTTTCGCCATTTCCACAAAAGTTTGTAAATCCTTAATTCGCGTTTGCGAAAGCATAAAAGCACGAATGGGGATGATAGCCTCATCAATAGCCGCTCTGGCCGTCATCTCCTCCTTCAGATAAGGCTGTAACGCCTTATCGTTCATTTCCTCAAAAACCGGGGCCATAATAAACATGGTGAGGAACAGTGTCAGACCAATCAATATCTGATTAGAAGGCGATTGCTGCAAACCAATGGCTTGTCGAAGAATTGACATCACTACGATTATTCGAGTGAAAGAAGTCATCATGATCAGAAACGCCGGCAGCAAAGTCAACGCGGTCATGATCCCCAGAACTTGCAAGGTCATAGTGTAATCTTGCGTTCCATCTGGATTGGTGGTTACCGTTAGTGCCTGGATGCCGGGATTCGCCAGAGCCGTGTCGGGCATCCATAGCACCAGAAAAATAGCGAAAAAAGTAGCTATTCTAATCATCATTTTTGCCTTGGATTTTTTTGTGTTGTTGTAGTATTCCTGCAAAGGTTTGCTTAAGTGAATCTTCTTTGCGTGCAAGCTCTATAGGCTGCTCCAGTTTTGCGAGGTGATTGATATTGTGTGCCGTCACCCCCACCAAATGCTGCTCTTCGCCAACCTGGATAACTGCGATACGCTCTCGGGTTCCCACCATCATACTGGCCACCGTTTTAATCTGCCCGCCTGATGTTTGCAAACCAGAAAACCGTCGCATAATGTAAGCCAGTAGCAATATTACGCCAATCACCAGCAATAGCGAAAATGCTACAGACACCCAAGAAGAAAGCGGCGTTGATATTTGACTATCTTCAGCAAAAGAGGAAGGGGAGGCTGCCAACAAGATACTGAAGAGCAGCCATACTAACGTCGGAAATAGATTTTTATTTGAGTTTTTTGATACGTTCGATTTGACTAATAACATCCGTTAAGCGGATCCCGAATTTGTCATTAACTACAACCACCTCTCCATGGGCGATCAAAGTTCCGTTCACTAATACGTCTAAAGGCTCACCCGCTACGCGATCTAGCTCTACTACTGATCCTTGGTTCAATTGCAGCAGATTTCTGATACTGATAAGGCTTCGCCCAACTTCCATGGATATAGTGACAGGAATATCGAGAATTGTATCTAGTTTTTTCTCTTCTTCACCAGAAACACCGCCCGATTCTGAGAATTCGTCTAGTTCTGCAACCTCAACACCAGACATGCCTGAGGCAGCATCGCCAGATAGCGTATCTTCAGATTCTGATTCGGCTTGCTCGGCCATTGCCGCAGCCCAATCGTCCATTGCATCATCTTCACCACTCATCTTCTTTTCCTCTTAATCTCTACAATACTAAATCATCTTCAAGGGTTTGCAGTTCCGCATCAGAATCGATACGACGCCCACCTTTGGTCAGCAGGTGTAACTGCGACTTCACTGAAACAGGTCTTGGTATTCTTTCAACAATCTGCAGCGCAATATTCTCTCTTGAGCGCCCCAACTTGCTACGGAAGGTAGGCAATCCTTCAATTAGCACAGTAATATACTCGGGCATATCAATGGGGATCACATCCCCCGCTTTCATCTTAACAATGGCCTCAAGCGGCAGCTCTAAATCCAACATGTGGGTTGTCAGTGCCACGTTAACATCGAGAATTTCATCCCGCAGCGCTTTACTCCAACGCAGATCGGTATCTTCTTTATCGCTCTGTACACCCGCATCCAGCAATTCCCGGATAGGCTCCAACATGGAGTAAGGTAAAGCCACGTGAAAATCACCACCACCACCATCTAGTTCAATGTGAAAGGAGCTGATCACCACCACTTCTGTGGGACTCACAATGTTTGCCATGGCCGGGTTAACTTCTGAATCGAGATATTCAAAAGACACGTCCATAACCGGACCCCATGCCTCTTTATAATCCTCAAAGATGATCTTAAGTAGCATCTGTATAATACGACGCTCAGTGGGGGTGAACTCACGCCCTTCGATTTTCGCATGATACCGCCCATCACCACCAAAAAAGTTATCTACCAGGATAAACACTAAGCGAGCTTCCATGGTGATCAAACCCGTTCCCTTGAGTGGACGAAATCTCACCATATTCAAGCTAGTCGGCACGAACAAGGTGTGAATGTACTCACCAAACTTGATCATTTGAATGCCGTTAATAGACACTTCTGCGGAACGACGCATCATATTAAACAGGCTAACCCGCATGTGTCTGGCAAAGCGTTCATTTACCATTTCCAGGGTGGGCATCCGACCACGAACAATCCTATCCTGAGACGAAAAGTCGTACTCCATCGCCGAAGAGGAAACGTCGGACTCTTCGATATCCTCCTCTTCAACTTCGTCGACCCCATGTAAGAGGGCATCAATTTCGTCTTGTGATAATAAATCGCTCACCTGCTCAGCCTCTATATTTAGTTAATCTATAGCCTATTGCATAACAAAACCGGTAAATAACACTTGCTCGATGACTGGATTACCGGCAATTTCCTGCATCGCTTTTTGCACTTCACGCAAAGACTGTTCTTTCATGGCAATTTTGCCCGCCTCTGTCACCAGGTCATCAGCATTGGAACTACTGAACACTCTCAGCAATGTCCCTTCGATCATCGGAATGTGCATCTTGGTAGTTTCTTCTGCGTCGGTCCCACGTACCATCAACTGCACCTTGATCTGTACCAGCCTGTCACGGCCTGAACCCGGCACATTGAAAACAAATGGTCTGGGCATGGCAACATACAATGCTGTTCCAACATTTGTGGAACCTATACCTGTACCTGCAGTAGGCGCTTGCTCCACAACCTGTTCAGTTTCCAGTTCATCCAATTCAGATTCATCACTGCTGCCACCTAACAAAAAGAAAGCCGCTACGGCACCGATTATTACGACAACTGCAGCAATGATGATGATCATCATTTTACCCTTTTTAGGGGCACCTTCTTCCATTTGTAATTCTTGTTCAGCCATTTTTTTGCTTCTCTGCTAATTAACTCTCTTTATTATGGATAACAGTGCCTCAATAAGGCAATGATCTTTGCGCATCTATCAGTGATTTAAGCAAAAAAATCGATACCTTCTGGCTCATCCAGTCCAACGGTTCTGGTTTGAGAAGAAGATTCAGCCTCTATATCTTCCATCGCCTCTTGTCCCTTTCCTGAGGCAAAGTTCTGTCCATCACCTTCACCTTTTTGGCCTTGTTGCTCTTCGCGCACCGAAGATTGGCCTAATTCAATCCCCTGTTGCTCCAGCAACTCTTTCAATCTAGGCTGATTGTGTTCCAGTGCTTCACGGGCCGCTTGAGATTGCACCACCATACTGACTGAAGCGGTGTCACCTTGCATACTAATTTTTATTTGCATCTGTCCCAGGTCAGGCGGATCTAAGCGAATATCAGCCACCATATTTTTCTGATTCAGCATCACCTGAACCTTATTCGCCAACTCTTGTGCAGCTTCAGGTTTTTGAATGTTTACCGCCTTGTCAAAAGCGCTGTTTTGCAAATTCTGTTGCTGGGTTTTCTGCGCCTCTAATTGCGCGGTATTATTGTCTCTGGCAGTCAAACTACTATTGAAGCTACTGAGTAAAGTCTCACGAGCAGCACTATCCATACCGCTGGAGGCGTGAGCCACATTAACGATTTGTTGCAATGCGCTTTTAACTTGCTGTTCAAGTGCAGCGCTTTCTACAGAAGCAGAATCAGCGACCATTCCTTCTGTGACAATTTTACTGATATTAATGCCTGGCTCATGGCCAGATTTTAATTGTTCTTTGAACTCAGCACTGACATTTTTCAAGCTCTCAATAAACTTCTTACCTGCCGCCGTTTGACCAACTTCTGAGGATTCAAGTCGTCGAGTTAAACTATCTATAGCGGCTATTTTACCGTCGGTTGTCTCGGTAGCATTGTCTAAATCATTGAGCAATTGAGTGAGATTGAGTTGTTCTGGTTTGACTTGTGTATCGCTGACAGTGTTATCCGCTGCGGTATTAGCAGCAGATTTGCCAGGGTCTTGTTGCATTCCAACGCCTGCAGCTTCGTCCTCAGATAAGGCTTCACCTTCCGATAACGCTTCACCATTCACGGTCTCTTCAACATTCAGCGTTTCAGTTACTGCATCAGTAAACTGTGCATATTCAGCTTCAGCGCCGTCATTGTTGTCATCTTGCTCGGCGTTTTCAGCTGTGTTGTCATTCAATAAATCTGCGAGTGTTTGCTCTTGCTCAGAGCCATCAGATGTTTCTGAATCCTGTGCGGATAAAATTTCTTCATTGCCCGCAGCTTGCTCCGCTTGTCCGTTGTTTTGCTCGCTTAACTGTATTAGCAAGGAAACATCATGGGGATGAGGATCTTCAACTTTTAAAATATCAGACATCATTTGTTTTAATGCGGCATCATCGTGCAGCAGTTGCTGAATTTCTTCATCAGACAATCCGTTAACGGCCTTGTCCACCGATTTCATCTGGTGAGCGTTTAAGGCATGCCCGGAATTCAACAACTTTTCTCGTAATTGTTGCTTCCAATCCTGGATAGAAGAGGCAGTAACCACTTCAGGTTCTGGTTCAGCGGGAATTTCAGCGCTTTTTTCAGATGAATCTTCTATAACAGTATCCGCAACCAGAACTGGCGATTCTGTGGAAGGATCTTCTACGACAGCCGCATCCGTTTCAGCATCAGGTTTGATAGCTTCACCATTAAGCTTTTGTATAATGCTAACCCATTCTTCATGAAGCTCTCCCTCTTCGCTCTGCCCATCTTGGGATTGGCCATCTTGCGCTATTGACTCTTCAGAGCCAGGTTTTTCGAGCTTGAATTCTGATTCTTGTGTCTTTAATGAAGGCTTTTCACTCTCAGAAACAGTGTCTTTCGCGGTATTTTTCAGATCGCCATGACCTCGGTAGCTCTGTTCACTTTTTGCAGAATCAGCACCTTCGCTGCTACCTATCATAAACTTGGCAAACTCATCACCTGTCCCGGATGCTTCTGCATCGACATCTCCAGGAAAGAGTTTCTGAGCGGCAATATCATTGTTGGAAGCGGCAACTTGTTGCATATTTGTTCACCTGATTCTGCCAGAAATCCCGCATTTGCACGGTAATAACGGTTTTAAAGCGTCAAATTTCTGTTAGTTGTTTCGTTACCAGGTAGGAAAGCATAAATCAGGCCAACTGTTTTTAATCAGTATTTAAAACTAGCGTTTTGAGGCTCTGAGGAACTTTTGCAGGGCAAACTCGTCCATCATATTTTGTTCATGACGGTCCAGACGAGCTTGCTTTTCAGCATTTTTCTTATCCAGCAACATTTCTACGGCTTTGCGCTTCTTTTGCTGTTCCAGCCATTGCTGTTTTCGCTGCTCAGCAGCATTACTGGCATCTTGAATGATCTGTTGTTGTTGCGCGCAGGCTTTGTCTAATTTGCTGATGAATGATTGATGATGGGAAAACGCCAGCGCCTCAAAGCCGTTCGCCCCTTTCTCCTGCATTTTTTTGAAATAGTCGAGGCGATATTGCATCAAGCCATCAAGACGCTCCTGGTTTTGCCGAACATAGGCTTGCGCTTGCTGGAAATCAGAAGCGGCTTTTTCTTCTTTTTCGGCTTCCCATCTGGCCACCATTTGCAGTTGTCTGGTCATTATGCACTACCACCAAACTTCTGCAGTAGTTGCACCATCCCCCCCAAACTCTCATCGTAAGGAATAATGTCTTTCATGCCTTGTTGCAGGAAATTATTGATCATCGGTTCAGCTTTGATAGCCATATCGATTCGCGGATCGGTACCTCGATTATAAGCCCCAATACTAATGAGATCTTTGTTCTGTTGATAAATGGAATAAATCTGTCTGATGCGTCGCGCCGATTGCAAATGTTCATCGCTTACCACTTGTGGCATCACACGACTGATAGACGCTTCCACATCAATAGCGGGGTAATGCCCGGCATCTGCCAGTGAGCGAGAAAGTACAATGTGCCCATCAAGAATGGCTCTGGCTGCATCGGCAATCGGATCTTGCAGATCATCACCTTCCGTGAGCACAGTGTAAAAGCCCGTTATAGAGCCTTGGTTCTCGGCGCCATTACCCGCTCTTTCTACCAAGGCCGGTAAACGCGCAAATACTGAGGGTGGGTAACCCTTGGTAGCAGGGGGTTCTCCCACCGCCAGTGCAATTTCACGCTGGGCCATGGCATAGCGCGTTAGCGAGTCAATTAACAACAGTACATTCATGCCCTGATCGCGAAAATATTCCGCAATACTAACTGCGGTCTCACAACCTTTAAGACGCATGAGCGGAGAGGTATCAGCAGGTGCCGCAACCACTACAGACTTGTGTCGCTCTTCCTCACCCAAGATATCGTGAATAAATTCTTTTACTTCTCGGCCCCGTTCGCCTACCAGTCCCACCACCACAACATCTGCAGTGGTACCTCTGGTCATCATACCCATCAGGACACTTTTACCCACACCACTGCCCGCAAACAAGCCCATGCGTTGCCCGGTGCCAACAGTAATCATGGAATTAATAGAACGCACGCCCACGTCCATAGGCTGTTTAATAGGTTTGCGAATAAGTGGATTCATTGGGGGGCGAGTAAAAGGAACATATTCCGTGGTTTTTAATGCACCAAGACCATCTATTGGATTACCATTGCCATCGACAACTCGCCCCAGCAGGCCCATTCCCACAGCAATACCTTGTTGTCGTGTGAGGGGCTGAACGCGTGAACCGGGTACAATGCCTTTTACTGCTTCAGTTGGCATGAGGTAGGTAACATTGTCGCCAAAGCCAACCACTTCTGCTTCAATTTCACCATCGATGGTTTGCACCAAACATTGGCTACCAACAGGCAACTGGCATCCCACCGCTTCCAGCGTCAGGCCAATACCACGCACAAGTTTTCCGGCTGCCACTGTAGCTGGTTGCGGAATTTGCCCTTGTAAATCTTTTATTTTACTGAGAATGCGTTCAGTCATTATAGCGTTTCGATGAGGTTATCAGGCTTCACGTTCACGCAAGCCTTGCTCCAATAAAAACTTATCCAGGCTTTCTCGCACTCGTCGCTCAATAGAGACATCCACGGCATTGGAATCGGTAACGATTTCGCAGCCACCGCGAGATTGCCCGACACTTTCCGCCAATATCCAATTGTGTTGTTGAATCTCTTCTTCGGAAAAGTGTTGTTTTACTAACGTCAAATCTTCCGGGTGTAAGTTTATTTGATAACCATTTTCGCGAATGGGCAGTACTTTCAGCCCCGACTTAAGCGCTTCAAAAATGATATTTTCATTGAGCTGTACTTCGGTGCGGATCACGGAACGAGCTAGCGCCACAGCCAGCTGAGTTAACTCTTTTTCTAACTCCGCTTCCACCAGCGTCAAGGGCTCTTGCAGTGACTCATTTAGTGATTGCCAGGCCTGCATCTGCTGCTGAATAATTTCTCGCCCTTCCTGTAGTCCTTCATTCAGGCCTTGCTCATAGCCTTTTTTTTGTCCTTCTTCGGTACCTTTTTCCAGCCCTTCTTCATAACCTTTCAACTGGCCTTCATCGAGCCCTTGTAAAAAGCCTTCTTCATAGGCTGCTTTGCGAATGGCCTCAATTTCTTCTGCAGTCGGCGGCAGGATTTCTTCTTCTTCCTCAGGAGGTTCCCATTTCCAGTCCGAGGTTTTGTTAAGCGCATTACTCTCGCTTTTGAATTTAGACTTTTTGTCCTCGACATAAGGTATCTCAAAGGACTTGAATTCCTCATTTTGTTCGTCGTTAACAAAATCAACCATTTCACACTACCACTAATTGATTACAGGAATTCTTCGCCGCCACCGCCGCCAAGCATAATTTCACCGGCATCAGCCAGACGTCGAGCCACAGAGAGAATTTCTTTCTGCGCGGTTTCCACTTCACTGATACGCACAGGTCCCAAGGCTTCCAAATCATCCAATAACATTTCTGCCGCACGTTTCGACATGTTTTTGGCAATCTTGTCGCGCAATCCTTCATCGGCACCTTTAATGGCTTTGATAAGTACGTCTTGCTGTACTTCACGAAGAATCGCCTGAATCGCTCTGTCATCTACATCCGCCAGGTTATCAAAGACAAACATCAAGTCCTGAATCTGCTGACTCATCTCTTCGTCTTGCTCACGGATGGCATCCATCAACTGGCCTTCGATGTTGGTATCCAGATAGTTCATGATATCGGCAGCTGATTTCAAGCCGCCCATCTTGGCAGCTTGTGTACCCGCTTGACCCGCGAACTGTTTCTCCATGATTTCGTTCAATTCTTGCAGTGCTGCTGGCTGTACTTCTTCCAGGTTAGCAATACGCATCATCAAATCGAGGCGTACCTTCTCAGGGAACTGTGACATGATTTCCGCAGATTGCTCGGGATCCAGATAAGCCAATACAATGGTTTGAATCTGCGGGTGTTCGTTGCGGATTATACCGGCAACCTGTTTAGAATCCATCCACTTCAAGGAATCCAGACCTTTGGCACCGCCACCCACCAGTATCTGATCGATAAGGTTCGCGGCCTTGTCTTCACCCAAGGCTGCGGTTAAGGCTTTCTTCACAAAGTCATGGCTGTGGAAACCGATAGTACTGAAGTTCTGGATCTCTTCGATAAAATGCTTGTGCACCGCAGTGATCTTACCCTGCGTCATGTCATCCATGGAGGCCATGGCCTGACCCAGCTTTTGGACCTGCTTAGGCTCCATGTGTTTCAGAATTTGCGCAGCGTCTTCCTCGGAGAGACTGAGTAGCAAAATTGCTGCCTTCTCAACCCCTTCCAGTTTACCTACGTCGTAGCCAATTTCTTCTGCTTCTTCAGCCATAACTTATTCGTCCAGCATCAACCAGCTGCGCACCACCTGCGCAGACAGTTCAGGTTCATTTGCCACCAGAGCACGTACTGCTTTGAGCACATCTTCATCTTTATGCAGGTCTGGCAACATCAACGATCCATCCGCTGCGAAGCCTACTGCATCTTCATCAAACTCTTGAGTTAACATAGTGATGGTTTCATCACCCAAGTCAAGACTTTGATCCACATTGAACTCATCTTGTTCTGAGGTATCTTCTGGGTAAATCAGACGTTTCAGCATCGGACGCACAATCGCCAGAATCAGAACAATTATAATCAGACCACCCATCACCAGCTTCAGCGCACGCATGGCCCAAGGCTGTTCCCAAAGTGGAACTTCTTTTTCAAGACCAGTATCAATGCGGCTAAACGGAATAGTCACTACTTCCAGAGAGTCACCACGCGTCACGTCAAAGCCAATACCACCTTGCAACAAACGACGCAAATTCAACAATTCTTGTTGTGTACGCGGCTCAGTTGTCTCATTCCCGTCTGCATCTGTGCTGCTTTTATAATCCACAGCCACCGAAACACTTAAACGACGGATAACACCGGTTTGCTGTTTGGTATGGCTAATAGTGGTATCCAATTCAAAGTTACGAGTCGCCTCTTTGTGAGTTCTACCCGGAGACGTTCGCGTAGAGTTTGCGCCTGCGTTGTTTTGCGGAATATTAGCATCCAAAGGCGGTTGGTTTGTCAGTGCACCAGGTACACCGGCAATCATACTGCCGACACTGTTTTCTTCTACGGTCATTTCACTGCGCACTGCAGGTAGATCAGGGTTATAGCGTTTTTGTGTTTGTTCAGTAGAGGTAAAATCCATACTGACATCCACTTGCGAGGTATAGTTGCCCAAGCCTAATACCGGGATCAAGATAGAATCAATTTTGCCTTGGTATTCTGCTTCACGCTGCTTAACGATTTCGAATTCTTTTCTTGAGCGCGCTGAGATTGAGTCTTGAGAGCCAGAATTCAACAGGCGTCCGTTACTGTCTGTCACAGTAACTCTGTCCGGGTCAATGGTTTCAACCGCTGAAGCAACCATATCTACTATCGCGTCCACTTCTTCACTATTTAACACCGCGCCGCGGCGCATGGTAATAACCACTGTAGCACTACCACGAGACATTTTGCGGGCAAATACGTTTTCGCGTGGCATCGCCAGCAATACTTTGGCTTTACTGACATTAGACATGTCTTCAATTGTGCGTGCAATCTGTTGCTCACGGGCATGCTTTAAGCGCTCTTTCTCTACTCGCTGACTGACACCAAAGCCCATGTCTTGCATGATGATATCGGTACCAGAATCAGGCGCTTGTGCTAAACCCTGACGCGCCAATGAGAGCTTTATCGCTTCATATTGGTCTTCGGGCACTAAAATCGTATTGCCTTCCAACTCATAAGGGATTTGCGCAACATCCAGATGATCCAGTGTTTGAATGAGTTCATCGGTGGGTAATTTAGCAAGCGGTCTGTAATCGGGTTCTTGTGCCCAAATGACGATAAAAATTGCGATAGCTACACAAATTACCAAGGCTACAACAAGGATAATTTGACGCAGCATATCAACACTGCCCAAAGCATCCATAAAGCCGGATTTTTGTTCTGCGGATTCCAGGTCAAGATTATCGCCCGGAACAGTTAAGTCTGTGGTTGCGTCAGCCATTTCTTATTGCTCCGTTATACAGGCATTTGCATGATTTGTTTGTAGGCTTCCATTACTTTATTGCGCACCTGTAAGGTGGCTTCAAAAGCAATGCCCGCCTTCTCTTTGGCTACCATCACGTCAGCCAGGCTTAAATTGGGGTCACCCATTTCAAAGCGATTAGTTAATTCTCTACCGTGTAGCTGCATATCATTCACGCCATTGATGGCGGAACTGAGCATATCAGCAAAGTTTTCACGGGAAGGATTTGTTTGCAATTCAACAGAGGGCGTAAGCTCAGTTTTAGTTTGAGCCGCCAACATTTGCATTTCTCTGTATAAGGAATCTGCTTTGATATCCATCACTTTCTCCAGGATTCTGTCATTTTTTGACAATGTACCCTGTTAAAGCAATGATGATGCCAAAGTTTAAATGCACATATTTATCAATAACTTAAGCGGGGTTCTTTAGTATTTTGACAGGCACTTGAACACGCGTCAGCATCGGTGACAATTTCTTGTCACCGATGTTATGCAACGAGAGAAGGTGTTTTATCAAGCAGGCAGATCGATGCCCATCTCCCGCATTTTAGCCAACTTATAACGCAGGGTTCTGGGACTGATACCAAGTTTTTCGGCGACATCCTTGCGTTTACCATTGCAGGAAATCAACATTTCTAAAATGATTTGATTTTCCTGCTGTTTTAATTCTTGCCCTAATAAATCGGTGTTTTGTGACTCCGGTGGAACTTGTTCTTCTATTTCATTGACTGGAACGTGACAATCCAGCATTAACTCCTGTTCCGATATCTCGTTGCTATCACATAAAATCAATGCGCGCTGGATGACGTTTTCCAGCTCCCGCACATTGCCAGGCCACTTGTACTGCAATAGTTTTTGCTTGGCGGAAAAGCTAATGTCCGGAATGCGGTAGCCTTGTCGCAGGGCATGACGCTCAACCAGGTGCTCCGCCAACGGTACAATATCACCCACTCGCTCTCCTAAAGGCAGCCAGTGCAGTGGAAACACGTTCAATCGGTAATACAAATCTTCCCGGAATTGCCCCTCCTGAACCGCCTGCATCAGGTCTCGGTTACTGGTAGCAATGATGCGGACATCCAACTTAATGGTTTTGCGGCTACCGAGACGTTCTACTTCGCGCTCTTGCAACACTCGCAACAATTTCGCCTGTAGACCTAAATCCATCTCAGTCACTTCGTCCAGCATAATAGTGCCTTGCTGGGCTTGTTCGAATTTTCCTATTGAGGTTTGTAAAGCACCGGTAAATGCGCCTTTTTCATAACCGAACAAGGTGGCTTCCAACATATTTTCAGGTATAGCGGCACAGTTGATGGCCACAAATGGTCCATCTGCGCGACTACTCTGTTCGTGAATGTAGCGACCCAATACTTCTTTACCTGAGCCACTGGGTCCCAACACCATGACTGTGGCGTCGGTTTTGGCAACCCTTTGGGCCAACTGTAAGAGCCGTTTACTGGACTCATCCCCGACTATTGGTCTAAAACTATCACTTGATTGCACAGGTGCATATCTTGCAATCAGATTCAGCAGCACATCGGGCTCGAATGGCTTGGCAATATAATCGGTGGCACCAGTTTGCATTGCAGTAACGGCGTCATCAATTTGGGCATAAGCCGTCATCAAAATCACGGGTAAATTGGGGAACTTGTTGCGCACCACTTTAAGCAACTGGATACCAGTCATGCCGGACATTTGAATATCGCTAACGATCAGATCGACTTTGACTTCATTGATACGTGATATCGCTGACTCCGCGCAATCACAAACCACGACCTTGTAGCCACCTAATTCCAACGTGTCGTAAAGGGCTTCTCTCAGGCCGTGATCATCTTCCACCAGCATTACACATTTCTGATTCATGCACGCTCTCCCTCAGTTTGTACTTTGGCTTGTTTGGCCCTTTCTTTAAATTCTACTTTTCTGTGATGTTGTGAAAACTCGCCTTGTGGAAAGAACAAGGTGAATTTAGCGCCGCCATTGCTCTGATTTTCAACAGTAACGCGCCCTTGATGGCTGGACATAACAGACCTGACGACTGAAAGCCCAAGACCCGTGCCTTGTGCTCTTGTAGTAAAAAACGGTTCGAATATTTGTTTTATTTGTTGTTTTGGAATGCCAGGTCCATTGTCAGAAATCGACAATTGCATACCTTGCCTGCAATTATCCAATTGCAGTTCAATCTGGCTGGAGCCTACGGAGATAGCATTTTGCAGCAGATTATTAATCGCACCGCAAATCGCAGTTCGATTACCTTTCAGCTCTGAGTTTTTGCTCAGGTTTTGAAACTCTATCCTGATTGAATGCGATACGGTTTCTCGTATGTCATCCACTAAAGTTTCTACCAGGCTCGCCAGATGAATGTCTTCAATAATTTCTTGCTTGCCACTTTTGGCAAACAACAACATGTCATTGATCTGACTTTCAAGACCTTTGAGTTGACCAACTAATTTGTCGCTGAAGCGCTGTTGTTGCACTGCAGATATCCCGCTAGCTTGAATATTCCTTGCATAAAGTAAGGCGGCAGACAAAGGGGTCCGTAATTGATGTGCCAATGAAGCCACCATTTTCCCCAGTGCACTCAGGCGCTGCAGATGACTCACTTTTGCCTGTAACGTGCGAGTTTGGGTAAGATCGGTCAAATGGATGAGTTGCCCGGGAACATCGGGGACTTTGGAAATGGCAAATTTAACTTTCCGACCATTGACCAGCGACACCTCTAAGCCATCGTCTTTTTGCGGTTCAAATGAGGTTTCAACAACGTTGCGCCAAAGGCAGCCTTCAATATCTCGTTGAAACAGGGCTTTTGCTGATCTATTGGCAAGCTCTACCAAGCCCAAACGATTAACAAACAAAATGCCCGCAGGTACAGCGTTAAACGCCAGACGCATTTCATCAGACAAATACCGTTCTGAGGAAAGTGATTTTGTAAATTGAGGTAACGCAGTAAATTTGGACTGGAGTCCACTGCTCACCCTAATGTTTTGTACCTGCATGTCAAAAAAAAGTCATTAATACTAATGAAGCTTTAAATGCACAAGCTGTGCCAACAGGTTAATTATAATATTATCAATAGGTTAAGTGTGATACTTGGTGTGTAAGACTTTCAATTCTTGAGTCAATAGTTTGTCAGAAGCTTTTGCTTATAGTTCTTTGGCAATATTGTATTTGCGCATTTTCTCAACGAGTGTCGTGCGTCGCATTCCTAAGAACT
Organism: Planctobacterium sp. AWM4_229; assembly: GCF_056160305.1. NCBI lineage: Bacteria > Pseudomonadati > Pseudomonadota > Gammaproteobacteria > Alteromonadales > Alteromonadaceae > Planctobacterium > Planctobacterium sp. AWM4_229. Next base: position 53,784 of record NZ_JBSWWX010000005.1, on the reverse strand, counting down.
CAGCCGAGCGTGCCACCACCCAATCATGTTGATCCAGAGCTTGGGTGATCATGTTCACTTCAAGATCTGACAGGTACTCTTTGAGGTTAACCCCTTCTGCAGGCAGATCCGGATCAACAAATTTTGCGTGTTCCGCCACCGCCGATGAGTCATCTTCATCATAATCATCGCTGTCATCACTGAACAAGCTATTTAACGCTTCTCTTTCCAGCAGTTCTTCCGGGTATTCCGGATTGAAATCGTCAACGGAAACATGTTGATACTTGATAGGTAAATCGGGTACATCCACCACTTGATTTGGGCATAATATAGTAAGACGCTCCACCAGATTGGATAGTTCTCTGACGTTGCCTGCCCACTTGTGTTCCATCAGAGATGCCAACGCCTCTTCAGTGAACTTTATGCTTTTGCTGGACTCGTTTTCGAAGCGAGATACCAATTCCTGCATCAACAGCGGAATATCTTCCTTGCGCTCTCTTAATGCCGGACTATCTATTGGAAAAACATTTAGACGATAGAATAAATCTTCGCGGAACTTACCCTCGGCAATCATATCTTCCAGATTTCGATGAGTTGCAGCAATAATACGTACATTACAAGGAATTGGCTTAGTCCCGCCCACGCGCTCATATGTGCGCTCTTGTAATACCCTCAGCAATTTAACCTGCATCTGCAAAGGCATGTCACCAATCTCGTCCAGGAATAATGTACCGCCTTCGGCAAGTTCAAAACGCCCTTTTCGAGAACTTACGGCGCCGGTAAATGCGCCTTTTTCATGACCGAACAACTCACTTTCAAGCAGTTCTCCGGGGATAGCACCACAATTCACCGGGATAAAGGGACCGTCTTTGCGCTGAGACAGAAAATGCACATTGCGGGCAACCACTTCTTTCCCCGTTCCTGACTCGCCTAAAACCAGAACGTTGGCGTCGGTAGGCGCCACTTGCTCAATCATGCGGCGCACATTTTGTATTTCCTGACTTTTCCCCACAAGACTGCGGAATAACTTGGTTTTTTGGGTGCTTTTACTCTGCCCAGGTTTACGACGAATGTATTCCTGGCAGCGATGCATCAACTTAGTAAGCACTGGATAGGTAATAGGCTCTTCCAGCAAGCCCATCACATTAGGAATAGAAACCAGTTGTTCAGAGTTTCCGACAGCAACAAAAGGAAATGCGGGGAATTTTTCAATAACATCGGATGCGAGCTCTGGTTCATCACCGTCAATCAAAACAGCATCCAATGCTGCCTCACGCTTGAGGGTTTCAATAGCCTGCTCGAAACTGGCAGTCTCGGGCTGATCACCTAAGAAACTGATCACGGTGGAAAGGTTGTTACGTCTGGACTCTTGGGAACTTATAACCAGAATGCGACTCATTGAAAATCCGTAATACCGAAAATGTTATTATTGCTTTTTGCCTAGTTTGCTTCTGATTGCGAAGAGTTTCAAGTAAGTAGATGAAATATCTACATTAAAGCTTGTTAAATAGGCACAAATGTCTGAAAAGCATACTTTTTGTATTCAATGAGGGCTATAAGACTTAAGTATTAAAAAAGGCGCATTAAGCGCCTTTTAAATTATTTCGGTTAATAATCAAACCAATTCTAACTAAGTAAGGACAATACCTGACTCTGTTGCTGGTTAGATTGAGCCTGCACTGCGATATTGGCCTGGCTCAATACCTGACTTGCCGCCAAATCCGATGTCGTTTGCGCAAAATCCGTATCCTGAATTCGGCTCCGCGCAGCAGCTTCGTTTTCCGCTTGCGTGGTCAACTGGCGCGCAGTGCTCTCAAAGCGATTTTGCACCGCACCAAATTCGGCTCTGTTACTGCCAACGGTCTCGATAGCAGAATCTGCCGAGTCCAGCGCCGTTTGTGCTCCCGCAGCAGTGCTGATATCTGCATTCAGAATGTCGTTTAATGCCGTGGGCAAGTCTCGGGTGTTGACTCCTATACTTTGCCCTGCATTCGCACCAGACTGAAAATTAATAGTGCTATCCGAAGTAAACAGGCTGTTGCCATTGAAATTGGTGTTTTCCAATGTATCTCGAATATTGTCTTGTAACTGCGTTACTTCTTGCTGCAAAGCACTTCGGTCTGCATCCGTTAACAAGCCATTGCCAGCTTGAATGGACAATTCGCGGATGCGATTGACATCATCAGTCACACCTGACAGCGCAGCATCCCCAATTTGTGCTAAAGAAATACCGTCGTAGACATTATTTAATGCCTGTTGATTACCACCTATTTGACTGGACAGTCGATCGATTATTTGCTGAGCGGCAGCACCGTCTGCAGCACTATTGACCTTCTTACCACTAGCCAAACGTTCTAAAAGATTATTTTGACGTTCCTGCACCTGCTGTAAAAGCGAGTTGCCGGAATTATTTGAGACTATGCCTACCATACATACCTCCTATACCTCAGTTACTAGCATAGCAGAATATGTACATTTGTTAACCTCCTTTTTTGTGAACCATTTATCACTAAAGTGATATCTAAAGTGCCACAAATATTCTAATCCACAATAGTCCACCAACAAAACTCGAACCACCTATTCTTTTTCATTAGCTCAATTGGAATCGACAGACGTTGGGCAACAGTCCGACCTCAACGTAAGTTGATAATGGGGTTGTTCTTGGGTCCAATATAAATAACAATCCTCGAGACGCTATAGCAAAAGTCACGGAGAAGGTGTTGATATTGCAAATTTATAACTATCCCATTTCAATTTATGGGCAAATTGTCGATAAAGAAGATGGAATACCTAATAAAGAATACTGAACGATGAGGTTGGAATGAAAAAGTTTGCATTAATTGGTGCCGCAGGGTACGTCGCTCCTCGGCACATGAAAGCCATAAGAGATACCGGAAATCAAATGGTTGCATGTCTGGACCCCAATGATAGTGTCGGTGTCATTGACTCTTATTTCCCTGACACCAGCTTTTTCACCGAATTCGAACGTTTTGATAGACACATCGACAAACGCAGGCGAAGCAACGATTCCGTAGATCTAATATCGATTTGGTCTGCGTGCAAACTGTGACGTTATCTGCGAAAAACCTTTGGTGCTAAATCCTTGGAATATCGATGCCTTGCGGGAAATAGAAAAAGAAACAGGCAAAAGGGTCAGTACCATACTGCAGTTGCGCTTACATCCAAGCGTTATTGCATTGAAGAAAAAATTGGAAAACAGCAAACAAACGAAAAAATTGGATGTTGACTTAACCTACATAACCTCACGAGGGCAGTGGTATCAGCAGTCCTGGAAAGGAGATATTAAAAAATCAGGAGGCATTGCTACCAATATTGGTGTGCACTTTTTCGATCTACTTCATCACCTGTTTGGAAGCGTTCAAGATTGCCAACTTCACATGTCAACGCCCAGCACAGCAGCGGGTTTTCTGGAATTTGAATTGGCAAGAGTACGATGGTTTTTATCAATTGATGTCACTTCTCTGCCAGCGGATATTAGGTTAAAAGGACAAAGGACCTATAGAAGTTTAAAACTGAATAACGAAGAGTTCGAATTTTCAGGTGGCTTTACTGATCTTCACACTGAGAGTTATAAGAACATTCTCGAAGGGAAAGGGTTTACTCTGGAAGATAATAGAGTTGCAATCGAAACTGTCGCTCAAATTCGCAACCTGCAATGTACTGGCAAGCGTCAACTTTCACACCCTTTTGCTGAAAGTAGCTACTTATGAGTTTTAACTATCATCCAAGCGCAATTATCGACGACGGAGCTATCGTAGGAAACGGAACCAGGATTTGGCATTGGACACACATTTGTGCGACTGCACAAATTGGTGAGAACTGCAGCCTTGGTCAAAATGTTTATATAGGGCCTAACGTCGTTATCGGAGACAATGTGAAAATCCAGAACAATGTTTCTGTCTACGAGGGAGTGACTCTTGAAAACGACGTGTTTTGTGGCCCTTCTATGGTTTTTACTAATGTTTATAACCCTCGTTCGAGTGTAGAGAGAAAAACCGAGTTTAAAAAAACGCTTGTTAAAAAGGGAGCAACACTAGGAGCAAACTGCACAATTGTGTGTGGTAATGAGATTGGCAGTAATGCCTTTGTCGGAGCCGGCTCGGTAGTTAATAGTTCAATTAAAAACAATGCGCTTGTTGTCGGTGTTCCCGGAAAACAAATAGGCTGGATGACAGATTATGGTCATCGAATTCCTCTTCCAAATAATGGTGAAGGTCGATACACCTGCCCTGAAACAAGTACCGTATATATTCTAAAAAATGAGCAACTCTTTAAGGCAAGATAAATGCAGTTCTTCGATTTAATAGCCCAGGACGAACCTGTCAGGGAAAATATTGAACTCGGCATAAATTCCGTTCTGAAACACGGACAATTTATTATGGGTCCCGAAGTCTCTGAACTCGAATCTAAGCTTTGCGAATATACCAAGAGCAAGCACTGTATAACTTGTGCAAACGGTACAGACGCATTACAGCTCGCATTACTTGCTGCCGGGGTTGGCAAAGGGGACATTGTATTTACCACCGCATTCTCTTTTTTTGCGACTGCTGAAGCAATTGCTTCCGTGCAGGCCACCCCCTACTTTGTCGATATTGACGAAACCCAATTGAACTTATCTTCGATATCACTTGTGGCCGCGATAGAAGATTCAAAAGCGAAACAATTGGGCAACCCAAAAGCGATAATTTCGGTAGATATCTTTGGTTTACCTGCAAACTATCCGGAGCTACAAGAAGTTTGCCAGGCTTACGACTTGCTCTTAATAGCTGACGGAGCGCAAAGCTTTGGGTCCGAAATTAGAAATGTTAAAACGACCGCAATGGCTACTGTAGCGACAACGAGTTTTTTCCCTGCTAAACCACTAGGTTGTTACGGAGACGGTGGTGCTGTTTTTACCAATGACGATCATATTGCAACGATGCTGCGCTCATTGAGGGTTCACGGTAAAGGGAAGAACAAATATCACAATGTTAGAATAGGGATGAATAGTAGACTCGATACGCTACAAGCTGCTGTGCTGTTAGAAAAGCTCCCCATACTAGAGCACCAGATATTAACCAGAGATAACATTATTCAGAGATACAAAGAAGCACTTGCCGATAACTATGAATTTCAGGTAGCACCGACTGGATACAAAAGTGCACATGCGCAATGCTCATTGAGAAATAAAACCGTGCCTCGAGAAGTTGTACTGGATGCATTAGAGCGCGCTAATATCCCATACCAGATATATTACCCGCAGCCGCTTAATGCAACAGCACCAATGAAGAACTTTCCTTCAGATGGATGCACGGTAGCGACAGATGTCTGCACAAAGATATTTAGTATTCCTTGCCATGTCAGTCTGCAAGATGCAGATGTCGAAAAAATAATCCGTGTATTATCTGAAGTAAACGATAATAACTAAGGGAATATTCGCAGTATGAAAGTAGTGTCTATTGTTGGTGCCCGTCCCCAATTTATTAAACTGGCTATGGTATCCAATGCCTTTAGAAAGTTTAGATCCGATATAGAAGAACTCATTGTTCATACTGGACAGCATTTTGACAAAAATATGAGCCAGGTATTTTTCGCTCAAATGGGCATCCCTGAGCCACACTTTAATCTCAATATAGGCGGTGGCACTCACGGTCAAAATACAGGTAGGATGCTAGAAGTTGTAGAATCTAAATTGATTCACATTAAACCTGATTGGGTAGTAGTATATGGTGATACCGACTCCACACTGGCAGGCGCTCTCGCAGCGGCAAAACTGCACATTCCTGTCGCCCATGTAGAATCAGGTCTTCGTTCATACAATAAGCACATGCCAGAAGAGTTAAATCGCATTTTAACAGATAACTTAAGTTCCACACTTTTTTGCCCTTCACAGACAGCCATGGAGAATTTACAACGGGAATCATTAGATAGAACCGCGAAAGTGGTATTCTCAGGTGATGTAATGTTTGATGCAATAAAACATTACACTCCTATGAGCCAAAAACCACCTAAAATTGCTGCGGATTCTCCCTTTATACTAGTAACCTGTCATCGCGCTGAAAATACAGATAACCCGAAAAACTTACTGAGTATTTTTGAAGCTCTTACCGAGCTGGCCAGAGACCACGAGATTATCTTTCCTGTTCACCCACGAACCCAAAAGGCGCTAAAAGCACAAGGATTAGACTCAAAGGTTTCTGGACTCCAGGTTCTTGCTCCTGCAAGTTACTTCGAAATGCTATGGTTGTTACAAAACTGTAGTATTGTGTTAACCGACAGTGGTGGACTGCAAAAGGAGGCCTACTTTTTAGATAAGCCTTGCGTCACATTAAGAGAACAGACCGAATGGATGGAACTTCTGCAAACTGAAACACACGTCTTGAGCGGGGCAAATACAGCCAAAATATTAAGCAAAACCAGGCACTTGATGAACGATTCAGGAAAGCGCCGTATACAATCCGCCCTGTACGGCTTTGGAGATGCGAGCGAGATTATTGCGAAATCAATCGAATAAGACAATGTTTTGATAAACTACTCTGGATGTTAATTTTCACGTAGGATGTAATTCAAAATATTGTGCGCAAGATAATAAGCCTCAATATCAAATTTATAATAAAAAAGTAGACAAACGCCGTTATGCTAAAAGATATTCGCTTGCACACTGATAGTGATGAGGAAAAGCAGGAACAACTAGAACAGCAGTTCGCTACTAACCTGGATGCTTTGTTGTTAAGAAACATAAATGCTTTTCAACGCAGTATCCCAAGTATCGTTCCCTATATTAAAAAGGTAAAAAACCAAAACATTTCCATATTTTGCAATCGTTTCGGCGAATTCAACATGGTTGACATAGGACTCGGTAGAACGTTTTATGGTTTTCACCCAAAACAAGAAATTGAGGAACAATACAATCAATTCAAACGAAAAGCGCCTTATTTGGATTTTACAGATGTACAAAATCCAGACCATCACGACGAAACATCTGGTGAGCTTCTAGCTGACTCATTGTCACTTACACAACTCCCCAGTTTACAACGGCTTAATAAAGCTCAGCCACTACCAAAACAGGCTGAATGTGTTGTGGTCTTAGGCTGTGGTTTGGGTCATCACATTACTTCCCTTATCAACGATCAACATATTCAACATATCATTATTTATGAACCAGAGCTGCAATACTTTAAGTCCTCCGCATTGGTATGTGACTGGCGAAATATAATTGATGGTGCCAACGAAAAAGGAACTAATCTCTATTTCCAGTTAGGTAAGGATGGTCGTGATTTAATATCTGATCTGGATGAACTCTGTAAGGCGTTCAATGTAAAAGGCTGTTATTTATACAAACATTACAACCACCCCATTTTTGATGCCATTTATACTCAACTGCTTTCCAGCCCTTGGGAAACATTAAAAACTCAGGGGTTCAAGTTCAGTCAAAATAAAGATTACCGTGATTTTTATCCCCCTTGGACAGCCCCAGTCGACATGAATAACTATCAACAGGTAAGTAAGGACAACACTTTATTCAAAGAAAATCTTGCATCACTCAAGAAGTTTTTTCCTGAAGTTTACAAAGACTTTATAAATTACGCCCCAATAAAATGGTTACCTGTTGAGAACAAAGTTAACGGCAGAATAAATATAATACACAAAGAAACGTTAACGCCTTTCCATGGCAATGATCCCCTTGAAGAAACGACAAGTAGCTTTAACAACTTTAAGAAACACCCGAACAAAGATGGCGTTATTTTTGGTTATGACGGTAAAAAGCTAAAGCACTACGTACATTACCAATTTGTCAATAAAACTGAAAAACTGCTTAAGGAAAGCAAAGAAATAGGGACATTACCAAACACGATTAAATCACTTATCATGTTTGGCTTGGGTTTAGGACATCAATTAGAACATTTACTTGATGACTTTGAAGTAGAAAAACTGTTTATCTGTGAACCTAACAGAGATTTCTTTTTTGCTTCACTATTTTCCATAGATTGGTGTCGTATCTTAGACACTATCAACCAAAAGCAATGGCGACTGTATCTCAATATCGGAGATGATGGCAGTAACCTTATTCGCGATCTATTGAATCAATTTTATTCAATCGGTCCCTACATTTTAAGCAACACCTATTTTTATCAAGTTTATTACAATGCAAATTTGTCCAGAGCTATTGCACAGCTCAGGGAACAATTACAAGTCGTTGTATTAATGGGAGAGTACTTTGATCATGCGTTCTATGGTATTGAACATACTAAGCAAGGCATATTAAGAGGATTCAAGCACTTAATAAAAAACCCAAGTAATGCTTTGACTTATGATAATCTGCATCTGCCTGTATTTCTTGTCGGTAACGGCCCTTCGCTCGACCAATCTATTGCTGACATTAAATCTATGCAAAGCCAAGCAATTCTTATCTCCTGTGGAACCTCTTTGCAGGTACTATACAAAAATGGAATTACTCCAGACTTTCACGCTGAGATTGAACAAAACCGTGCCACCTACGACTGGGTTAGTCGAATTGGCGATAAAGAGTACGTAAAGAATATTTCATTGCTTGCCTGCAACGGTATCCATCCTGATACCGCCGATTTATTCAAAGATGTCTACGTGGCTTTCAAGGAAGGGGAATCTTCGACCATTTGTTGTTTAAACCTCTTAGGGGAAGATAAATATCCCACTCTGGAACATGCTTTTCCAACCGTTTCGAATTTTGCCCTTAATGTATTTAGTCTCATTGGTTTTAAGCAGTTGTATCTTTTTGGCGTGGACCTTGGATTTGTCGATAACAAGAATCACCACTCGAAAGAGTCTGGATATTATAACAACAAAGGCGAGGAGCTTTACGATTACGCGGAAAGTAACAATACCTCGCTAATCGTTCCGGGTAATTTCAGGAAGCAAGTTTTCACCAAGCATGAGTTTAAAATAGCAAAAACTCTAATGGAAGAATTACTCGCATCGAAGACGTTAGATTGCTTTAACTGTAGTGACGGCGCCAAAATTATGGGGACAACACCATTGTCACTGGAAAATATTTTATTGACCTCTACAGCAGAACAAAAAAAACTCACTGTTGCAAAGATCAAGGAAGCGTGCTTTGTCCGCCCGCCAATCACTGAGCGTTTCACTAAGTCTTTTCAAGACATGTACCAACAAGATACTTTGAAAAAAGAGTTGAATAGGTTCATTAAGGCCAGTTCGACGCCTTTTGAGAGTCTTCCAAATGTGGAAAAATTTGTAGAACAACAGAGAAAGCTTCTGGTATCGTCTTTTAAAAGTCACTCTTCTTTGTTTTTTTACCTGTTATATGGTTCCACCAACTATGCGAATGCCCTATTCAGCAAATTAGCAGGTGCTGCAGAAAAAGAAGATTCTGATTTACTTGATGCAGCGAATACAGCCAGAGCTTTGTGGCAAGAAATGTTGCACAAGATAGAGTCTCTCATTACCCGGCCCGGAGATAAATTTGACATATCCAATTCCATGCATGGTAGTAGAGAGCTCACTTTTCTACAATCTGTGCCGTTAGACGATATCGCTTATTCCACACCACTGGCAAAAGACAACAAATTCGAATTCAGGACAAGCTGGTATCTGGACAAGCGGACTAAGTTGCACCCTTTTGATTCGTCAGTCAAAAATTCAGGTATTCACCAATTGATGTTGACAGCAGGAGAAGAAAACTGCCAGGACGTTAACCAGGTATTACAACAGTTTTTAAATGATGTTGATTGTGAAAATGAATTAAAAAAAGTCGTGATTGCGGTGGAGAGTTTAAAGGTATTGTCCAAACTACATATCCCTGAGGGAAATGCTGCGCTCAAAGTGTGTTTAGTGTGTTTTATTGATAGCCTTCAACAGGGGGACTTGAGTTCGCTTGAATCTGGAGATAAACCTTTTTCCATTTACTCAATGTATGAACAATGGTTGGTAAAAGCACTTCATTCAATAGACAGATGGCAAATAATTATCCCTCGTTTATCTTTTTTTCAAAACAGTCCTGACACTATTGAAAAATATGCTGAGGAATTGCGCAAAAGCAACTTCTATAGTGAATATTATGTGAAATTTAGTGATTATCTGGCACTCCCCCAATCAAATAGCCCGTTGAATCTTTTAGACGGGCTAAAAAACAGAGGAGAATATTGTGCAATGCCAATAATAGCGGATGACATTGTTGGCAGGGAATTAACAAGCAAAGAAAAATCAGATTGGCTAAAACTAGCCCAAAAGAAGCTATCTTAAAGCGCACTAATGGTGATTCGAATTGACTAAAAAAGTACTTCTGGTTTTTAAAACTCCTATTCTGAAATGCCCTCGGCCAAGGCGTTTGTACTTAGAGTTAAGTAAGAAGCACCAATGCTCCTATCTGTGCCCTGCAGCTTTAGATGAAAAAGCAGATCACCAGCGCCGTGGATTTATAAACAAACAAGTGCAATCTCCTTTTGTCAGGTGGCTCAACAAAATTGCAGTTAAATTTGGGGTATTGTGGCTTGCAGAAAAGCTTGAGGTACGACGGTATCAGTTGCCACGCATAAATGATGGTGAGTTCGACATCATTTTTGTCCACGACCTGTTTCTTTTGCCGCATTTTAGCCACTTTAACAAAAGTAAAATCATCTTCGATGCGCGTGAATATTACCCGCTGGAATTCTCTGACGATGCTGCATGGCAGCAAACCCGAGGTAAGCTGAGTGAATATGTTTGTCGAAAGCATATGCCCTTAGCCCATAAGCTTCTTACAGTATCCCCAACCATAGCAAGGTGGTACGAAACCTTAGTCAACAAGAAAGTCTACTTTTTCCCCAGCTATCCCAGACAAGAGTTACTTTTTGAATGGGATGACAGGCGAGAGATTAGCTACCCCATTCGGTTTATTCATCATGGTAATGCATTTAAGAATCGCGGCTTGGAAAAAATGATTCACCTCATGCACCTCTTAGGGGGCAACTATCAATTAGATTTGATGCTTGTAACCACTCCTTCAAACGCCTATTTTGATAAATTGAAAAAACTCTCAGAAGAAGTACCTAATGTTCGCATCATTGCACCAGTCCACCCTGATGAAATCATAAAATACTGCAGCAGTTACGATGCCGGACTGTACCTACTAGAGGTTAATAACAGTCAGAATAAACATTGCTTACCCAACAAATATTTTGAATTTCTTTATGCGGGGCTGCCCGTTATCACCAGCTTCTCTGAAGATATGAAAACCTTAACCAATCAATACGGGACAGGGATTGGCTTTTCTGAAGAGTCTATCGATGAAATTGCTCACTCCATTCTCAATCTGACACCTGAGGATTTTGTAAAGTTCCGGTCGGCCATCCGGGATAACATCCATCTATGGAATTTGGCAAATAATGTTAAAGAGAATCTTCCAGAGTTACGATAATACCTAGTAAGGAGACAATTTAAATGTGCGGTATTAGCGGTATATTCCAATTTGATAACAAGGTAGATGTGGCCGAGTTAACAGAGTTTAATCTCTCATTGACTCATCGGGGTCCTGATTTCCAGTCAACCCACATATCTACATCGGGTAATTTGGGCTTGGGTCATTGTCGTCTCTCTATCGTAGATACTTCAAGCGTTGCGAATCAACCATTTCTATCAGATGACAATAGTTGTGCACTTTCGTTTAATGGTGAGATATATAACTATGTCGAAATCCGAGCTGAACTGGAGGCTTTGGGATATCAATTCAGAACCCATTCAGATACCGAGGTCTTATTAACATCTTATCAAGCTTGGGGAGAAGCATGTGTTCACAAATTTAATGGTATGTGGGCATTCGCCATATGGGATGAGCAAAAGCAGCACCTTTTCCTTGCAAGGGACAGGTTTGGTGTCAAATCCCTTTATTACAGGAGCAAGGAGCAGTATTTTGCATTTGCATCAGAGCAGAAAGCATTTAAAAAGCATCACGACGGGCTAAGTATATCAAGCACTCAGGCTAGCTTCTTAATGCTTTATCCGGAAGCGGTTGAATCGGAGCGAGGTACGTTGTACGAGGGGATAGAAAAACTGCTTCCCGGCGAATATATGATCGTTTCCAAAAACAATACGAAAATTTGCAAATGGTGGAATACATACCAATACCTGGCTAGTGGTAACTATGCCAGCGACGCACAATCACTCACAGAGCTATTTATCAATGCCTGTGAGATACGTACCAGAACAGATGTAAAAATAGCGACATCTTTGAGCGGTGGGCTGGACTCTTCAGCGGTTACCTCTGCTTTAGCAATCTTGCCAAATTTGATAACGAGTAAAAGTTTAAAAACCTATGTGGGTTCCTTTGAAAACAGCCCTCTCGATGAATTCAAATGGGCAAAATCGGTGATAGATAAATATCATCTTAATTTTGAAAGGGTCAACATTAGAGGCGATGACGCATTGTCTCATCTGGAAACCACCTGTCTTGCCCTTGAAGATGTAACCTCACTGCCCGCTATCGGCCAATGGCTTGTGTATCAGAACATGAAAAACGATGGTTACAAGGTCTCTATTGAAGGCCATGCTGGCGACGAATTACTGGGCGGCTATCAACGTCATATTAATGTCTATCTGGGTGATCTTTTACAACAGCGAAAATCCCCTGAAAGATTAGCCCAGGTCCTCACCATGTTGGCAGATATGAATCCCGAAATAAAACGCAACTTTGTCCGTGGCAATGTGTTAAATGCGCCACTAGACGCAGCATCGCTGCATGGCAAACTGAAAAACAAAAAACTTTATTTAAAGGCACTCTTATTCGGTGACTATGATTTCCAAAAGGACATCGTCACAGAGCATGATGTGTCAGAATACAGGCAGGAAGACATGTTATTTCAGAAATTGTATGAGGATTTTCACTATTACTCCTTGCCCAATATCCTGAAAAATTATGATCGACTGTCAATGGCAAACTCAGTAGAAATAAGGTCTCCCTTTTTAGACTATCGCTTTGTGCTTGCCGCCTTCAGGGCAAATAGTGACCTGAAAATAGCCAATGGCCGAAACAAAACGCTGATTCGAGAGCACTTTGAGTTTGTGCCGGAAAAAGTGAGAAATAGAACTGACAAGTCGGGGTTTACTCCCCCAATGCAGCAATGGTTACAATCATCGTTAATTGACTGGCTTTCTGACTTGATGTCAGACTCTCGTATAACCGCTTCTACTTTGTTTGATGGCAAAACACTTTCAGAAACCGTACGGTTTTACATCCGCAACAAGCAGTTGGATAAAGTATTACTTTATTGGCCACTTATAAATTTAGCACTATTGGATAGAGGCACTCGTGAATTTAATTGATCGGCGGATTAATAGTTTTTTGACACAGAATGAGCAACTCCAGAAGATCTTGATTTGGGGCAGTGGTCAAATTGGATGGCAAATTAGAGACGTTATCCAGAACGATTTTCCCCAAAGAAAGTTCTTGGGTTTTATCGACTCTGGAGTTCAAAAAGAAATAAAAAAAGACGGGTGTGAAATATACCCCACAACGTCACTCGAAAGTTTTGAGTTTGATGTATTGATTATTGCTAGTATTGCCTATGAAATGGAGATACTCAGAACAATTCAGAGTGAGTTTCCATCCAGCGAAGAAAAAGTTTACCTGATTTCAGAAAACCTTGAAATTCTCCACAAGATTAATCAATACAAGGATGCAAATAATATCAAAGCCCTGCAAGATCTTGCTTTTGATTACCCTGATTGTGCTGCTATCTGGAATAGTCTGGCACGATTAGAAACCAATGAAGGGTTAAGACGCACTTATCAACAATGTGCAGACAGGTTGGCCGCCGAAGAAGGTTAATAAAGCGTAAATTAGTGTGTAAGTTGGAATCCCGGCTGTTTTAACCGAGCGCATATAATTATCTTAACATTAAGTGTTAATTGTCGATAACTTATCATTGCGGACGAATCCCGTAATCACAAAAAAAAAGAGGCAAGTTTATGATCAAATGGTTCAAAGAAAAGATAACTTACATTGTCGATGGACCAGTAGCACTGCTTATTCAAAAGCTCGACGACAAACAGCCTGGTTCACTGTATATATACGGCGCGGGTAAAATGGGTAGAGCCGTGTACGAGTCTTTATCACAGCGGCAAAAAGAGTCCGTTGTCGCTTTTTATGATCGCTCTGCAGAATTTATGGATTTAGAGGTCGATGGAAATCAAGTTCTTCCCCCAGAACAAATTCGAGAGATTGAAAAAGGCAATATTATTGTCGCCTCGGAAGCATTTAAAAATGAAATTTTGGAGTTTCTAGCCCACCGTATTAAAAGTAATAATGTCTCAATAATCGCCTTGTAAGGGACGCCATTTTATAAATAAAAAACATCCGGAGATGAAGAATGGATTTAGCCGATAAGAAAATATTAGTCATTGGTGGTGCAGGCTTTATTGGCAGCCATATTGTGCAACAACTGCTTATGACCGACGTAAAAGAAATCATCATTTATGATAATTTCACACGAGGCAATAGCTCATATATTGAGTCGAGTCTCAAAGATCCCAGATGCAGTATTTTCTCGCACGGCGGTGATATCAGAGATACGGATATTTTAAACGCCGCCATGCGAGGAGTGGATGGGGTATTTCATTTGGCGGCGATGTGGCTATTGCATTGCAAAGATTATCCAAGGACTGCTTTCGACGTCAATATGCAAGGAACGTTTAATGTTTTAGAAGCTTGTGTTAAGAACAACGTCAAAAGGCTCGTATATTCTTCTTCAGCCTCAGTATACGGTGATGCCATTGAGTTACCTATGTCAGAAGAACACCCCTTCAACAATCGCAATTTCTACGGAGCGACTAAAATTGCCGGTGAAGCAATGTGCCGAGCCATTTTTGACAGATATGGTCTGAACTATGTTGGCTTGCGATACATGAATGTTTACGGTCCACACCAAGATCAAACTGCGGCTTACACGGGTGTTATTCCGATCATGCTAAACAAAATTGATGCTGGAGAATCTCCTCAGATTAACGGAGATGGTTCTCAGGCGTATGACTTTATTTCAGTGCGAGACGTTGCTCGGTGCAACATTCTTGCAATGGAATCCGATGTAACGGATCAATTCTATAATGTTGGCTCTGGAGTTCAAACCTCAATAAAACAGTTATGTGAACTTATTTTGGAGCTAAAACAATCAGATCTGAAGGTTCAATACAACCCATACAGTGAAGAAGATGCGAGGCGCTTAGTCCAGAATAGAATAGGGTGCCCGAAAAAGGCACTTGAAGAACTAGGCTTTCAGTATCAAGACACTTTGAGGCAAGGTTTGGAGAACCTTATTTCATGGAGGAACAGTCAGCTCTATGACTCATAGAGGTCGTTGCAATCTGGTTATCTCCAAATCTCTCTAACAATTTGCATCTTGAATTGGCTAGAACGTTGACTCATATTCATTGCTTACTTCCTCAGAGAGAGGTGTTTCGTCACTTGGCTCTTTGTAGCGCTACGTCGAGTGCTGAATACGGCCTTACCCAGTGGCTGTAGTGTTGCCATTCTGAGAGTTAGTTGCCCAGATCTGAAAGAATTGGTGTCGATTGTACTAATTGTATTCTTTGAACAGGGTATTTCAGAAGCTTGATGTCATGATTAGACACCTTTCAAGCAACGCCTTATTTGTTGGCTTTGAGCTCTTGATGTTATGGGCTGACCAGTCCAAGCTTCGTTAAGTAAATTAATTGACTCTAATGCATGAAGTTATTCATGCAAATATGATTTTGTCCACCCAATTACTTGCAAGCTTGGGCCGTTCCATCGCCTTAGACTTTCCAGCTTAGGAGAGCCCTTTGATAATATGTAATTGGAAATCTTTCCACAACATCGTCTTGATATCATCACTACCTGGCTCCAGATTATCTTCTTGCTCAAAGTCACTTTCTTCGAGTTCACTCTCTTCAAGGCCCCAATCTTTTGGTTGAAGCCCCGAACAGTCTATCATTGGGTGCTGTGTCCCCCAACAACTTAGCTTCTCTATATTTGATGAAAATCGTTGGCATTCTTCTTTCAACTCCTGCGAGTGCATTATCCCTTTAGACGACTCACTACTTTTAGAAATAAGCATATCAGCGCTTCGAATGTTCAGTTCATTGAGTAACAGCAAACCTTCTTCCCCCAAAACCGATTGAAATAAGTCGACCGCATTATTGTTAACAATCTCATCACAAGCAAAGAAAGCCGTACGTGAGCTAGAGGAAACCTGAAAACGCTTTGCGATAAAACGATCACAAAATAAACGCAATTGCGTTTCAAGAATGCCTCTAAGTTTTGTTAATAGATCAGCGCAATGGTGACGCTGCCAGAGATAATCACAAAGTAGATAAAGGGACTGATTATAATTCCTCATAAACAAGAGCATTTCTTGCCCTTTATTATCTCTTCCTTTTTCTGCCAATAAATTATCGTACTCTCTCATTAGCGCTTCAGCCTTTCCATAGGCGCACCTATAAACCCGTGACCTGGGCGGCATTGGTTCATTCTGCCACCATCCGGGATGAGTCAAAACCTGCAACCGCTGGCCTTCACCATGAAGTAACACATCTTTTAACCTTTGAAAACGCCAATAACCATTGGAGTCTGAACAATAATCAATATTCTCCATGAAAGTTTTTGAGTAGCAATTTATCAATCCACCATAATATTCAGCATTACAAGACATCAAAAAAGCGTCTGGATTATGAAAACTTACCGCTGTGGGTTCTTGGCCAAACCAGTCTGTAAGCCACTGTTTTTCCCTTGAGATAATGTCATCAAGCGATGTTTCGCAAATGACATTGTGGAAGCCTGCATCAAAATGCAAAGCAATGTCATGCCCCAGCTCCTGGATCTGCCTGACAATGTCAAATTGCCCCTTTTCATGTAGGTTATAAAATTCGCAATGAGGATTTAAAAAATAAGTCGCGGTAATACCTAGTTCATGTTCAATTTTAGCCAAATGCAAGGCTCTGTTCAGAGACAGGTCCAAATCGTGCCGCCACAAAATAAAGGTAGACCGTCCTGAAACTTCACAATAGCGTGAAAATGGATATTTTTTTTGGGCCAGACTCAATAGTTCACGATAG
The DNA here is from genome assembly GCF_056160305.1 of Planctobacterium sp. AWM4_229. Classification (NCBI taxonomy): domain Bacteria; kingdom Pseudomonadati; phylum Pseudomonadota; class Gammaproteobacteria; order Alteromonadales; family Alteromonadaceae; genus Planctobacterium; species Planctobacterium sp. AWM4_229. The sequence goes on along the minus strand of NZ_JBSWWX010000005.1, from coordinate 36,744 downwards.
TGTGTCAGAGTAAAGTCATTACTATTGTCGACATTTTCACCGATACTCTGCTGCATCTTGCTAATTAACCTTAAATTTTTTTGTTAGTTTTAACACTACTTGGGTACTTTCTGTGTTTAACGCTCATTGACGTCAACTAAGTTGATATATTTTTACAATCACAGATACTATTTTAATCCAATTTTCTGCAATTGAGATGAGAAAGCATTTTCAATACTTTTTCACTGTTTTCATTTTGTGAATATTCCTCACCCTCCAACGTAGCTTCAAGAATCTCTAGTTTTCCATCCAAGGTACCTACATACAGTTTACCATCCTGTATAACGCATTCTCCGGGCCTAATTCTGTCCGCCAAGACTTTATCCTTCACTTTAGCCACCGCCCAAATTTTTAGTTTCCGGCCCGCAATTCGGCTAAATGCCCCGGGGTACGGCCGAGTCTGAGCACGAATAAAGTTGTACAAAGAGACACTCGATTTTTGCCAATCTATATGCCCGTCTTTAGGTGTTCGCTGTGGAAATGTTCTTCTCAAAGATTCATTCTGTGGGGTGTGTTTAGCACTTCCATCCAAAATGTCTGGGATTTTTGCCTCTAACAATTCGACACCCAATCGCTCAATTCTTTGATACAAAGAAGCGATAGTATCACTCTCGTCAATAACCGTTTGTTGAGCATCTACAACCGGTCCATTATCTACACCGTCAGCAAACCGAAACAGTGTTATACCTGTTTTTGTCTCACCATTTATCATGGCCCATACCAATGGTGCTCCTCCAGTGTAATCTGGTAAAAGAGAAGCATGCATACCATAAGCAGGCGCGATCTCCATCCACGGTTTGGTAAGCATGTGATACCAGCCAACCACTACAAACATTTTCGGCTGCCATGCCCGTACCTGATTAATCAGATCGGGGCAGTTCATTTTATCTCGAAGCATAGTGCAAGGAATGTTGTGATACTGGCAATACCCATTAATATCTGCATGTAGTACATTCTTCACTCTTTCTTCGCTATAAGAAATGCTAAAGCTTTCAGGTGCCGTAACCACACCTGATACTTTAATGCTGTTCAACTTATTAAGGCTATCAAGGCATCTTAGGCCAAATTTACTGGCACCGATAAAGACAATGCTCAATTCTGCCCCCCAAAGTTGTTTAAGAAAGCATCAAAACTCAGCAGCGACCAAATCAACAAGCGCCTGTTGTTACTGCCCGTTAAATGTTCCTCTATTAAGGCTTTGATGGTATTTCTATCTATATACTCATAAATGGCAGAATCGTTCTCCAGCAATTTGGCCCTGACAAAATCAATACTCTCCCCTTTAAACCAACTGGCATCAGGTGAACTAAATCCCTGCTTTTCTGCTTGCGTGATCTTATCTGGGATAAATTTAGACATCACATTCCTGAGTATCTGCTTGCCGTCCTTTGTTTTTTTGAAATACCGCAACGCTTTGTTGCCAGGTTCATTTTCGTTCATTCGAACCACTTGATTAAGATTATTCAGCTTAAGTCGGACCGGGCACTGCATTGCAAAATCCACCAAGTCATTGTCCATAAATGGCACCCTGGTCTCTAAAGAGTGTGCCATACTGAGTTTATCTTCGACGACAAATAACCCATGTAAGAACGTTTTGGCTTCAAAGTACAAAGAATGGTTAATATAATCTTCGGCAGTTTCGAGTTTGTTTTCGTGAGTCCTAAATACACCGCGAAATATGTCACGTGTCCAGACATCATTTACATCAGACCAAATTGGTGAAAACACTCTCTTGAGTTGGTTGTTGGGTATTAGCCTCTGCCAAAATGCGTAGTACTTATCAATATAATCTTCAAAATCATCGCATATAGTTGCGCGATAGTATCGCCATGGATAGCCCCCAAAAAGTTCATCCCCGCCAGCTCCTGACAGTACTACCTTAACAAACTTGCTAGCCAATTTTGCGGCGTAAAAATTTGGGTACGACTGACCGACTCTCGGTTCTTCAATATGAAATGCCAAGGAAGACATACAACGTTCCATATCTCCAGCCTTAAGCACCATTTCGTAATGTTCAGACTTAAACAACGCTGACATAGCCTCGGCTTTACTCCGTTCATCAAACGTCAGTTCAATTCCAGAGGCCGAACTTAAATCGAAACCACAGGTAAATGTTTTGATATAAGGTAATTGTCTGGATGCCAGTGCCGTGAGCGTTCCTGAATCCATTCCACCGGAAAGGTAGGAACCGAGCTCAACATCAGTTACCAATTGCCTATTCACCGCTTGTTGTATAAGCCTATCAAGTTCCTCATGGTACTCTCTAACATCACCAATATCGTCCGGTTCCCTAAAATGGTAATCCCAATACTGAGTCCTTGAATGAGTGGCTTTAGAGCCCACTTTATACTGTATTTTCTCGTATGTTCCCGGAGGAAAAAGCTGGATGTTTTGCAACAATGTTTGTTCAGTAAAAATATTTTGAAAAGTAAAATACTCTAGCAATGCTCTTTTATTAATATGTGGTTTGAAAGAAGGGTGTTGCATTATTGCTTTTTGCTCAGAGGCAAACACAATGCTATCGTCCAGACGTCCGATATATAGAGGTTTAATTCCGTAGCGATCTCTTGCCAAAAGCAACGCTTTTTCCTTTCGGTCCCACAAAGCGAAAGCGAACATACCGTTAAATCTTTCAATCGCTTTTTCTCCCCACTCAGATAAAGCATGAAGCACAACTTCAGAGTCTGTTTGAGAGCGAAACCAATAGCCTATTGCTTCAAGCTCTAATCTTAACTCTTTATAATTGTATATTTCACCGTTATAACTGAGGATAAATCGATGACAGGGAGAAATCATTGGCTGATGGCCTGCGGGAGTCAAATCAATAATCGCCAATCGTCTGTGACCGATAGCGATATTCTCTTCCGACCATTGACCTTCGCCATCAGGACCGCGATGAATGATTGCGTTTGTCATCTTCCGCAGTAACGTTGCTGAAGCGGGCTTACCATCCAGATTAATATATCCAGCTATACCACACATAAATCTCTCACAGGTCCATTTTCACGGATATCGTCAAAGTCATACAATTCTCTGTATCAAAGCGATTTTAAGGCATCTACTACATATGCAAAGTCATCTTCTGACATCATGTTATGCAAGGGGATAGCCATAGTTTGATCATTACACGCTTTTGCATTGATGAAATCATTTGGACATAAGTTAAATCTTTCACGATAAATAGCCAACAAATGAACCGCATGAGTTCCGGGTCGAGTTGCGATTCCTTTAGCTTGCAGACTCTCCATAATATCGTTCCTGTTCATTGGACTCTGAGACGGATCAATATAAGTCACATAGGATTGCCAACCATGTCTAACTTCATTACTCTCCACGGGTGTTTTCAACCACTTTAGAGAGCTTAAATTTTCTGAATAGTAATTCGCCCAGTGTTTCCTAAATTCAATAAACGCTTCAAGTTTATCTAGCTGAACCAAACCGACAGCGCCCTGTAAATCGGTCATACGATAGTTAAAACCAAGTACGTTGAAGTCCGGTAATATATATGGCTTGGGACCGAGATGTCGTTGCTCTTCAGAAAGAGTAGCCCCATGATTTCTCAACTGCACAATGATCCGTGCTAATTCATCACAATTGGTTGTCACCATTCCACCTTCACCAGTGGTAATGGATTTTCTCGGATGGAATGAAAACGAAGCAGCATTACCAAGCCCTCCGGCTCTGCGGCCTCGCAATTCAGCTCCAGCGGCACAAGCAGCATCTTCTAATATCAAGATATTTTCAGGGAGTACTTTTTTTAAACGTTCAACATCAACGCACAAGCCAAAAAGATGAACTGGGATGATGGCCTTTGTTTTTTCGGTGACGCGTTCAACAACCTGATCAATATCCATATTGAAAGATGTCTTACAGACATCAACAAAAACCGGTTTAGCACCACAATAAAGGACAACATTAGCTGTTGCTACCCAAGTAAACGCAGGAACGATGACCTCATCGCCGGGTCCCACTCCCATCGCTACCAGAGCTAAGTGTAATCCCGTCGTGCAGGAGCTAACAGCTATCGCGTGTTTCACACCATGCATCTCAGCAAAACGTTTTTCGAATTCTTGAACTTTAGGCCCTTGAGTTATCCAGCCGGACATGATTGGTTCTCGTACAGCGCGCCATTCATCTTCACCTGTCATTGGCAAAGCTATCGCAATTTCTCTTTTTTCCATGATATTACTCACTGTCAAATTTATTCCATTTAGATTCCTGTGAACAATGCACTCTTCTTCATATCACCTGTCATTATTCCGGCCCCTGTGGTTCTTTATTATCGACACCGATCGGATTAACTATTAACTTTTCTTTCCATTGTCCGATATATTTGCAAGGAAAGAGTAATGTTCAAAACTAAGACCATTATAACTATGTCATAGTGCTCTGGTCGTGTAGTATTTAATATTTTCTTATATCACAATGATTTGGGTGTACTTTTACCAATTCCCACCTGATAAGAACAGAGAGTACCTTTGAACAAAGAACGCAACAGAGTAGTCGCTATTCACCAACCAAATTTTTTTCCCTGGCTGGGGTTTTTCGCCAAAGCTATTCGCAGCGACAAATTTGTACTGCTTGATCACGTTCAGTACTCAAATAAAAATGCTGGTACCTGGACCAACAGAGTAAAACTAATGAATGCAGGTCAAGCCAAGTGGTTGACCGCGCCGATAGATAGAAGATTCAGCGGTGTAAAACCAATAAACGAGATTCAATTTTCGTCTGACAAGCCATTCCAAAAGAAATTGATAAATCAGCTTCATGTAAACTACAGGAATCATCAATTTTATGACGAAATCATGGCTGATATAGCAATATGTCTGTCATACGAAACGGATTTATTAGCCGCATTTAATATCCACACCATAATGTTTTTTTGTACTAAATTAGGAATTGAACCAGAAAAAATTGTGCTTTCCAGCGAAATTTCATTACCCATAGAGGCACGTAGCAATGAATTATTGGTACAGATAGTGCGGGAGTTGGGCGGCGATACCTACCTGAGCGGTGATGGTGCCGATGGGTATCAAGACGAAAACTATTACCAGCAACAAAATCTCTTGCTTCAGAAACTCAAATTTAAACATCCCATATACCCGCAACTAGATAGTCCGGTATTTATACAGGGGCTATCTTCAATTGACGCTTTGATGAATGTGGGATGGCGAGGATTAAAATGTTTAATAACGGAACCAGCTCTTGACGAATCAACGCTGGGAAAAATAGAGGTTAGTAACTAGTGCAGTTAGCAATGAATAATCAAAGCATCATAGACATTTGTTACCAGTTGGCGAATAAAGCAGTGAGGCAGTTCCGTGGATGACGCTGAATTTCTGGAGTTATTAAATGCAAAACCATTTGCGTTGAATAATTCTTTAAAGCAATCCTCTGCGGATGTTCCCCATATATGGGTCATTGGCTTACCTCGTTCCGGTACGACGCTGACCATGCAATTACTTTGTCAATACCTCGATATCGGATATATCAACAACCTCATGGCACGCTTTTGGGCCTCTCCCTTTGTCGGCGCATGTTTATCTAAAATTATTTTAGGCGATAGAAACCAATCTTCATTTGTCTCTGTCTATGGGAAAACGGGAGAACCGCACGGCCCCCATGAATACTCTTATTTCTGGCATGATCTATTAGGTATAGCAGACCACACCGATATTGATTTTGCCAGAATAGCGCATGATTGTAACTGGATGAATGTAAAACAAACTCTCAATAACATAGCGCATAATCTTAATAAAAATATGATGGTCTACAAGGCACTTTGGCCCGCCTATTTTGCTGATGTGTTTGCAGAAATATTTCCAAATTCCATTTTTGTTGTTATTGAGCGCTCTGTAATAGATGTAGCTTGTTCTTTGGCGTTAGCAAGGGAAGCTTACTACGGAGATCGAAATTGTTGGTGGAGTATGACCTACCCCGGCTACCAAAAAACACTTGAGTTGCCCTACGAAGATCAAATTGCAATTCAACTAAGAGAGTTGACCCATATTTGGGCTGGTAAATTAGCAAAAATCGCAGACAACAGGAAAATACAGGTGAATTATGAGGATTTGTGCAGGCAACCTAACGATTTCCTTGAGCGGGTTAAAAGTACAACCCAAAACTTAGGGGTTGAGCCTCCAACGATTCTGGCACCACCCTCGAATTCTTTTACGCCACTTGTAAACTCAATTGAAAAAAGCGGATTAAACAAAATCGAAAAAGCGATAGCTACACATTTCCCTACAGGGCATGGCCTGATGCCACTATCACAAAAATTGAATACCAGAGCAGAATAATGAATGTGTTATTAATGAGTATTCATTGTCTGGAGACCGCAGCTGGAGTGAGAAGCAAATGAATATATTTGAACGGTTAGATTTTTCAGAAACACACCTAACCAAGGTGAGAAGTAGTTTGTATCACAGCGACAACGAAGGATTCTATATTTATAAGGATTTTCTACAGAAAGATGAAACTGCTCACCTCAGAAATATTTGGTTGCGGGAGCAAATTAAAGAACTTTTTCCACTGCGCGATACCAATAAACCCATTAAGTTTGGAATGGAAAACTTTAGCTGTGGTGGCAGAGCCCAGATTACGCGTTATAACTTCCCTTGGAACCCTGTAATTGACCAGTTTTCAACGACGTTATCGTTTGCAATTGCTCAATACAAGAACATGATAAGAGCGACAAAGCTTTACAGCGACATTAACTATTATCCCAAGTTGAAACAACAAGAAATGCACACCTTTCGATTTGTTAACACCCGCTCAGGTTCTCCTGTTCAAATGCATCGGGATTACATTAAAGAACACAACTATGGTCCAGATCGCATCCAAGCCACTTTATTTTTAAGTAATTATGGTCAGGATTGGCAATCTGGCGGTTTCCTGTTTCGCAAGAACAATGACCAGCTGGTACTGATGGGAGAAGATGTGCCCTTGGCAGCAGGCGATTTAATCCTATGGCGCCATCACAACGAACACGGTGTACAGAATGTAGAATCAAGCACTGAACAAACTGGATTTTCACGCATGTTATTTCTAGATGAGGTGGTGGTTCATGACTGACTCAAAAACGCTAACAAGCGTTCCTATGCAAACGCTTTTCGATGCGGCAGTTGAAGCGAACGTGCCTCCTTCAAAGTACTTTTTTGATTGGAATAACAATAGTCATTGGCAATTTAACCTCCTGCGAGACTTTGGATTAACGCCAGATAGTAACGTCTTAGATGTCGGGTGTGGTGCGATGCGCTTGGGAACAACCTTGGTACCGACTCAAAAAAAAGGAATTTACGCGGGTATTGATGCTCATCGTGCCTATATTGAAACTGGCAAAAATATATTCGAAAAAATTGGCTACAAAATAGATGAGTCGTTATTTCTGGTCAATGCTGAATTCGACTTATCGGCTATCAACCACAGATTTGACTTTGCTATTTCTCAGTCAGTACTAAACCATTTGTCACGTGAACGCATCAACTCCTGTCTGGCGGCAGTAAAAGAAAAAATGAAGCCCGGTGGTATCTATGTGGTCACTTACAATGAAATTGGCACGAACCCTCCCTTGGGAATTTACTATCAAAATCTGATACCGATGGAACTACCGTCATTTAGTGTGAAAGAAGGGGAACAATACTTTTTAGATTTGGCTGCAAGCCTGAATATTAAATTTGAAAAGCTGAATTGTGCTCACAGCACAGGCCAAAAAGTGGGGGCATTTTACTTTTAGGTGAATTCTGAATTTTACGAAGCGCTGCAAATTATTGTCGTTAAACATTTAATTTCCAGAGCCGATAAAAAACAAACACGGTGGACAATAAAGCGAAGTTAGCATTGAAAAAACGATGCCAAGTACAAAGATGAATGGTTAAAAAGACAATGTTCCAAAAAGTACCTGAATGGTTAAAGCAAGAAAACGAACAAAGGCAATGGCCCTACAAAAGAAATCTGGAAGATGAAGCGTTTCTTCGCGCTTTCAATAATGACCTAAAGGGTATTGAAGCCGAATTCCCATGCCCTGATGAGGAGCCTCATCCTCTAATGCTGTTTTACGGATTGCCTCGTTGTGGAAAGACATTTTTCTCTCAAGTGATGCGGCATTGTTTCGATATTGAAGTTGTTGACAACCTCGTTGCTCGATTTTGGGATGCCCCCTGTGTTGGAGCGAGATTATCTAAAGTCCTTAATGTAAAATCAGTACAAACGAGCTTCAATTCAAACTATGGTAAGACTGGTAGCTTGGGAGATCCTCACGATTTTGCCTATTTCTGGCAAAAGTGGCTTAAAATCGACTCTTGGCCCTACGACCCCAGATCTTCGAGAGCTTCAATAGATTGGCGCCAACTTGGAGAACAATTACGTCGATTGAGTGCAGAGTGGAACAAGCCCGGATTAATGAAAGGCGTTCTCCCTTCCTATCACATTGCGCAATTTCATAAAGCCTACAAAAATACACAGTTCATCTTTCTTGAACGTGACCTGCTTGATGTCTCTTACTCATTACTCAGAGGCCGCCATGAAAATTATGGTGATTTTAATCGCATATATGGACAGGTCAGCGATCCTGAAGCCTATTCCAGATATTCATCAATGACACCATATGACAGCATTGCTTGTCAGTTAAAAGATCTTTTGAAGATGTACCGTGAACAAGAAAAACAATGCCTTACTGGTGAAATTACAACGATCAATTACAGAAATTTATGTGACTCTCCAAATGAAGTGGCGGAGAAACTCGCTGAAGTCTTAAAGGATAATTTTGATTATGACTTGCCTATACGCCAGTCAATGCATATGAACAATGTAAAACTATCCACTCATGATTTGAATAAAGAGCACGTAAGGGAGCTTGCAACCGCACTAGAAAAACAGGGACTTCCTTTATATGGCCCCTACCGGAACTGATATGGAAATACTGGCAATTCTCTGGTTAGCTTTTCTGACAAGAATTCTATTTCTAATAGAACCCCAAAAGAATTCGACTTCGGATCTATTAGGTAGCCTTTATCAAACTCAGCGACAAAAAGGACATCACTGGATAAATGAGCGGCCTATTGCTGCCGTACAAAATGGCGTGCTCCTGAATTCTCCACTTAGCATGTGGTTAACCAGCCGTTTTCCAAGAGCTAGCTGGATGTTTGTTGGCAGTACCATCTCCATAGGTAGTGACCTGTTGTTGATATATGGTCTGTTTGTCATGCTTGAGCAATCTGACATCGCAAGAATGTTCCAGTTTATGAATGTTTCTGCTGCTGGATGGGGCGCCATTCTATTGGCCTTTTCTCCGGCACTATTTCCGGTTACAGCTAGACTACGGGGAGGCATAAAAGCACGCTCTCTTGGTTTATTAATTTGTACTTGCTATTTGTTCTTCCTTTATAAGTTTATTGTGGAGGCCCAGTTTTTATACGCACTTGTATGTGTACTGCTGACACCGGTTATCATCCTTTCATCGATATTTGGAAGTCAAGCACTGCTCGGAATAGGCCTCTGCTTGAGTATCATGTATGCAAGCTGGCAAATTTTATTAATTCTGTTTCTGGGATTGCTTTTGTCAGGTATCCCAAGCCCTCTTAAGTCGCACAAAGTTATTGAGTTCAAAATAGCACATTATCAAATGTATATGACCCTGGTGAAGAACGGCTATTTAGGCACAAGAAACAATCTATCAACACTGCTGCACCATGTGTTAAATGTGCATCGACGGCCTTACGCATTCTGTAATTATTTGCTAAATCAATTTTCTCCATTTGCAGCACTGTGGAGTATTGGAAATTTCCTGTTGATAATTTACTTCCTGGATGCTTTTACATTGGGAAAAGCGAATCTCCTTTCCTTTAGTCTGTCTGTTTTTGCTGCAACAGTCTTGTTATTTTTTATCACATCGTTTCGCCGTCTCCTTTTTTTAGGTGAAGCCGAGCGCTATTTTGAATTTGCCACCCCCTTTTTGGCATTTGTTGCTATTGCATTTGTAGCACAACATCCAGCCCACTCCTGGTTACTTAGTTTTTCACTGGTAATATCCCTGACCATTATTTTTTGCAACTATTTCTTTATGAACTGGAAATTACTGGCGAATCAGCTTTGCTTACCGGAATCCCCATACAGCGAAGCGTTGCTTAAATTTCTAAAAGAACATGATTTCAATGCGGTTACTTTTCCCTTAAAAATGGCCCGTTCATTGCCGTTTTATCAACCCGATTCAAAAGTGAGCTATTACCAGCGATTAGTATTTGATGGAATCAATGGCCACAAGAAAGCAATGGAAGAAATTGCAAGTAATGATTATGAAATGTCTGATCTGAGTAATCTCCAGATTTTGAAAGAAAGATATAAAGTTGAAAACGTTGTGGTTGATACACGAGTTGCATCGGAGTTCCTTTTGCAAAAACTTTCAACGCTAGAAAATATTTTCGACGACGGCATTGTCAAGATTTATAAAATCCAATAGCACGATGAGTAATTCCATACAGGTGATTTATGTTAGATATCGTATTTTCAGATAAAAAGAGAATCACGCCATGCTCGATTCATATTAATGACCGAGAACTTTTTGACACATTAGATAAGAACGTTGTATGTATTGGAAGTTGCTTTGCCGAAGCCATTGCCAATCACCTATCAGATCTCGGCATAAATACCTACTACGAACTTAAAAGTTGCTACCGATTCAGCGCTAAAAGTCTCGCTGACTATTTGCATTGGGTGGGTAGAGAAAAGGCAACAAATAGTGATTTGATTACTCAAAACTTTTACTTCTCTTCTGATAATCAGCTCGTGCGCTCCTTGAGACATACAGATTTATTCGATAGTGCCGACAATTACGAATATTTGAAGAGCAAATGTGATGAAATAGACAAGCGCTTCGTGGAAAAAATGCGTCAGGCTGATTTGGTTATTGTTACATTAGGCACAAACCGTTATTTGAGACATATAGATACAGGCACAGTGATTACCAATGTGGGAGGCATCACAAATAACAAACGTGAGGTTATTGATCCTACAACTGAAGAAACAAAACAAGATGTCCAGTCAATAATTGAAAATGTCAGCAAGCTAGCCCCCCCGGGAACGCCACTTATGTTTACTGTCAGCCCACAAAGATATGGCTGGGCTCCAATCGGAAACTACATGGATGATAGAGAAGTAAGAACGTCTGACAAATTTACGGTATCGCACGATGGTATAGTGGCTAATAGTTACGACAAGGCAAAGTTGAGAGTCTGTTTGCAAGATTGCTTGGAATCATCTAGCAACAATGACAAAGATCTCATGTATTTCCCATCTTTCGAGATGGTTTTAGATGAACTGCGTCATCTGGATAATTTTGGCCGAAGAGACAAAGATTTTGGCCATGTGTCCAGGGACACTTCGGCATATGTAATCAATAGATTCGCCAACGCCTATTTAAATAAAGACATTCAACACTTTTATGTTAAGTACAAGGCCAATATCAAGTTAATTGGTAATATGCGATTCGAAAGTGCAGAAGAGTTCGAGAAGGTAATATCAAGCCACCTGGAGCTGCTAAAAGATAATGCGAAATACGGCATCCCCGCTTCTCTGCTAGAATTAATAGCAAGTACTATCGAAAAATTTCCTATCAAATTAAGCTCTTTGCAAAACAAGTTGCAAGAAGTTAGACAGGTTTTAACAGATACAAAAGTCCAATCAAGAAATGACTTAGTCGCTCAGCTCTATAAAAATGTGGATGCCATTGAGCCGGATCGCAAAGTGCTAATTTATGGAACAGGTGACACCGCAATTGATGTATTAAAAAACACTCGAATACTCGAAGGTAATGTCCTTGCTTTTGTGGGAAAAGCCTCCAACGAGAAAGATTTCTTCTTTGGAAAACCATTGGTTAATCCGGCAAAATTGCACGAAATGAGCTTCGACAACATAATCGTAGCCGCAATAGAGTCTCGTGAAGATATCACTACAATGCTCAAATCTCTGGATATCGATATAGCAAAAGTGGTGACATGCTAGAAATGGTACATGAACGTCAAATGATTCAACAAAGCCAGGTAATAATCCACTATCAGAAACAGATGTGATGGAAAAAAATAAGTTGGATGTCGCGGTGTTTTCGCATACTACCAGCATTCATGTTAAAAACCGTTATCGTTTCCTGCAAGACTTAGGACATAACAGCCAAATCATTTGGCCAAAAGCACCAGCGAAAAGCCTCTGGAGGTTATTGCCCGGTATTATCAAAGCCAAAGCGGATATATACCACTGCCACTACGCTTACTCTAAAGTAACCATGTTCGCCTTTTTAACCGGAAAATTTCCATTGTTAATAAGTACCATGGGTGGAGATGTGTTGTTAGAAGAGCAGTGGGATGCGAGTCTAATTGACAAAAAGATTACCAGATTGTTGCTGAAGCATGCTGACGGAGTAACCGCTAAAAGCGATTATAATCGCAAAGTGATTGCAGCGCTGGGAAGACCTGAGAGAGATACCATGGTGCTTAATTGGGGTGTCGAAACTAGCCTGTTTCGAACCATATATCCGACTCCCACATTTGGTAAAATTTCTCCAGATCAAAAAGTCATATTACATCCAAGGGGGCTAGAGCCGATTTACAATGTCCCTTTGATGCTTGAAGCTTTGCGTAAGGTCATAAATGATGGCCAGGAAGTCAAGTTGTTGCTACCAAAGGCATCGGGTTCCCCCCACATAAAGGCAATTTGGCAGAAAATAGAAGCGCTTTCTTTGACCCAATACGTCATTGGGGCTGCTGACTATTCACCGCAAGAGATGAACACTTTATACAATCGCGCCAATCTTGTTATCAGCATTGCAAAAAGTGATGGCATTCCCATGACAGTTTTGGAAGCATTGGCAACGGGTACTCCCGTTATTTTGGGAAAACTTCCGCATCTACAACAAGAGTTTGATGACCGCGTTGTAGAGTGGACCGAATTAGATGCTGATAGCATTGCGACCACCATCAAATTCGCGCTCGAAAATGATAGTTGCGATGCCGCTATGCAACGAAGAGAGTTTGTAGAAAAACATTATAATAGTGCGCGCGAACTGGAAAAATACAATGCCGAGTTATATCGGCTCGCATGCATCAAACCAGCAAAAAAGTGGCTACCCAGATGTACCTTGCTGGGATTAATGCTTGTCAGTAGTCTTCTTAAGATAGCCACGGCCCTCTTAGGCAGACAAACAATGAAATGGGCTTATCTGAGGCCAGATTACCCGGATAAATAAGAACAAACAGGATAAACGCTTTTGTTAAAAGGGCTCCGAAATAACAAAGAGTATACAAACATGACAGGTACACTTGAAAACATTTTTTCTAAACCTTGTAGCTCAGAAAATGGATTATTCATCGTGGAGGATAACTCCACATTAGAAAATCAAAAACAAACAAATAAGGCCTTTTCCCAGAAATGGACAGAATACAGTCAAGAGCAAATATCTGAGCAGCAAAAACTGTTTGATTTTCAAAAACAGTGGTATTTGAAACTATATGGTTTTGAAAGCGAGAGTGCACTTGCGGAATTTTTACAATCTAAAGCGGTAATACTCGATGCAGGTTGTGGATTGGGCTACAAAGCAAAGTGGTTTTCAGAATTGAGTCCATCCTCTATGGTTATTGGCATAGATTTTTCAGACGCAGCGGCTATCGCCGCCGAAAGGTATAAAGAAAACAATAACTTGTTTTTTGTAAAAGGTGATATTGCTAACACCTATTTCAACAACAACAGTATTGACTATGTTAGCTGTGATCAAGTTATCCACCACACGGAAAATGTTGCTAAAACTTATGAAGAGTTAGTAAGGGTCCTTAAACCTGGTGGTGAATTGGCTGTGTATGTGTACGCTAAAAAAGCGTTACCGCGCGAGTTAATTGATGATTACTTCAGAGAAGCCTCTAAAACCATTTCCCACGAGGATATGAAAACATTCAGTGAACAGATGACACTATTAGGGAAGCAACTTTCAGAATTAAACATTCAATTAGACGTTCCAGACATACCGTTACTCGGTATCAAGGGTGGAGAGATGGATTTACAGCGTTTCATTTACTGGAATTTTCTAAAATGCTTTTGGAATTCCGATCTCGGCTGGTCGACTTCAGTTACAACAAACTATGATTGGTATTCACCTTCTAATGCGTTTCGTTATAGTCAGGAAGAGTTTTTACAGTTTGCAAAGAATAATGGTCTGACAACGACGTTTCTACACACAGAAGAAGCGTGCCACACCGGCAGATTTCAAAAATAAATAACTAAAGCGCTCATAGGGGGACTCCCCCTTCCGCGCAAAATACTCTTTATTGGTATCTTTAGTTAATCTGACAATCCAATTAATTGGCCCGAATAGCCGATTTTTTTGCACTGTGTCTTGATATCTGATTCGAAAGCTTCACTGGCAATCACCAGTGTCTCTATGTCGTGCTCGACTATACTTGAAGGAGGATAAATATGATGCCCCATAAATCTGTGTCCGTTGTCAATAATGGTTGAATCGTACCATGCCGACAATCGTACGCCACGGTCACTTAATCGTTGTACAACCGCGATCCCCAAATCCCCCATGCCAAAAACAGCAACTTCACTCAGATTTAGTTTTTGTATCTTGTCCACTAACACGACTTCCGCTGGTGTAAAAAAACGATAAATTTTAGATAAACCTATCATCACGGCCCCTTTATCCAAGCTCACAAGATAATGCGGGCCCGCAAATAGTGCTCAAGCGCAATAATATTTCGGGCATTCGCGCAATAAGTGATTGGATTTCGTTTATACAGAACATCTTTCGTTGTCCACTTCGAATCAATTCGAACAGAAAATTGATTTTTTCTTCACTACCGATACGGCATAACTCGCAACTAAAATGCACCATTTGCACAGTATCTTCCATTACCCCTTTATTTTTGGCAATACAAAAGTGATTATATAGAGACTCCACTAAGAACTGCTCTTCGTGTCGAAAGCGATAGGAGATGTTCCTCTGAAATTGATATGAAAACTGGCTTTCCAAATGGTACATATCAGATTTACAAAAAGGTAAAAAGCCATGGCTTGGCATTATAAATCTATCCGCTGAATAGCCCATCATTGCTGCACCATTTAGGATACCTTGCTGATTCAACCCAGCGGGCCTCTGCTGTTTCGATATCCAGTCACCATATATGACAGGGCGCAAACCATTAAAGAAAAAGGATTTGTCCACTCTCCCACCTAACATGACATCGTCATTACCAACGAGATAGTATTCACTCAACCTTTCAAGCCTATGCAATCTGCTGGTAATCGCTCTGGAATTAAAGGTGGGAAGATACTCCTGGCAACCGTGAAAAAGTTCTTGATGGGAGACAAACTCAATTCGCTCTTGAGAAACTAAACTGGTATTCAAAAAACCTGGAAATTGATTATCTGTAACCACAAAAATTTTATTATACCAAGGAGCGTAGTTCACTATTGAGCGAAGACAAAAACGCAGTTCATCATGTTGAATAAACCTTAAGTCATCAAATGATTGTTCTTTATTTGATGCATCTTGAAGTGAAAACGACTTTAAATAATGCTTCCGCTTTTCGACATGAGCGGGATCAGCACCATCAACCCAATATATTACAAAGTCTATTTTCTGCGGAAGCTCGTTATCCATTGGCACCATCAACTTTCTTCACATTAAGTTACCCAGTGTCAATCAAGCGCCTTAACAATGTTCAAAACACTATCCAGCCCTGCTTTTATCGCCTTGATCTTTTCGCTATCCAATGATGACAAAGCCCTTTTCACTTCAGTTGAAGAAATGCTGGGAGTTCGAGGTAAATACACGACTTTGCAACGCGCTTCTAATTCGTCAAACTTTCCCTGCCAATCTTCGCCAATACCAAAAATACTGACATCATACTGCTTAATATCGCTTTCTTTTTGTTCCCAATTGGATTCAGGAATAACCCGGTCGACACATTCAAGAGCCGAGACAATCTCAGCCCGTTCCTGATATGAATAAACGCTCTGCTTACCCTTTAATTGATTAAACTCGTCGGTGGAAACCCCCACAATCAATTCGTCTCCCAAGGCACGTAAACGGCGTAACATACGCAAATGACCGATGTGAAATAAATCGAAGGTACCATAGGTTAAAACGACTTTAGGCATGATTACTCTCAATAAACCGTAGCATTTTTCAACATACTTAGATTCCAATCTCTGACTGGTGTTTGCCAATCTCCGTAATGAGAGGTTAGATATTCTTCGACACTCTGAGGAAAGCGAATGGTTTGCTGCTTAAATTCATACTCTACGGTATTGAGTAGGTGCGAAGCAGGCATTGAGATACCGCGAGAAGCTAAACTGTAGTCCATCCTGTCACCGTCTATGTATTTGACGAAAAAGTCCATCATCGGCAACTCAATTTCACTATTAACAGGTTGTAATTTGAAGCTTCGGATTGCGCCTTCAGGTACAGCTTTATAGCGCTTTGTCGAAATGTGTTCTGTTAGTTTCCACTGACACTGGAACTCTTGACTTAGTTGCATCATCGCCACGTTCATAGCCTTTTTGAGCTCATCCAAATCATCGGCATTAACAGCCAAATCAAGATCATCATCCCATGGAATCAGGCGTCCATCTCGAAAGATACCCAGCAACGTTCCGGCATCTACATAATAGTTTACTGCATTCTCATTAAGGCACTGGGTTACCGTAAAAAGTACACGCAGGGCATTGCACTGGGTATCTGCGGATTGCCCCAAAGACACGGACTTGAGCATACGGGCAGGCAAAATCACAATACTTTCCCGGCTAATAGCAAAACGGGCGACTAATTGGTTGCTGATTTGTTCAAAATACTCACTGGCTATCAAGACAAAATCAAAAACAGCCGTTCTGAGATGTTCTGGACTAAACACGGTATAACCCAATATTTCTTCCCCAATTTTTGCTGTGTCATTGTCAATAAATCCCTTGACCCGGACCGACTCTTCAAGGTTTTCCAGCGCTGAACTACCAGCAAGACCTGCCCCAAAAATAAAGACAGATTTATCACGTAGTTTATCTAAATCGCTATTCATCATACTTCGTTGTTAACTTACCGTGATTGTTTTTGATAGCTGAGAAAATAAATCATAACCATCCCAGATGACATCGAATTCAAGTGCGCTCCCCAGAGGAACCACCCTATCTATTGCATTTATCGGCATCTGCTTTACTAAGCTTAATAAGCGCTCTTTCTCGACGCCGAAATAACTAATTGTTTGACATTTTTCGTCAATATATTCAATTACTTGTTCCGGTGTTGTCAAATTAACCCAAAACAGCTGAGATTCCCCTGCGTGCCAACTTAACATTGAAGGGGAAAAGTCTCGCAGCTGCAAAACTTGAGTGTTGGGTAAACTAATAACGCCTTGCAATACCCCTTTTGCGCCTAACAATTGCTCTGTAACAAGATGATTTACCGTTCTGCCGGGGCTAAAGTTGTTCTTGCTTCCCAATTTATTTATTTCTTCGAGCAACCTTTGTGGCGTTTCTGCATTTTCCGAGCAACAAAAGACGACTTTAGGAGAACTGCAAGCTCGTTGCGAAAAAGCACTGATATCACGGGACAGTGCCTCAGCGAAACGACACTCATCTTGTAACTCATCAATGTCAACAATACTGATGGAATATTTATCCGAAAAAACAATATCCCGACAATCAACACGACAAGGCAGTTGGCGGATATGCGCTATTGAATCATCACTCCCCCATAACATCCTGGCACTTACCCTACGCGAGATAAACTCTGTTACCGCATCATTATGGGGCCAACTCACGAACAGGTTATTTTGTGCGACGGTGCGATGTTCTGGTTGACTCAGCAGCTCTGCCAGAATGGTCACTAGTTGAGTTTTCATCTCTGATTCAACCTGCGAAGCACGCACGATATTTGTATTCCCCATCAGAAGCGATAAGACCCAACTGTAAAAAAATTGGATATCGACATTGGAGGGCGCGATATGCAATACACAGCCCAAGGGTTTATTGACAATGTCGTCATCGCAGCGAAATTGCCGTTCAAACTTTTTTAACTGAGCGGGCCGAATCCAATAGCCTAAACTGACCAGCTCTGGACTCAATTCAGTGTTTACACCTTTGAGTAGTCTGGTACTTAGCTGGTTTAAAAAGGCGATTGTCACATTAGAAAAGGGGGACAATAGTGGTGCATCCAACACGAATTCAACAGGGCAACCTTCCCGCTTATTTGCCAGCGGCGCCACCAGATATTCGATTTCATTCAGATTATTGTGCGACTGTATCACTGCATCCCCTAACTTCCGCTTTAGCCATTCTACCCGCCACACTAAAGTACTTGCCTTTGCGACCACATGAACAGTCGTCTACCCCGAGAATCGTGCCCAAATCTTCAGTTAACAAAGAATTGCCCGGATAACTGCTTGGAACAATTGATAGCACCTGAATAACACCTTGCACATTATCAGGCACTACAGCCAATGAAATCGGGTCTCGAACAATGATATCGGCATAGACTGGCGCGTGTAGGTGACCTTGCTCACATTCCACAAATATTGACCCCACTTGCTCTGCCATTCCATAAAAATTATGCACCTGGCTCAGCCCCAATACATCTTTGCAAGTTTCTTTAAAGGTTGCATTACTCACTTTTTCTGCTTCGAGTTTCTTCCACCCTCCGCTATGCAACAGCATCCCACGACTCAAGTTTAGTCTCAGATTTTGCGCTTTTAAACTCTGGATAAAGTGT
Organism: Planctobacterium sp. AWM4_229; assembly: GCF_056160305.1. Classification (NCBI taxonomy): domain Bacteria; kingdom Pseudomonadati; phylum Pseudomonadota; class Gammaproteobacteria; order Alteromonadales; family Alteromonadaceae; genus Planctobacterium; species Planctobacterium sp. AWM4_229. The sequence continues at coordinate 17,960 of NZ_JBSWWX010000005.1, read as the reverse complement.
TTCCATACCATAAAAGTAAAGCCAAATAGTAAAACAGGTAAATCCCTGTGCTCTTCATTAAATCTTTGCACTACATCAAGGTTTAATGACATATCATCGTTTAGAGCAAATACAGGCTTACGTCCAAATAAAGATATTCCTTGAATACCAGCTCCTCTGGCCGAATAGCTGTCGCGACTATTAACTACTCCAGGATGATCGATGATTAGCATAGGCATTCTTTGCTTACCAATGAAGTCTTGCAAAACCTTTACAAGCACCTTAGATTGTCTGCGACTAGTTTCCTGATCCAGTATGATCTTTGCTGGAACTTGCCCGGTTGTACCAGATGAATACAGAGTTTTAAAAATATCAGAGTCTGCAATACTGCGCAGACTCAAGTGTTTGAAAAGCCGCACTGCCAGATAAGGAAATGTTTCAAGATCCGAAAGCTCAACTTGAGAAAATAGGTTGTTGTATTCGACACAGTGGGTTTGATGATATTGATGTAACGACTTTAGCGTGTCCAATAAACGAAGCTCTTTCTCTGCTTGTGGCATTGAAAATGGCGAAATCTCAAACCAATGCTCCGGTACCAATTGCGGTATCATGCTTTCTCCAGGTCAAAAAGTGAAATAATCGCCTGATAATCGGTTTTTTGATTACTATTCACTGGAAAGTTTTCTAACTGAATAACCTTGATAACGCTGGGGTGAAGCTTTAGTCGCTGACTCAGCTGCTGCTTTATAGCTGCGCAACTGTCTGTTTTTTTCACGGCGACAAACAACTTATCGTCGCTACCACAAACTCTTGCCTCCACTCCTACTGCGTCCAGAAAGTTTTCAACTTCATCCAATCCAATCCTTAGTCCGAAGATTTTTACAAACCGCTTACGACGTCCAACAATATGAAAGTCTCCGTCATCATCCTGCCATGCCAAATCTCCTGTTTTAAGCACATCGACGGGCGAAAACTTACCGAGTCTTTCACGGTTGTCAGCATAGCCCAACATCACATTGGGTCCTTGATAAATCAATTCACCATACTCTGCATCATCAGCTTCTGAATCTTTCAACAACGACAAATGCCCACCTGGGATAGCATTACCGATAGAGCCTGGTTTTCTGGATAATTTATCAGGAGGCAACCAGGCCATTCTGGCGGTAGCTTCTGTTTGACCGTACATAACATAAAAAGCTTTACCTTGCTCCTGCATCCACTGAGCGTAAATACTCGTTAATTCAGGCTTAAGTCTCCCTCCGGCTTGTGTTATGTAACGCAGTGCCGGAAATTGTTTTTGATGGAAGCGCAACTTGTGAAGCATCTCATAGGTATAAGGAACGCCAGCAAAGCTAGTGATACCATCACATTCTAAATGCTGCCAAAAATCTTTGCTGATCACTGAAGTGTCCGTAAGCAGGCAGCGAGCCCCTTGCAATAAATGACTATTGAGCACCGAGAGGCCATAAGAATAATGGCAAGGCAGTGTTGTGATGGTGGTATCGCTATCCAGAATAGGCAAATAAGCACAGATTGATTCGGCGTTGGCTTGTAAGTTAACGTAACTTAACGCCACCTGCTTGGCGGCACCAGTGCTACCAGAAGTGGGCAACAAAACAGCGAGTCGACTATCAACAGGAGGTTGAGAGAAATCGGTATGCTGAACTTCTCCAGACCTGATTAAAGCTTGTGGCTGAAATTTGGCAACGAGTTCGCTACTCATTTCTTCCGCCAAACTAGCATCCAACATCATCACTGCAACCTGCTTTTGCAAACAGGCCAGATAATGCACTATGGTATCGATATCATTTTTACAAAATAAAAAGACCAAAGTCCCCGTGGGCGGCAACTTTGTTTTAGCGTCTGACACTAACGTTTGTAACTGCGCAAAAGAGTAATCGTTACCCTCAAAGGTAAACGCTGTTCGCTCGTTGAAACAATCAGGAAAATGCCAGAACATCGCCATTCAATAATGATCCACCTAAGGTAATGACAACGCGCCGTCGACGCCAATAACTTGCCCGGATACATACACCGCATCGTCCGACAATAAAAATCGAATCACATTGGCCACATCCGAAGCAAGACCGAGTCTTCCAAGCGCAACGTTAGTTCTGATATCTTGCTTTTGTTGCGCATTGTAGTGCGCAGTTAGGTCTGTTTCTATAAATCCTGGAGCAACCGAGTTGACGCGAATACCTGCTACACCAAGTTCTTTGGCTGCAGATTTGGACAACGATGAGAGGCTTGCTTTTGACATCGCATATCCAGCCTGGCCCTTAGCTCCATATTCCCCCACTATACTACCCAGATTAACAATACTGCCTTTCTTTTGGCGCATCATTAGCCTGGAAGCGAACTGTATGTGTTCGAATGCCGCGCTGACATTAATGGCAAACATAGCCTCAAGGTCTTTCTTCCGAGTCATGGCTATTGCTTGTTCTTGCATAACACCAGCGTTATTGACTAATCCATCTAGTTGACCAAATTGTGACTGAATCAACTTAAATTGTTGTTTTAGTGCTTCACTATCAGTTACGTCATATATCAAAGAGTAAAAACGCTCAGAAGATTCTTCATCGATATCGAGCGACAATTTTTCCGCAGTTTCAGCATTGCGACAATTTGCAAGTACTGTTGCCCCGGCTGCAAGACAGCTTTTTACACAAGCCGCACCAATGCCTCGACTTGCACCAGTGATTAAAACAACCTTGTTATCAAGTCCTGGCATAGTAAAACCGTTATTAGAAGGCGACATCGTATTTTTGCAAGATCTCTTGCGCTTTTTGCACAGAGCTCATATCTATGATGTCATCTGTGTCCAACATCACATCGAACACACCTTCAATTTCTGCAATCAATATCATATGTGCAGTCGAATCCCATTCCGCAATCGTGTTGTAGGTTAAATTAGCGGTTACCTGATTTAACTCAATATTCAGTGCGCTGGAAAACGCTTGATATAGCAGTTCTTTATTTGTCATTTAGTTTGTCTCGAGAACAATTTTTTTAAGGTTACCGTGCTAAACAAGTAGCGTTCATAGTCCAATGTGATCAGCACATACTCATTATCTTTATCGACTTCCCGGTAACCAAGTTTAAGGTTATAACTCAATGCAGCCTGATTGTTTATTTTGACTTTGGCACACAACTCTTGTACACCCAAATCTTCAAAGCAGTAATCCAGTAGCAATAGCGAAGGCGCAAAAGCCAGAATGTTGCTACGATAACGTTCATGGCCTATATAAATTCCGGGCTCCAACTTGCTGGCCTGAGCTATCGCTTCACCACCCAACGTTTTGATATTTGCCGAGCCAATGGCTTCTTCTTTGTATTGAATAACAAAGTGCTGTTGGTCTGTACAAGTACGGATATTGTTAAACCAGTTTAATTGCTGTGTGGCCGAGATAATGTCATTTGACACCATCTGTTGTCGCACAAAATCGGAGTTGCGCCACTGGCGTAAGAGTTCCAGGTGATGGCTCTTCACTGGCACCATATCAATTCCATAGCCACTCAATTTAACGCCCATCGAGCCGCTCCGAATCAAGTAGTGAAATTGTATCTAAAATACGCTCGTAACCTCTAGTATCGGCATATTTCTGTGCTGCATCCATCATGGACTGTAATTTAGGTTCATTTTGCCACAACTGTTTTACCCCTGATATAACAGTGACCATCTCTTTCGTTTCCCTGAAATCAAAATACTGGCACCACTGCTGCTTTTCAGAAGCTTGGGCTGCATTGAGTTGATTGTCAGCAACCACTAAAAGCACTGTGGGACAATGCATAGCCAGCAGCTCGAATTGACTAGAGCCCGCTGCAGATAGCGTCAAACGGCTATGAGAAAAAATCGTTGCAAGATCCTGGCAATCGATGACCAGCTGGACTGTTAACAGGGTATTGGCACAGAATAACTTAATCTCTTCTAGTTCCGGGTTATTGCTGGTTGTAACAAGCCTGATTTGGCCGCCAAACTCTTGCAGGCTTAACTCCTGCAAAATTTTCAAAGATAACCCTTGTGGATCCGTCCCTCCCATGACAATGGTAAGAGAGTTTCGGTTAGCCATGGGTTGTGGCAGTTCTGCCAAAAACTCGCGGCGTAACAAACGGTATTGTTCACCAAGGCACAACTGAGCAGCGGGCGCAGTCTTCTCATACCCTAAGGAGTCAGCCCCTCCGGCGCTATTTATAATTAGATCAACTTCTAGCTGGCCTCTATCGTTACAATCGTCAAATAGAACGAGGCTCGCAGGTAACTGCGACATACCTGAAATGTATTGTTCAGTGAATTTATAGCTATCCAGCACAAGCAAAACATCACCCGTAAAATCAACATGTTCATTGAACCAACGATACTCATCGTTAATGGCTAGCTCTTCGGGCAAAGCAATGAGAGAAAAATCCCAGTCGTGACGACTCAAACAAAATGGTATGGATTCAACGGGAACGATAAAGCTACATTTGATGTATTGCTCGCTGAGTGCTTGGGCAAGCGCTACACAGCGCATCAAATGCCCCATCCCAACAGTATTAGAAGCTTCGGTACGAAAATAAGCTCTCATTTAGCGACAACGTGTTCCCAGCTCATGGCTTGCCCTAATTTGAGATCGCAAGCGGCTACTTTACCAAGCAATTCATGATAATGTTTGGGTGCTAGTCCCAAGGCAGGTCGCACCACTTTTAGATTACTTTTGGTAAAGACCTCTCCGGCTTTGATATCAGCAGAAACATAAACAGAACGACGATACTTTTTGGATTTTTGCTCCGCCTCGGAGCCACCGTATTGAACTTGACCTAAAGCTTGCCATGCTGTTTTACTCTCTTCAGCCAACATTTTGAATTCTGCGGGCTCTAGCGAGAATGCTGCATCGACACCACCTGCAGAGCGATCTAATACAAAGTGCTTCTCGATTACCTTTACGCCCAAAGCCACACTGCCAACCGCGGCACCTATTCCACGTGTGTGGTCAGATAAGCCCACAATACAACCAAATTTATTACGAAGATCTGGAATAGTATTCAAATGTGTATTCGTTGGCGCTGCCGGATAGGTACTGGTGCACTTGAGCAATACAAGTTGCTTGCAGCCATTATCATAGGCAGTGGCGACGGCGTCTTCAATCTCTTCAACAGAAGCCATACCTGTCGACATAATCAATGGTTTCTTCTTGGCAGCCGCACAGGCAATCAAAGGTAGATCGGTTAGCTCAAACGAAGCTATCTTGAAGCAAGGAACATCAAGTTCATCTAAAAACTCAACGGCTGCCTCATCGAAAGGCGAGCTAAAAGCAACCAACCCTCTTTTTCGGGCATGTTCAAAAAGCGGTTGATGCCACTCATAAGGCGTAGACGCTTTTTGGTACAAAGAATGTAATTTTTCTCCAGCCCAAAGGCTGTCAGATTCCCCTATGACAAAATCAGTTGCCTCACTATCCAGCGTCATTGAATCCGCAGTATAGGTTTGTAACTTTATGGCATCGACTCCCGCTTCAGCCGCGGCATCGATCATGTCGATAGCTAGCTCAAAACTTTGATTATGATTACCACTCAACTCAGCAATAATAAAAGGTCGGCCGGAACCAATTGAAAATTCACCTATATTGAATTGCTGCTCAAATTGTCTTGCCATGCTCAGCCCGCTTCATCGAAAAGTGATGTTACACTTTCAACTAGTTCTGCAGCGGGAATAGGTGTGCTAGATGACTCTGTCGCATAATCTGGCATTAGTGTTCGCGCATCGACTTCACCCACAATCACCAAACTTGGACAATCAACCGTTGTGGCCAACCACTGAGGAGCCGATGGAACAGTAATGAGTAAGTCACTACTTTTCAACATACTCAACGTTTTACGCATTGGCTGAGAGCCATCAAATTCCGACCAGACGTGAAAACCCGCTTTTTCTAGTAATTTTTGCAGCTCTTTGCCATACGGATAGGAACGCTCACTAGTTCGCGCTTCAGTGGCCAGAGCAATAACTTTTTGCTTGTTCGCAATTTTGTCTAACTTGTGACTACTTTCCGTTTGGATTTGCATGTTCATTTCAATATCGGAAAAGCCACAACACTGGCGCAAGTAAAATTCCGGATAACCAAAATCCGGGACAGTGCCATATTCCCACCAAGGTGTATGCCAACGCGCCATACCGAAGAAAGTACTTTGCATATAATTAGCAGGATTGTGAACGTAATCATGCTGCAGCGTTTGCTTGTCTAGTTGATCAATCAGTTCGGCAACAGGAATCGACATGAAGTTCCCCTGCAGGTTTTCTCCGGCATCCTTTAAAAAACGAGCCAGAAAACAAGGCATAAACCAGGTATCCAAATTGATAATCTGCTCGTATTCCTGGCCGATGATTTTTTCTGCCAACATTAAAAAACGTTCCATCGCATGAATGATGTTGTCAGGCCATTCGTCCTTTTCCATCTTTAAAATGTCTACATCAGGCTCAGCCAGCTTAATGACATCCGCCCCTGCAGAGAAGGTCAATACAGAAACATCAGCTTCGGGGTACTTTGACTTAATATAACGAATCGCTGGTATGCCAATGCAGGTAACATCACCAAGTCCGAGCATCCGTATAATGAGAATTTTTGCGGGTACTGCCACCGGCAAACTCCTTATCGGTCATGGACATAAGCGCGGTACATTAACTCCGCTCTTATCCAATCTTCTTGTGTATCAATATCTTGAACTAAATGCCTGGGCAACACAACCGGATAGCTGTTTTCAGAAAACACCACTTTGTTGGACAACCAAGCATCGGTTCTCCCCCAATAAAACTGCCCAGCATCATGATAAACTTCCTCCAAATCTTGGGATCGCTTGTTTATGTTCTCCGGCATCATAGGTTTCAGTCCGCTTCCAGCTTTTACCAAGGCTCGCTGAACTGGGAAGGGAAAACTCGTCACTGAAAAAGCAAAATCAAATTTATTGTCCAGTTCCAGCGCCCGTAAACCGGCCTCAAGATACTTTTGCTCAAGAAACGGGGCGGTGGCATAAATACAACACACATATTCCGGTTCAAAAAAATGCTGTTGGCAAAATTCAATGGCGTGGTTGGTAACAGGGCGAGTTCCTACAACATCGTTTGACAGGCTTTCTGGACGTATGAAGGGCACATCTACCCCAAGTGAAATCGCCAGTTGTTTAATCTCTTCACTGTCGGTGGAGACAATGACCTTATCAAATAACCCACTATTGATGGCCGCCTCAATCGAATAATTGATTAGCGGCTTTCCCGCGAATAACTTAATATTTTTTCCTGGTATGCGCTTACTGCCACCACGAGCGGGTATAATCGCCAGTTTCAATCTAAGGCCTCTTTTAAAGTTGCAACGACAAAATCCTGTTGAGATTCCGTCAGGTCAGGATACAGAGGCAAAGTTAATGCCATCTTGTAATAGTTTTCTGCAACCGGAAAATCTCCAACACAAAACCCTAATTTTTGATAATAGGGCTGCAAGTGAATCGGAATGTAGTGAACATTAAGTTGCACACCTTTTGACAACATATAGTCGTATACGGCTCTTTGCTCATGGTTAATCAGCTGAACCACGTACAAATGCCATGCTGACTTGGTTTGCGGGTTCTCAATTGGCAATTTTAACGGCAAACCTGCCAGAAGCTTGTTATATCTGGCCACCAATTGTCTGCGTATAGCGATAAAAGAATCTAACCTTTTTAATTGAGAAATACCTAGAGCAGATTGGATGTCACTCAGTCTGTAATTCAATCCCAATAAGTGCTGTTCATATTCCCAAGGCTGCCCTGTAAAGTGTCTATAATCAGAAACTACCCTTGTAACACCGTGCTTTGCATATAACCTGGCTTTTTTCGCCAAATCCGGGCAATTAGTTATCAAGGCACCACCTTCGCCAGTAGTCATAGATTTGACTGGGTGGAAACTAAACACACAAAAACTTGAAAACTCACAGTTCCCCACGGGTTTATCAAGGTAAGTTCCGCCCAACGCATGGGAGGCATCTTCGATAAGCGCGATATTTAGTGGCTTCAAAAGTTGTTGCAGCTCGCTCATTTCACAGGAGTTACCCGCAAAGTGCACAACAATAATGGCTTTTGGCAGCTGTCCTGAACGTTTCGCAGCATCTAATTTAGTACGTAAGGTACCAATGTCGATATTATGACTAACGGGGTTGATATCCACAAAGTCAACGCTTGCACCACAATATAAAACGCAATTGGCCGAGGCTACAAATGAGTTTGGACTAGTCCAAACTGTGTCTCCCTCTGCGATACCCAGCGCTAAACAAGCAATATGTAATGCCGATGTTGCGCTGTTAACCGTAATGCAATGCTCTGCCCCCGTGTACCGACAAAGGGCAGTTTCGAATTCAACTCCCTGCTGACCTTGGGTTAAGTGTTGATTTCGCAGCACATCACAAACCGCCGCCACATCTTCCTCATTAACGTTGTGTTTTCCGTAATGAATCATGGATTGTCTTTATCAAGTTGTTTGATTTGTTCAATTGTCAAAAAATGGGGGTTTGTGCCAGAATTGTATTCAAACTTTTCGTCTACCGGATTTCCAACTTCACCGAGTTTATTTTCGGAATAATTGATATCTTTATCAAAAAATGTAATAGGCGGGGTAATAACAAAGTGATCGTGAAACTCTAGCGAGTGATGCGCCACTTCTTCAGGCACCATCACTTCGTGTAATTTTTCTCCAGGCCGTATCCCGATGACTTCAAACTCATTATTTTCACTCATAGCATAGGCTAAATCGGTAATCTTGACGGACGGAATCTTTGGAACAAAGATTTCTCCTCCGCGCATACGTCTGAAACTCTTGTCAACAAATTCAACACCTTCGTCGAGGGTGATCCAAAATCGTGTCATTTCCATGTGGGTGATAGGTAATATCTTAGTTCCCTCATTTAATAGCTTCCGGAAGAAAGGCACAACGGACCCGCGAGACCCTACAACATTACCATACCGAACCACAGAGAATCTCGGACCTTTCGCCCCGCTGATGTTATTTGCAGCCACAAATAATTTGTCAGAGGCTAATTTGGTTGCACCATACAGATTTACCGGATTTGCAGCTTTATCCGTAGAAAGCGCGACAATACGACTTACATTAGTTTCAATAGCGGCATCAATAACATTTTGAGCCCCATGAATGTTGGTCTTAATACATTCATTAGGGTTGTATTCTGCGGCTGGAACTTGCTTTAATGCAGCAGCATGTATGACATAATCCACGTCGCGCATTGCTGCTTTCAGACGTTCTTTGTCGCGTACATCGCCGATGAAATAACGCATGCACTTTGCGTTGTACTTCTGTTGCATTTCAAATTGTTTCAGCTCATCGCGGGAGTAAATTATCAGCTTACGAGGTTTGTAGTGCGTTAAAAGGTGAGAAACAAAACGATGTCCGAATGAACCGGTACCGCCAGTGATTAGTACACTCTTATTGTTGAACATAAGCGATCCTCTGTACTTGCTTCTCTCATGTTCAGGAAGCTTTATTATTATTTTTTGTATTTTTTCACCGCTTTGCGGTTTCTTAAAAAACCCACCAGCACACCTTGCTGTTCAACTTTCATGTCATCCACCAATGCAGTTAATTCTTCATTGGTCTTCAGCAAATCTTGCAGCAAACTCTTATCGGAAGCTTGTTCAGACTGCAAAAAACCGGCAACGAGCTTTTCTCTGTCTTCGACTGCTTGCTGCAGCTTTTCAGCATCAAATTCTTCAGCAGATAAAATCTCCTGAATCGCCGAAGAATTTTCCTGAATACTTTCAGGCTCTTTGTCAGAAAAGAAAGGTATTTTATTCAAACCGCTTGGTGTTTTTGTCGCTGGGCTTCGTAAGCTTCCTGTTTCGCTGATTCAGGAATCTCTGCCCAAGCATTCTTAATGGGTAACATGAGATTAATCACTTCATCCATAATCTTCAAGCTATTCTGAATACTAGCATCTGTAAGTCGACGCACCATGTAATCATAAAGCGCATAAAGATTTTCGCCTACTTCACTTTTTATTTCCAGATCAATGGTATCTCTGAGATTAACAAGAATAGAAGTGGCTTTAGAAAGATGCTGTGCTTTCGATTCGAACTCTTTGCGTTCAATACTGCCTTTGGCCATGGCCATTTTCTCTAACGCACCTTGCATCAACATCAATGTAATCTTGTGCGGATCAGCGGTAGATAGGTCTTGTTTTAAACTACCCTTTTTATACGCCTGAATACCTTTTAAGCCCATTTTACACCCTTAAATTCTATAGTCCGCCTAGCGCAGCGAACAATGCATTACCGGTATTATTCAATGATGAAACGGTTTTATCCAGCGCAATATACTTATCTCGTTGGATCTGTTCAAACGACAACATTCTCAATTCAAATGCTTCACGTTCGTCTGCTAATAGGTCTTTTTCGCTCTTTAAATCATCCTCTCTATCACGCAGTAAACCGCCGAACGTTGTATATTCATAGAGAAAATCATATAAGGACTGAGCGACTCCATTGGTGCTGTTTGTAAACAAATCCGCCACATCATCGAAACTGTCTTCTAACGCCTCGTCAAGGCGTTCGTCTCCACTGCCAATACCAAATTCGTCTACAGCACTGATTTCTAACTTACCATCGTCATCGAACGACAGACCAATGTTAAAAACACTGCCCAGACTATTATCTGACACAGTGGTTGTTAATGCACTTAGTATGCCAGATTGGATACTTCTTACCATAAAATCACCGGCTAAAGCGCCATCGTCTTCCAACTCAGATTCACCGTATCTGGTCAAGCGGGTGATTTCGTCGACTAATGAGTTATAGTTATCGATGAAATCCTGAATTTTTGATTTTAAGCCTTCAGTATCGTTACCTATAGTTACACTTGAGGCAGCAAAGCCTGTTGCTGTTGATGCGTCAGTTTCGGACACCTCAAAGGCTTCAAATGAAACGTTAGGGATGACGTTTTCAAATTCATTGGTGCTACTCTCTACCAGCACATTATTTACGTAAGCCTGAGCATTTGCCGCATCAACTTTAGCTTCGTCACCGGTATTGGTGCTTAGGTCCTGGTCAGCGTTATAACCGCCACCACCATCATTAGTATGGCTGGTTACTGAGGCCAGTTCGGCGTCGCCATCTTCATTCACTATCCTCAAATCGTTACCACTACCGGTAAGCAGAGATTCAAAGATAATTTTGGGACCATCTGTCGTACCAGTGTCCAGTAAAATCGCATTCACCAGCTTGGTTGTGCCATCATCTTGTATATTGTCATCAGAGCTATTAATGGCGTTTACGTATTCTTGCAGCGTCATATTAGTGGTGACACTAACAGCAAAACTATCGCTGGAAGATTCGAAATTGAATGTAACGGTCGTACCTGCGCCAGTGTATAAAGTATCGTCGGTATCGGTAAATGTGCCGTCTGCTGTACGATATTCGGTACCTGAAGCTAACTGCGCAACGGCAATCTCGTAATCACCTTCAATGGCACTGGTAGACGCTTCCATGGTGAATGGACCCGTATCACCTTCGTCAGGCTCGGTAGGATGATCAATGGAGGGCTCACGGGCGTTGAGGTTGTAGTCGTTTTTGAGTTCTTCGACCGAGTCCTGAAACTCGTCAACTTTGGACTTTAGTGATCCAATAGCAGAAATAGTGGCATCCAGAGTCTCTTCACGTTCATTTAAACGCTCTTCTTTTGGTGCACGCTCAGCATCGATTAGCTGAGTAACAAGATCATCAAGCGCTAAGCCTGAACCAACCCCTAAACTCTGAATGCCCATGATTTACCTCTACTAGACTTCTTTGCTAAACAGTACTCCTACGGCTTCACCGACATCAGACTGTAAGCCTCTGATTCGGTCTGACAACGCCAGAACCTCTTCTGAGGGTATTTGTCTGATCAATTCTCCCGTATCCGAATCTGTTACTTGTACGATTGAACGATTAGAGTCATCGTTAAACGAAAAGTTTAGATTCGTTCTCTGAGACTGCACAAAATCTCTCACTTCAGATACAGCATTTTCAATATCCTGTACCGAAGATTCTTCACCTATGCTGTTGTTATCGGCTTGTGGCTCAGAAACATTAGGCGTTTCACGAAAATTTGAACGACTTGCAGCACGGCTGTTGTTGCTGCTTTCGTTGTCGTTTTCGGCCTGCAGTTCTTCACTTCTGCGCACGACAGCGGGTTGTGTATTTTGTGTCAGATTAGCATTAAAACCTGTTTGTGCTAAATCAATTTCCATCTTTCACCTCCTGTTAGGTAAAAGCGATTGCAATCTCACTTGATGACATTGCAATCAGGCAAAATCAATAAAACAGCAATTATCCCAACAGAGCCAATGCACTTTGCGGACGCTGATTGGACTGACTCAACACCGAGATACTGGCCTGCTGGACAATTTGATTTCTGGTCAGATTCGCCGTTTCTGAAGCAAAATCGGTATCCTGAATACGTGAACGTGCACCGTTTAGGTTTTCACTCACTGTAGACAAGTTACGGATAGTTGATTGGAAACGGTTTTGCAAGGCACCTAACTCTGCACGTTGTGCACCAATTGACGAAATCGCTGTATCGATTGATGCTAAAGCTGCCGAAGCACCACTTGACGTTGAAATGTCAACACTGCCCACACCTAAACCTGAAGCACCAAAGCTTGCGCCATTAGAGCTGGAAAGGTTAACTGAAATACTTTGACCTGCGTTTGCACCTACCTGGAAAGTAGCAGAAAAGCCACCATCAAGGATGTTCACATTCGCAAATTGCGTGTCGGCACCGATTCGTGACAATTCAGATAACAGTGCAGTTACTTCTTGTTGCAACGCCGTTCTATCGGCAGATGAGTTGATACCATTCTGAGACTGGATAGCCAATGTACGGATACGTTGCAAGGATGTTGTCGTTTCAGACAAGGCACCTTCAGCAACCTGTACCAATGAAATTGCGTCGTTTGCATTTCGAACAGACTGATCAATACCTTGAATCTGGCTGGTTAATTCCGCAGAAATCTGCAAACCTGCCGCATCGTCGGCCGCCCGGTTAATACGGAAACCAGATGACAGTCTTTCAAATGAAGTATTTAACGCATCGTTTGAGTTAAATAATTGACGTTGCGCATTTAATGACGAAACGTTTGTATTTACGAAAATACCCATGTTATACCTCCTGAGAACCAGTTAACTTAAGAGAGAGCCACTAGTTCGCCTACTTTTTTGTCAGTCGAGAGTGCTGACGTTAAACTTGTTTTGCTCTTTGTGTTTCGACCTCACTCGAAACCAAAAAAACAAAACCCGCAATACCCCTCAACAATAGGTATCGGCATTCTCTGAAGCTTCTTTAGGATTTTTTTGAAATTTTTTAATTTATTTTCAAAGCTACACCTAAGCCATTGATTGAATTAAGGTTTATCACCAAGCAAAAAGCACACTTCGAGCTAAATACGAATTAAAAAAAGAGAATTTCAACGCCCTTTTCAAAACTTATGACGGCCGAGCTTTCCTATTTCTGCTGCGATTCCATACATTTCATAGATAACCAAATAGTTGGCATGAGTAATGCTTCGGACAACGGTAGAATGAAAGTGTATTTTCAGTGTTCAAAACTTTGACGGTAAAACTGGCATGGAAAGTGAATATCTGAATCAACGAAATTGAAATCGCTTTGTTTGAATGATGGATTCACTGGCGAAGAAATAAAAAAGCCAGGTCCGAAGACCCGGCTAAATTGCTCACGTTAGGAGAACGAGCAATGGGTTTTGTCGCCCGACTGCAGGATTTGGGAAGAATTACTGGCCTCTCAACCATACTTCTACACTCTCGGTCCTGCTAGTCGGCGTTTTCACTGGCGCTGTGTTATTAATTATTAGCAGTGATACAAAAACCGTTTTTACTGTCTGATTGAGAACCAGACTTAGCTCGACATAGGTCGAACAATTATTAACGATTTATCCCGAAGGAACTTCAGATAAATCGTTGGGTTTGTCGCCCGACTACAGGATTTGGGAAGAATTACTGGCCTCTCAACCATACTTCTACACTCTCGGTCCTGCTAGTCGGCGTTTTATTTTGTAGGTCGGAATTTATTCCGACAAGTCTCTTAATTTGGAGACCACTGTTCGAATAAATTCGAACCTACCTGTTAATTTTGTCGGCATTTAATCCGACATTTAAGTTTGTCGCCCGACTACAGGATTTGGGAAGAATTACTGGCCTCTCAACCATACTTCTACACTCTCGGTCCTGTTAGTCGGCGTTTCTGAGGCGGCCTCTCATTTCCTACCCTCATTAAAACAACTACCAACATTGCAAATCCCTGTTTAGTTTGCTGATGACCAATTAAGTTCTTATCAGCACAGCCTACATAATCCGTGTTAGCTTTGAATAAAATCGAGAAGGTAATTTCTAAACAAAAAAGTATAAGAGCCATACTGTTTTAAACTTTAGAGATTGTAGTCACCGCTGACTTTTTACCTTCTCTGCTTCTTTGCAAAACCTACCCATTTGTTTTGCAAAGAAAAACCTATAATTCTGTGTACTAAAGAAAACGCTGTTTAAGAATTCGACCTTAATTTAGCAACTAATTTTCAATTTTTCTTTGTTTCTGAAATCTTTGGCACGCTTACTGCTTTATATTACACGACAGTTAATATTTTGACTGTCGAAATAGCTGGGCAACTGTTCTACAAAAGCCTATGCTATAGAGTGAGCGAAAGCTCTGCGTCGACTTGCGGGATTGATGGCCTATACCTCAATACCTCACACTACCTCCTGGCGTTGGTCTCGTAAGTCGGCGACTTAATCTCATCCCTGAGATTGAGGGTTCAAAAGCTTTTCAAGCAATTACTCTTCTTGAATATTATCCAAGTAAGCTTAGTGCCGATTGAGGTCTCTGATTGGCCTGTGACAACACAGTCGTACTGGCCTGTTGAATGATCTGATTACGAGTCAGTTCAGCCGTTTCTACCGCGAAGTCGGTATCCTTGATACGTGATCTTGCAGCAGACAGGTTTTCAGAGACGTTAGACAGGTTGCGAATTGTAGACTGGAAACGGTTTTGTAATGCACCCAATTCTGCGCGCTGTGCGCCAATTGCGGAGATCGCCGTATCGATTGCAGTTAGTGCCGAAGAAGCATTTGCTGCGCTGGTAATATCAACGGTACCCACACCTAAACCTGACGCACCAAAACTGGAACCGTCTGTAGAAGACAGGTTTACTGAGATAGTTTGTCCAGCGTTTGCACCTACCTGGAATTGCGCGGAAAAAGTACCTGATAAGATATTATTACCAGCAAATTGCGTATCTGTTGCTATTCTTGAAAGCTCTGCCACCAAAGCTGTTACTTCTTGTTGCAATGCCGTTCTGTCAGCAGAAGAGTTAATACCATTCTGAGACTGGATAGCCAGAGTACGAATACGCTGTAAAGCCGTTGTTGACTCGCCTAATGCACCCTCAGTAGTTTGCACTAGTGAGATAGCATCATTGGCGTTGCGCACTGATTGATCCAAGCCTTGAATTTGAGTGGTCATTCTATCGGTGATCTGCAAACCTGCGGCATCATCTGCAGCTCGGTTAATGCGAAAACCAGAAGACAAACGCTCAAACGATGTGCTTAATGCGTTGCCAGAGTTAAACAACTGACGTTGTGAATTTAATGATGAAACATTGGTATTTACAAATAAACCCATTTTTTTTCTCCTAACGATTTTGGTATTAATTGAGCATTTCGCTCTAATTACTAAGTAAGCTGTTTTTTATTCTTTACTTAGTCAGACCCGGCTTGTTGTTTTTATTAGTTGCTCAGTGCCTGTGCTTATGTATCGTCAGCAGTAAAAAATTCCTTTAACTTTTTTTTGACTATTTTTAATATATTTCATTTTCTTCTTATTATTCATTAACTTACGAAGCTACTTTTTGTCAAATAATTGGCGCTCATTTTATGCTCTGAAGAGCAGAAACAAAAAAAAGCCGGCTTCTTAGCCGGCTTTGTATTATCTTGCTCAAAAAGTCCTCAACACTACCTCCTGGCAAGATAAATTTTTCTAGATTATCCCAATAAAGATAATGCTGACTGAGGACGCTGATTAGCCTGAGCTAATACTGAGGTACTTGCCTGCTGGATAATCTGATTACGCGTCAAGTTCGCAGTTTCTGTAGCAAAGTCTGTATCTCTGATACGAGATTGCGCGCCAGATAAGTTCTCAGAAACCGTACTCAAGTTACGAATAGTAGACTGAAAACGATTCTGCAAAGCACCCAACTCAGCACGTTGTGCACCGATTGATGAAATAGCTGTATCTATTGACGCTAAAGCAGCAGAGGCACCTGAAGCCGTCGAAATGTCTACACTTCCCACACCCAATCCGGAAGCACCAAAGCTAGCACCGTTGGAAGATGAAAGGTTGACAGAGATAGTCTGACCTGCGTTAGCACCAACCTGGAATGTAGCAGAAAAACCACCACTTAACAGTGAATTACCTGCAAAGTTAGTGTCTGTACCAATTCTTGATAGTTCAGCGACCAAGGCGGTTACTTCTTGTTGCAGTGCAGCTCTGTCAGCAGAAGAGTTAATACCATTCTGAGACTGGATAGCAAGGGTACGAATACGTTGCAGTGATGTGGTAGTTTCTGACAATGCGCCTTCAGCAGTTTGCACCAGTGAAATCGCATCGTTAGCATTACGAACTGATTGGTTTAAGCCTTCGATTTGAGATTGAAAACGATCAGTAATCTGTAGACCTGCGGCATCGTCAGCAGCACGGTTGATACGGAAACCTGAAGATAAACGTTCAAATGAAGTGGATAACGCATTACCTGAATCAAACAGCTGACGCTGAGCATTCAGTGAGGATACGTTAGTATTAACGAATAAAGACATGATGTCTCTCCTACACTCTCGATCCAGCTATATTGGGTAAATATAGATCTGGGATCCGACCTGTGGAACAGGTCTTAAAGTTTAAAACAACAACAGTTCTGGATATGGGTAGTATCTTGAAACTGTTGCACTGGCTCTCTCACATAGGGTTATCGCCTGCTAAACTTAAACCTTGAACAAAAAACCAAACTTTTTTTCAATCATTTGTTTTTATTGGCTTTTATTGGACTTTCACTGGGCTTTTGTTGATAAAACACAGGGTGTAATTTAGCGTCAAATAAATGGCTACTTCTGTAAACAGGATAAATTAGAAGTCGCTAGCAGGTTCTTCCTTGGGAACCGTGGAACATCATCAATTTTATGAAAACAGACAAAAGAAAAAAGCCAAAGCTAGAAAGCTTTGGCCAAACTCACGTTAGGAAAATGAGTATAAATCGTGACAATACTATCCGGCTTTAATGGGCTTTCACACTACCTCCCGGCGGATAATATTTCATATGGGTAGAAATCGTTTGAACTGTAGGTTCGACTTTAACACCATGGATGGTGTGTATGTCTTTTTTGCAGGGAGCAAAAAAAGACCAGTCGGACAAAGGTGTTTGGTTTGACATCTTTGTCCAGCTCGCCGATTTTTGTTCCCGACAAAATCGGCATTCACTACATCCTTGTAGCTAAAGCAGGACCTACATATGACCTACAATCCTATTAACCCAACAGTGATAACGCTGACTGAGGACGCTGATTCGCCTGAGCAAGTACGGTAGTGCTGGCCTGCTGGATAATCTGGTTACGCGTCAGGCTGGCTGTTTCAGTAGCAAAGTCAGTATCTTTGATACGTGAACGGGCACCTGATAAGTTCTCAGACACGTTACTCAGGTTACGAATGGTAGACTGAAAACGGTTCTGTAAAGCACCCAGCTCAGCACGTTGTGCACCGATAGAAG
The DNA here is from genome assembly GCF_056160305.1 of Planctobacterium sp. AWM4_229. Taxonomy (NCBI): domain Bacteria; kingdom Pseudomonadati; phylum Pseudomonadota; class Gammaproteobacteria; order Alteromonadales; family Alteromonadaceae; genus Planctobacterium; species Planctobacterium sp. AWM4_229. The sequence continues at coordinate 171 of NZ_JBSWWX010000005.1, read as the reverse complement.
AAATCGCCGTATCGATTGAGGTTAGTGCGCCTGAAGCACCTGCAACTGTTGAAATATCCACCGTACCTACACCCAAACCTGATGCACCGAAGCTGGCACCATCGCTTGAAGATAAGTTAACAGAAATAGTTTGACCTGCGTTGGCACCTACCTGGAATGCTGCGGAAAAGC